>NZ_CP063194.1:641924-962886 GCF_028609865.1 Corynebacterium jeddahense
GATGGTTTTCTCTTCGAGAGAACCCTTACCGAACACCTTTTTCGCAGTGCCACGGTCGATAACCATCCGCTTTAGGGAGTGGCGCAGCGACATGGAGAGTTGACGATTCTCGTCGGGGCCAACCTCAAGCAGGTGCAGTACGTAACCAATTTGCACCTCAACCCGAGCGCCAAGCTTCAGCGCAAGCAACAACTCAGGCCCGCAACACCACACACCCTGCTTCTCATCAGGGTCAGAGCGATGCGACGACAACGGGTAGAAAAGCGAACTTTCATGATTAATCGGCAATGATGGCTGTCGAACATCCTCCGGGAAGTCGAATTCCACCCACGCGACCAATGGTGTCTGATAGCCATATTCAGCAAAGTCATCAAGGGTCAACTCACGGTTCTTGATGACGTGCTTGATACACCCGTCGGGGTGGGCGAAGTCAACGTCGTACAAAGACCCCATACCGGTCGGATAGGCAGACTGAAGGTCATGGTCGTAGGTCTTTTTCGGGAAATACCCAACAGACAGGCACCCGTTAAACCCACCGTGATACGCGGATGCAAACGCGGCGAGCGCCTGAGCTGCGGCACCATCTAAGGGTTCCAAACCGCGAACGTCGTAATAGCTCAACCGAGAGCTGTCATCTTCGGACCCTTCCACAACAGTCTTAGAAACTTTGCGAAGCCCTTGGAAGTGCTTTTGAAAGAGGCGGTTACACCCTTCAACCAGTTTTAACGGCGGAATAAAACCGGCAGACACCCAATAATTGAGAATGCCATCACGGGCAGCGGCAGCACCACCAGATGAAATTGTTACGGGAGGGGTGCAGTTAACGCCCCAGACCATGCGGAGATACTCAACCACGATGACCGCGTCGTTTACACCATATTCAAGGAATCGAGGCAGATCCTCGCGTGCCATTCGACTCATGTCAGTGATCGACTCACCCACATCGAGTTTCGGTACACCTGTGTTTTGTCAAGTTGTTGTAGGCCATTTCGGCTCGGATTTTTAGGCCAGGTCTGCACGGTTTTGGGCCGTTTAAGCGTTACTGGGGTTTCGGGGTTATTTCATGAGGGCGTTGGCCATGCGGTAGGACTGGCCGGTGAAGGTGATCATGCGGCCGTGGTGGACGATGCGGTCGATCGCTGCTGCTGCCATGTCGTCGTTGCCGAAGACTTGGCCCCATTGGGAAAACGCGAGGTTGGTTGTGATGATCAGGCTGCGTTGTTCGTAAGCGTCGGCGATGGCTTGGAACAACAGTCTTGCCCCGTCGGTGTCGATGGGGATGTATCCGAGTTCGTCGATGACGAGGAGTTCGTTTTTGCCCAGAGCTGTGAGCTCTTTATCGAGCCTGCCTGCGTGTTTCGCGTTGCGTAGATGGTCGACAAGTCCGGCGGCGGTGAAGAATCTTGCGGGGATGCCTTGCAGGCACGCTTGGGTGACGAGTGCGATAGCGAGATGTGTTTTCCCGGTGCCGACATCACCGTAGAAGACGAGGTCTTCACTGCCGTTGAGAAACTCGAGTGTGGTGAGGTGTTCGCGGGTGATGTCGGCTGGCAGGGTGACCGGTGACCAGTCGTAGCTGTCGAGGGTTTTGCGTACCGGGACACGCGCGCGGTGCATCAGGCGGCGCGCTCTGGATGCGGCCCTGGATTCAAGCTCCGCTTCGAAGAGCTCAATGAGGATGTCGCATTGGCGTGGGGTGGCATGGTCTGCGCATTCGCGTAGTACGGCGGTGGTGAGGTAGAGCTGGCGGCCAAGTGCGACAACGCGATCTTTGGGGGTTGGGGTGGTCACTTTGCGGTTGCCTCCGCATGCTGTGAGGTGGTGGTTGTGGTGGCAAGGAGCTGGTCATAGGTGGTGAGGTTCGCTCTGCTGTGTTGTGTTGGTGGTGGGGCGCTGTAGCGTGCGGCGATACCCAGATGAGGCCCAGTTGGTTGGGCGTCGGTCTCTAACAGTGCTGCGGCTGCGGTGACGGTGGCGTCGAATCCGCACTCTGTGGCGGTGGTTTCGGCGTGGGTGAAAAAATCCCGGCGTGTAGCGGCATCCGCCCCGTCGAGGTAGCCCACGACAGCGTCCGGCATGTGATGGCGAAGCGGCGAGTTCGTCCACGCCCCGGGTTTCTTCGCTAACCCAGGCAGCAGACTCATCGGGTTGATCACCGTCGAGTCCGCAGTGCCGAAGACTCTCGGCAGCGCGATGATACGTCTGGTGTCGTCATCTAAGACGGTGACGGTGTCGTGGGACAACTCCAGCGTGACTTGCCTGTTCGCCCAGGCAGGCCCGACCAGGTAGCGATTGCCGTCTAGCGTGACAACACCGGTTTTGTCGGTGCGGCGCACGTCGAAACGCACCGGGTTAAACCGCACCGACGGGCACGCTTTAAGCGCATGCTGATCATGTGTGAACAGCTCAGCGACCGTGGCTGCCTTCTTGTAGTGGGTGTGGGTAGCAAACGCGGCGCACCCGGACTCCAAAAGGGTGTTCAACTCCGCTAGGGAGGCAACTTCCGGCACAGGCACGAGCAGGTTTCGGCGGATGAAGCCGACCGCGTTTTCCACATTGCCTTTCTCATGGCCCGAATACGGGTTGCAGTACCGCGCCCGGGTCCTATAGTGCGCTTTGAACGCGGCGAAAAGCTCCGATTCCACCACTTTCGGGCCGACGCGACGCCCGACGGCGGTCGCGTTAGAGAGTGTCCGATTCTTTGTGTGCGGGGGTTTGGTTTACAAGTAGTCCGCGAATCGGTCGGGGTAAGCCACGGCTAGTTGGTTGATGGCTTGTTTCCACCCGGTGGCTTTCGCTCCTTCAATATAGCCGTTGCATTCAATCTCGCGCTTCGCTTTCCTCGCTCGCTGGGCGGCGCGCTTGTCTTCGATGTTGCAGATCATCAGCCACAGCGTTTTCAGCGCCGCAGTATCGTTCGGGAATTGGCCCCGGTTACGGGTAGCTTTACGCAATTCAGCATTGAGCGACTCGATCGAATTCGTGGTGTAGAGCACCCGTCGTGCCGCCGGCGGGAACTGCAGAAACGGCACGAACCGCTCCCACGCATCACGCCAAACTTTGACCGACTGCGGGTATTTCCGGCCGAGTTCACTGGTCTCGAACGCATCCAGGCTGGCACGTGCGGTGTCTTCGTTGGCGGCCGTGTAGACCTCACGCAGCGCACGGGAAACTCCCTTGCGGTCCTGATACGACACCCACCGGTTCGCAGCCCGAATCAGGTGCACAATGCAGGTCTGCACCATCGAATTCGGCCAGGTTGCCTCGACAGCTTCCGGCAAGCCTTTGAGTCCGTCGCAGCACACGATGAACACGTCCTGGACACCGCGGTTGGCCAGATCCGCGCACACCGATGCCCAGAATGCAGCGCCTTCATTGTCCGCGATCCACAATCCCAGGATGTGCTTGATGCCGTCCATGTCGACACCAACCGCCATGTAGCAAGCCTTGTTGACCACGCGGTGGCCATCACGGATCTTCACGCGCAGCGCGTCGAGGAAGATCACCGGGTAAAACTCATCGAGCTGACGGTTCTGCCAGATCATGACCTCTTCCAAGACCGCATCGGTAATGGTGCTGATCGTATCCGGGCTCATATCCACCCCAAGGGTGGTCGCTAAATGGTGCTGAATATCGCGCACGGTCATCCCGCCGGCGTACAGCGAGACGATCATGTCGTCGAGCTCTGTGAGTCGGCGTGCACCTTTCGGCACCATCCGGGGAGTAAACGTGCCGGCACGATCCCTGGGCACAGTCACTTCCACCGGGCCGTAGCCAGAATCGACGGTCTTGGTGTACGACCCGTTGCGGTGATTGCTGCCCCGCCCGGTTTCCACCTGGGCTTTCGCCTTGCGGTCGGAATGGCCGTAACCCAAATGCGCATCCATCTCCGCCTGCAAACCAGCGTTGATCGATGCCTGCAGCAAGCCTTTGACCAGCTCGCTTGCATCATCAGCCGAGGTCGACAGTTCACTGATCAAACTGGCGAGCTCAGGATTTTCCATCAGCTTCTCGCTGATCTCGTTGACCCTCGCCGGGTCATGGTTCTTCTTCGGTGACACCGTAGTCATTATCGGTGAAACTCCTTCTCAATCAGAGCCTCACACACAAACTTCCTGACACCCTCTCGCGTTATCGAAGACCATCTCAGTTGGCACCCCGCCGGCGGCGTCGATGACATCCAGCAGCCCGGTAATGACGCACTCGGCGGTTTCACCGGCAAAGGCCCTGCAAAACCTCATATTTGAGTACGGAAACGTCACCACCAGAAGGTGCACAACCCTCGCGGCTGACGCCATGATGACTTCTGCCTGGCCGAAATCGACCTGGATGACCCCCGGTGACCATTCCAACTCCATGAACCCATCGCCTGGGGCTTTATGGTCCTTCTTCCACTGCTTCACGTAGCGCTGCACCGGTGAATACGAGCCTGTATACCCATGCTCGTTGGTAAGCCGGTCACAGATCCGTTTTGCTGTGTGGCGTTGCTTGCGCGGCATGCGCTGGTCGTGCTCAAGCCACTGATCAACAACCGCGCACAACGCCTCACCCAGCACGATTGAGCCTGGTTTGCGTGTCTTCACCGGCGCAGTCGGGCTGAAATCGTCCTGGTTGACGTACTTATCGACCGTAGCGCGCGATACCGAGACCGCCTTCGCGATCGCTCGTCTGGACATTCCCTCATCGTCGAGCTGTCTGATAGTTTCGATCGTGGTCATGCTGATCGTCATCTACTTTCTGGTCCCTTCCTGAAAAATCCAAGTCCCCAACCTCGCGGCCAAACGAAGATGGGACGTTTCTCAGGAACAGAAACCTACTGGGGGGTGGTTATCGGCATGGCCCTTTCCCTTTCCAGAAAAGGGGCCACACCAGCCACAGCAACGCACCGGGGAACTGGCCTACTTTTCCGCGCTGAAACGGACCAAAACAGGCCGCCGAAACGGACTACTTCCCAAGCCGAACTGGACCACCTACATCAGATCAGACACATACACCAGCGACCTCACCGAGCGCCGCGAGCGACCTATGGTCTTGCGAACACTGCGCCATTGTGTCGCGGATGGATACGCTAAACGGCAACAGACGCTGCGATGAGCCAGTACCAAGGTAGTGCGTAAACCGAACAGGCTTGAGACTGACAAGGCCACCACCCGCAGACGTCACGCGACGCATAGCGTCGGTGACTTTCGACGAGCCGCGTTGAAACGCTGTCAGATCGGCTTTTAGAAAGTGCCCAACCAGAACGATAGGAATCGAATAACGATTGTGGAGGTTCCCCTCACCGCCGCGAGGGTCACGGACGACCTGATCACGTCGAAGACCACGAGGGTCAAGGTCCGAAGTACCAATTTGATCGGCATCCTTCAACCCGTTCGCATAACGATGGAATCGACCAATGCGCGAGGCGACGTAGAGCGACGACTCAACCAAAATCCGCTGCTCCATTTCCTGCAACGGCATCACGACAAGTTCGTACATCGTGTCAGGGTCGAGAACATCGCGCCAGGCGAACTGATACGCGTCGATGACACGGGTCTTACCGTGATACGTGAACTCAGTGTCAACACCGATGACGATGCGACGCTCATTCGTCGACATAGCCTTCGTGGTCGACAGATCCGAGAATGCTGGATCGGAGTCGCATGGGTGCGGTGGCTGACCGGACTGCGTCCGGCCAGCCACTCCACCCTCCCGTAGGGGTATATGGCCGGAACCTGCTCGAATATCTTGACCAGCAGGTTTGTCCGGAATCTTCGACTGGTCACTGGCATCACTTTCAGAATTGATGCCAGTGGAACTTTCAATAGTTTGTAGCTCCAATGTTTCTTCGCGCCAGAGCACGGCAGCAAATGCGGTGGATTTCAGGCGTGAATCCGTCTGAAAATTGACCAACTTGGTCTGCCAGCCAACGGCATCTTTCCTGATTTCCCGATAGCGCTTGGACACTGGGGCGGGTACACTGGTAGTGCAAACTTCAATGGACCAGTCCTCGTTGTGATTAGCGGGGGCTGTTTTCTTTTGCATTACGCAGCACCACCAATCGTGGGCTGCGCGTCGAGCCAAGCTTCAAGGTCGCTGACGCGATAGAGGACATCCCTGCCGAGTTTGATGTAGCGGGGGCCGCGACCTTCAGCTCGCCAATTAGCGAGGGTGCCGCGCGAAAGCCCGAGCATTTCAGCAGCGACTGTGGACTTTACGGACAGGCGGAGAATATCTTCGTGGATATTCACAGTGGGTTCTCCAGACGTGGAAAAACAACCCCAGCCTGCGCAGCTCACGCTTAGGGGCTATTTTTCATGTCCGGTTCTAAATCGTTATCCCACTTACTTCGAGGATGACACCTCGCTGGCGATGCCCGGAAGGCTGCCAATCATTTTAGACCATTCAGGACCATTTGAATAGGGGCGGAAACCAATCGTCAAAGGGGAGGTCAGTTGCCGACGATGTGCCCCAGTGAGTACCGGCGTAGGCCGACGGGGCTGCTCCGGGTTGAAGGCCGGGCGCGGGTAACTCTCCGTATTCAAGCTCACGTAGCCGGTCGGTCAGCGCCTTCTTAAACGCCTTGAGTTCGCGTCTGGCAGAGGCGAGCGCATTATCACCATGCGACGCCTTGATGTCAGCACTCAACTCTTTTAGCCGTGTGTTGATTGTCTTGAGTTCACGCGCGAGGGCTGCTCGCTCAGCCTCGCGTTCTTCCTGAGGAGTTGCCCCATCACTGAGGCGGCGCTGCATTAGTTCGGAGGAATCCCAGCAGACAGGTCGTGGCGTGTTCATGACCAACAGTTTACCAGTATTCGAACCTATACAAAAGTGGTGCTATAGTTTTGCGCATGGCGAAGAAGCAGCAAGCATCACGCGCACCACTTCAACCGGGTGAAGATACTGTTGAGCGCGTCCTTGACACGCGCACGCGAGGACCGTTTGACGAATTTTTCACTGTCAAGAACTGGGAAGGACGCTCCAAACGATTCCATGTCCGGGCGGCAACGAAGGGCGAATTTCGTGCCAAGGCCAAAGAGAAGATCGACGAGTATCTCAACACGTCCACGAGCAGCTGGACGAAGGCGAAACGTATTACAACCTTTATTGACGATGTGAGCGAACCTGCCGTAAAAGCAGCGCGCCTGAGGCCTAATACCAAGAAGCGCTATGAGCTGGCTCTATCGCAGCTGCGCCGACAGTTAGACGGCCTAACGATCGGCGATGCCGTGCGGTTTAGGACTCTCGAAAAGGCGCTGCAGGACATTGGGCGTGACCACGGAGCTGAGTCTGCACGGCAGGCGCGCACAGTGTTGAGTAAGTATGTCCTTGACCAGCTGATTCGCGAGGGCATTATCGACCACAACCCGCTGAGGGGCATATCCATTGACCTTGGCGTTACGCGCAAGGGGAGCAAGCCCGCACAGTCTCACGCGCTCACAGATGCACAGTACGACGCAGTAGTTGATCACCTTGTAGAGCGCGATACCTCGGGGCCGATACCACCGGGAACAGATAGGCGGCACACGTCGATCAAGAAACACGAAATCACAGTGGCGCTAGCGGTCCTCCAGGCCGGTACGGGTCTGCGTATTAGCGAAGCGCTCGCCCTTACCCGTGAGGACGCGACTGTCACACAAGACTCGCTCGCGGTATCGGTGCAGGCGGAACAGTCCAAGACGCACCGGGGGCGCACCGTGCCAATGTTGGACGCGCGGTGTGAGAAGTTCTGGCGAGAGCGGATCAAAACAATTGGCTCCGGCGATCCACTCATTCCCGCACCGGGGGATGCGCACTCGCACTGGCGGACAGATAATGCCGTCAAGGCATGTGCAGCGCTCTACCGCGATATCGGCGCCCGGCTTGAAGACGAGACTATTTCAACCATGAGATCTCACGCCTGGCGCACGGTACTCAATAACCGCGCGATCGCTCGTGGAGTTCCCGCTGAGATCCGCAGCGCGTTTTTCGGTCACACCGAAGCATTGAACGCTCGAAACTACACGGACCTCACCGACGTTTCGGCCATGCAGTCGGCGCTTGCGGGTGGTGCACTAGACGGTGCACTGTAGGCATGATCCTGAATGATTCTGAATGATTCCAAATGATCGTTGAGGGCTCTGAAATGCAATGTTATCCACTGGTAACCCCCGATAGGCTCGAATTTGCTCCGATAATCCAGGGGTCGTTGGTTCGAATCCGGCCCCCGCTACCAACTTCCGAGACCCACCAGTCTCTTCGGCTGTTGGGTCTTCTCGTTTTGCTGTCCTCGCCGCCCATCGCAGCTCAAGCCATTTGATGATAGATTTAAAGTGTCACTCAGTTACTTGATTGGCAGCTGTTCGAATGGCCTACTAGGCCTTGCCCCCAGTTCCGCTCAAATACAAGGAGACTCGCATGAAACGCACGCTCAAGGGAGTGCTTGCATCCATCGTGGTTGCTGGACTAGTCCTTGCAACTCCCCAAGCTATTGCCCAAGAAAATCAGTCCGAACCATCCATCCCTTATAGTTTCGAACGAATTTTAACATGGGATGAAGAGGGGAACCC
Organism: Corynebacterium jeddahense; assembly: GCF_028609865.1. Lineage (NCBI taxonomy): Bacteria > Bacillati > Actinomycetota > Actinomycetes > Mycobacteriales > Corynebacteriaceae > Corynebacterium > Corynebacterium jeddahense. The sequence goes on from NZ_CP063194.1 coordinate 650,453, forward strand.
CACTTCGGGGGTTGTGACTTTTGATGTGGACACCACAATCATAAAACCTCGGGCCACGGAGAATGTCGGCGGTGGCACCTGGACCTATGGGAGCCGCTACACATCTGACGGTTCCAAGATTTGCACGTCTAAATACATACACAGGACAAAGACCCACACCGCCACGGCCACTATGGGTACCAAAACTAGCTCCAGGACCGCTAAGCCCGGGAGCTGGGCTTCCGCTAGTGTGACAGGCGGGAGCTCCGCGGGAATCTGCAACGCGTACTGGTCCACCCAATAGGTCCTTTCGTTAGGTCTCATGAACAAATTCATTCTCCCGACAGTCTGCCTAGCCATCGCCGTGGGTTATGCATTTTCCCATGCAACATCAACAGCTATGCTCGAAGGGCAGGCGAACGGGCTACTTTTCTCACGCAATCTAGTGGGGCAAATCATGGGGTCGGCGTCTTTATGGATAAGCTGCGCATTTCTGGCAGGAAAATCCATATCGGGCAGAACACTACTCTCATCGTTTGTCGGAGTACTTACATTCCTTTTTATGTTGGCAGTCCACTATGCGACGGGCGCGCTTCTCGGATTTTTTTCATCTAGTATTTTTTCTGATAACCAGATTTGGTTCCTCGCTGCATTGCCTGCAGGAATGATATTTGGCTTATTAGGCTCTTTATCGAACAGAATCCCTTTGCTTAGCTTAATTCTCGCATTGTGTTTCTTAGCTGAACCTTTCGTAGTTGGATATATACCTGGGTTGAAATCCCTTCCCTGGACAACTGTTCTTGCCGGCCAGATTGCCGGAATTTTCTTGATATGTGTAGGTATTCTTATTGGTTATATAGCCTGCAAGGAAGCCATTAAGGGTGGTAGAAATGGGTAACATGCTTATATACGGGGTTAGCTCCGAGCAATCTTGGGACGTAGCGGAACAACTGGCTGCAAGCTTTTCTGTAATAGTTAAAGATGATGAAATTCAGTACGATTTCCCAAGGGATATTACAGTCGTGCAAGAGGGTGAAGATTTACCTGAATTATCCCCTCTAAGAGGGTTTATCGTGTTTTTCGACGTCAGCGATGAACCAGAATCGGTAGCGCGAAAGATTTATATCGATGAATACTTTGAAAAACTTCAGCATCTGACTAGTCAGGCACTCTCTGCTGTATCCTCCGGTGGGAGCATTGTTTTTGCAGCTCTCAATTCCTATGGACCACCAAATACCAAGGAGGCTGAAAGGTTTTTCAGGGTTCTTGAGAACCTTGACAAATCGGATGTGAGCAAGCACTTTTTGGGAACACATAAGGCGATGCAGGCGCCTGGAATAGAGATTTGCTCCCCTGAGGAACTTAGCGGTTCTGTTCGGGCTCGGGTGGCACTTTCCTGAGTGAATGTCATTCGACCCAATCGGGAGAGCGACAAAAGGTTTGTCTGGGTTTTGTCCCGTGTTGGGGGTTAGGTTCCTATCCATCTTTTTGTACGCCTAGGTTGTGGTTGTAGTCGGTTGGGATAGCGTTGTCGTAGAGGGCTGGTCGTCCTGTTTATTGTTCGGCTTTGTTCTCGTTGTGGACCGTGGTGTTGACTTTGGCAAGTTCTGCCGGAAGTTGGACCTAACGGGTCAGGTCCAAGCGCTTGCGCTCACTCGTGAGGACGTGACGAATACGCAAGACTCACTGGCAGTAACAGTGCGGGCAGAACACTCCAAGACTCACCGGGGTCGAACCGTACCGATGCTCGACTCACGGTGTAGGTGGTTCTGGTTAGAACGAATCAAGACAATTGACCCCAGCGATCCGCTTATTCCCGCACAGGGGGATACACACTCGCATTGGCGGACAGATAATGCAGTCAAAGCGTGCGCGGCGCTCTATAAAGATATCGGTGTTCAACTCGAAGACCAGGCTATCTCCTCGATGAGGTCTCACGCCTGGCGTACCGTGCTGATTAACCGCGCGATCGCTCGCGGCGTTCCCGCTGAGATCCGTAGCGCCTCCTTTGGACACACTGAAGCGATGAACGCGCGAAATCACACCGACCTCACTGATGTGTCGGCCATGCAGTCGGCACTTGAAGATGGTGCACTAGATGGTGCACTAGAGGGATGATTCTGGAAGATTCTAAATGGTTCTAAATGATCGAAAACGCCTCTAAACAGCATGTTCAGAATCGAATAACGCCTGTTAGGCTCGAATGTAATCCGATAACCCCAGAGGTCGTAGGTTCGAATCCTGCCCCCGCTACTATGAACCGGGAAACAACCCGGAAACAGAAAAGGCACCCTTCACGGGGTGCCTTTTCTGTATTTTCACGCGCGGTGGCCGGGCCCAATCCGCATAAGCCATGCGCCAGGGGGAACTACTGAGGGCCGGAACGGATCCTGCGGCAGCGCCAGCCATCACGTTCCCACGAAGACGGCTGCGATTGTCGGCGTAGGTGGCAATCTGCGCGAGGGTAGATTTCTCCGGTCCGTTGAGGCTCGGTGTGAAGGTTGCTGAGACGGCGTCTCGTAAAATTTCTCCCAAATGGTCCTCCTTTGTCGTTGGGGTGTCGGGCTTGTTTGTGTCTCGACGATGAAGGAACCTAACACGGGTATTTCCGCATTTCAAGAAGTGTTTTTTGACACTTACTAGGTGGGTTGAGGGCCTACTATGTGAGGGGTGAGTGGCGGGGCGAGACGCCCGGAAGGGGCGCCGCCCGCGCGGCGCGGCTAGCTCACGTCGTTGACGAGTGGATCGCTCCATTCGAAGTCGTATGGCGGGATTGATCCCTTGGTCTCGTGGAGGCCGAGGAGGATCTCCTCGCGCCAATTGGTCTCGAACTCGTCGGCTACTCGTGACCGGGTTCGGTTTTTAGTACCGGTCGGGCGTGTATCGGGTACTGGGTGTGCGTGTATCGGGTACCGGGGGTAGTTAGGTTGGCAGTCTGTGGTTGACGGCCCTGCGCAGTGTGTACGCGCGGGCCGCGTAACCATGGAAGGAGTTTGGTGTGGTCACCAATTACAGGCTGATCATGCTGGCGCTTGTGCAAGGCCGCTCGTGGTCGCAGATCACGTCGGATTTGGGGTGCTCGCGCAGCAGTATCGATAAGGCCAGCCGAGTGTTGCGCTCGACTGGGATGGACGAGGACACGATCACCGCGTTGTCGGCGCAGGAGCTTTCGGAGTTGTTTCCGGATAATCGCCGGCGGGATTCAGATGCGTTCGTGGAACCGGATTTCGCAGGCATCGCCGCCCGGCGCCGACGCGGTGAGCGGGTGACGTTGAAGGTGGAACACCATAAATACACCCGCCGTCAGGCCGCTTCTGGCCAGCAGCACTATTCCTACCGGCAGTTCTGCGCGCTGTTTGAAAACTACGTCGATGTCAACGACCTGACTGCGCTTTTGACCCATGCCCCTGGTGAGGAGCTGTGCGTTGATTGGTCCGGGGAAACCATGGCAGTTGTTGACCCGTTGACCGGGGTGTCTGTGCGGGCGTATGTGTTTGTGGCGTCGCTGCCGCATTCGGGGCTCATCCATGCCAGTGCGTGGCCGGATATGCGGATGCGGTCGTGGCTGTGTGCCCACCGCGACGCGTTGGACTACATCGGTGGCGTGCCGGTGCGCATCGTTCCCGATAACGCCTCGACAGCAACCAACCAGATCACACGTGGCGCGACGGTGCGTGAAGTCAACGAGCGCTACCAGCAGTTCGCTGAATTCTACGGTTGCGGGATCACCCCGGCCAGGCCGGGTAAACCCAGGGATAAGGCTCATGTGGAAAAAGCGGTCGATATCGTCCAGACCTGGGTCGTAGAAGCGTTGGCGGGCCAAGAGTTCGCCACGTTTGAGGTACTCAACGCCGCTATTGCAGCACAGGTCGACTGGATCAACGACCGGGAAGGATTCCGGGGCCGGAAAACAACCCGCAGGCAGTTGTTTGTTGAAAGCGAAGCAGAGACGTTGCGCCCGCTGCCGCAACAGCGCTGGTCGTATTCCACGTGGCGCACCGCCAAAGCCGGGGTGAACTACCACGTCCAAGTGGAGAAGCATTTCTACTCTGTGCCGTGGAGCTTCGCCGGTAAACGTGTCGACGTGCAGATCTTCGACGATGTCGTCGACATCTTCAGCGCGGGTGAGCATATCGCTTCCCACCTGAAGAAACCGGGCAACATGCAGTACTCCACAGATAAAGAGCATGTGCCGGCAAAGCACAAGGACTTGGCCACCAAGTGGGATCGGGGCCGGATTGAGTCATGGGCCAAAAGTATTGGGGCCGCAACCTACGAACTCATCCGCCAGATGTTTCACGCCCGCCAAGTTGAAGCCCAAGCCTACAATAGCGCCCTTGGCGTGCTGAGCCTGTCGAAGAAGTACTCCCGCAGCCTGCTTGAACAAGCCTGCCAAGACGTCCTCGACTCCCACATGGTCCCGTCGGTGCGCAAAGTCCACGACACCATCAAAGACCTCGCAACCCGCACCACCACCGCCACAGGTGGTGCGCAATCACCTACATCATCTGCCGCGTCAACCAGGCCGGTAACTCGTCCCGCACCACCAGCCCAGGCGTCGCACGTACGGGGCAAAGCAGCGTTCGAGTTCAGTGAGCTTGAATTCGGTGAGGAGGCGTAGAAGCATCATGGCGTTAACCGATGAAGATTTCGACAAGCTCGGCTCGCTGCGCGGGATGCGCGTGTTCGCCGCGACGATCCAAGAGATCGTCAACGACCCCTCGCGCGATAACGATTCCTTCGAAGACAAGATCAAAGAAGCCCTCGAAGCCCAACTCACCGCCCGCGACAACAAGGTCATACAGACAAGGTTGCGTGAAGCGAAACTCCTTGGCTCAACCGCCGCACTCGAGCGCTTCGATGCCTATCCCGGCCGCGGTGTGACCCAAGACCGCATCGACCGGCTCGCCACCTGCGAATGGATCGACTACGGCAAAGACCTCATCATCGTGGGAGCTACCGGCACCGGTAAAAGTTTTCTCGCTCAAGCCCTGGCCGTCGCGGCGTGCCGCAAAAAGCTCACCGCCCGTTACTACAGGCTCAACGACCTAGCCAACGACTTCGACGCTGCGGCTGAGCATCCCCAGGCCCGCAAACAACTCCTCGCCGACCTGCAGGCTCCCGCACTCATCGTCATCGACGACTTTCTCGCTACCGATGTCTCAGCGCACGCGTTGAACCAGGTATTCAACCTGCTCGTCGGGCGTGAGCATGCCTCTACCGTGATCGCCAGCCAACACGAACCCGATTACTGGTACGACGTGTTCTCAGAGGCAGCACTGGCAGGCGCAGTCATGTCCAGACTCGCCAACCACGGCTCGAAACTCACCCTGACAGGAGAAGACATGCGAACCCGCGACGACATCAAACAAGAAAGGATGGCCCCTACGACACCCACACGGCTACGTCAACCCCGAAAGCCGTAACCGGGGGTAAAAAACGGGTACCGGCAACCACCAACACCTCGGTACCCGATACCGCCCTACCGGTACCGAAAAGAAACGCCCGTCAACTCGGTATGCCCTCGTGGTGTGCAGTGCTGATCGTCCTCTCGTTGGTTGGGTGGGAGGTTGATCGTAAGGGGAGGGGCCAGAAACGGAAAGAACAAACGTTCGACGTAGTAGGTGGGCGGCACCCGGTTGGCGAAGCTCTTAAGCAAACTCCCCGCGAACCCGAACCCGTTTTTCAGTGCGGGCCTTGGACGGGTGCATATGATCTGTTCCGTCCACTGCGACAACGCAAACGAACCACGAGCAAACGGAGACACCATGGCAGCGAAGTTTGAGATCTACGAAGACGCCGCGGGCAAGTACCGCTTCCGCCTCAAGGCGGCGAACGGCGAGGAGGTCGCCTCCGGCCAGGCCTACGAGACGAAGGCGGCGGCGGTGAAGGGCACTGAGGCGGTCAAGCGCGCCGCGCAGGATGCCGAGCTCAAGGACCTCACTGAGGGAAACTAAGCGGCAGCGAACACTGCTGGGCGTGAGCCGGTCTGCACCGCAGGCCGGCTCCCGTGTTGCGTTGGGGGCCGGGAGGCGTCGCTACGCAGGCGCCCGCTGTAACGCATACAACAGCGCGCGGGGGTGCTGGCGCGCGGGGCGGGGGATAGTATGGGCGCATAAGCGAAGGTCGCTGGGAAGCGGATCGAGCCCCCAAAGGAACATCCCATGGACATCGGCATTGTGGTTGACACCGTTCTCGTCGTCATTTTTGTGGTTGTGACGGCGGCGTACCTCAAGTTCGGCGGCAAGGAATACACCTACGACGAGAAGGGCAAGCTCGTCCCGTATAAGGAACAGGAACCCGCCGGCGTGGAGATGGCGGGCATGGGCACCACTGAGGTCTGACCCCGCGGCGAAGTTGGACAGCTGTGTGACGTAGCTCACCAAATTGTCGTGTTGCGGCCACTTAGCTGTCATTAGGCTGTGTTTTTCTTGGGTTTGTCCTATTGGAATAACAAGGAGCCACCCGTGAAACGCTTCGCCACTTTCCTCACCGCCACCTCACTCACCCTCGCCACCGTCATCGTCGCGCCTGCGGCCCTCGCCCAGAACGACCCGACCTACCGCGCCATCCTCGGCGTCGGCCCCGACGACACCAGCGTCTCCTTCTCCTGGCGCTCCGACTACAAGGGCGACGAGGTCGTCCGCCTGCGGAAACAGGGCACCAAGGACTCCACCGACATCGCCGGCCGCGAGTTCGACGGCGGCGCGATCGCCTACACCTCCCGCCGCGCGGAGGCCTCCGGCCTGGAGCCGGGCGCGCGGTACAACTACCAGATCGGTTCCGACGACGGCGGCTGGTCCGCCATCAACACCTTCACCACCGCAGACGGCGACCGCAACCAGGGCGTGCAGGTCTACTTCGACGTCCAGATCGGCACCAACCTGAAGTACGACGAGTAGGGCCGCAACTGGCGCGACGCCGCCACCCGCGGCGCCGCGCAGTACCCCGACGCCGGCTTCCACATCTACCTGGGCGACCAGGTTGAGGGCTGGGGCGACCAGATGCGCGAGTACAACGAGTTCTTCAGCCCAAACCAGATCCGCCAGACCCCGGGTGCGGCCATCATGGGCAACCACGAGGAGTTCGTCAGCGGCACGAAGCACTACAACGAGCACTACGTAAACCCGAACACGGAGTGGGCCGACAAGGACTTCTATTTTGAGCGGGAGAACACGCCGCCCCGCAGGTCCGCGAGGCCCTCGACCAGGCGCAGGTCGATCACGTGGCGGCCGCCGCCGGCGTGCCGGCCGTGGCGCTGCTGCTCATCGGCGCGGTCGCGTCGGTGGCGGCGTGCTCGGAGACGGCCGGCTCCAGCAAGTAAGGCCCTACGCGCGGAGAAGCTCCACGACCGCCTCGCCGACGCCCGTTGCGCTCATCGGGTTCTGGCAGGTGATGAGCTTGCCGTCCACCACGACGTGCTTGGTCATCGGCACCTTCGCCTTCGTGTACTCGCCGGCCTCGGCGCGCAGCTTGTCCTCGAGGCTGAAGGGGACCTCGTCCGTGCGGTTCGCGAGCTTCTCCTCCGTCCAGGAGTAGCCGGTGGCCCGGCGGCCGTGCAGGAGCGTCTCGCCGCTGGCGAGCGGGACGCCAAGCAGGCCGCACGGGCCGTGGCACACGGCGGAGACGATCTTGCCGGCGTCGGCGAAGTGGGCGACGGCGCGCGCGACGGGCTCGGTGGGGAAGTCGAACATCGTGCCGTGGCCGCCGATGAGGTAGATGCCGTCGAAGGCGGCGAGGTTGACCTCGCCGATGGCGGGGGTGTCGTCGAGCAGCGCCATGAACTCCGGATCCTCGTAGCGCTTGTTCGTCCCGCCCATCTGGATCACGGGGGTTTTCAGGCTCACCGGGTCGATGGGCACGGCGCCGCCGTCGACGCTCGCAAGCGTGACCTCGTGTCCGGCCCCGGTGAGCGCGTCGTAGAAGTGCGTGAACTCACCGAGCCACATGCCGGTGTGGATGCCGGAGGATTCGTAGCGGTGGACGCTGGTCGAGAGCGCGAGGAACGTCATGCAACCATTACAGCACGCGCGGGCGCACGGCGTCGGGCGCACGGCGACGGGCGCGGCTACGTCGCCGGGTTGGACACGAGGATCCGGTCGATCTGCTCGGCCAAACCCGCCGGGGCGTCGGCCTCGAAATCGCCGGGCAGTTCGCGGTCGGCCCGCTCGAGCGCGCCCGGATCGGCGGCGCCGCTCGCGAGCCCGGCCTCGGCGACGTCGAGCAGCCGGGCCAGGCGGGCGACGTTGAGCTGGTAGGCACCGTCCTCCGCCGGGTCGTCGACCGCCTGCAGCCACCCCGTCGCGGTAAAGACGAGGAGCCTGGACTCGACGACACCCCACCTCACCCGTTCGGTGAACTGGCCGCCACCGGGATGTTCCACCCGGCCCGTCCGCGCCTGCCGGACCGTGCCGTTGGCGGCGAGGACCGGGCCGGTGATGTCGTCCGCGCGTTTTTGCCCCCGACACGGCGTTCCGAACATTCGATCACATGTTCGCCTATCCCCAGCGCTGCACCCCACCCGGCAAGGAGACCAGCGAAATCCCCAACTGCTCCGCCAGGGCGTGATGCGTATCGACGAACCTCCCGGACCGCACGCCCCCCGCGCAGTACACGACCACCTCGTCGCCCGGCGCGTAGCCAGCGAGGGCGCGCTCCACCGCGGCGGCGTCGCGCTCCACCTCGCTGAGTGGCAGGTGTGCGGACGGGAACGGCAGGTCCGCGATGGCGCGCTCGTGTGGTTCGCGGATGTCGAGGGCGTGGGCGGTGCCGGCCGAGAGGGCGTCGATAAGCGACTGGCCCTGTGTGGAGTCCACCGCGCACGCGTCCGCGTAGCTGCCGAGGGCGGCGGTGAGCGGGCGCGCCGGGTCGCGCGCGACGGTGAACGCGCGGATGGTGGTGGTCAGCGCGTCGTAGATGTGCAGGCGGCCGACCTTGGATTCGCCGACGCCGGCGAGGAACTTCACGGCCTCGGTGGCCATGAGCGCGCCGACAACGCTGGTGGTCACCCCGAGCACGCCCGCGGTGGCGCAGTCCGGTACGCTGTCCGCGTCCGGCTGGGCGGGGTAGAGGTCGCGCAAACCCACGCCGTCCGAAGGCGCGCCGGGGCCGGACCACCACAGCGCGACGTCGCCGCGGTAGCGCAGCACCGAGCCCCAGACGAGCGGCGTGCCGGTAATCTCGGCGGCGTCGGCGGCGAGGAATTTGGTGGCGAAGGTGTCGGAGCCGTCGATGAGGAGGTCGACGCCGGAAAGCGCGCGGAGGATGTTGTCGGGGGTGAGGCGCTCGCGCACGGCCTCGACCTCGATGCCCGGCTGCAGGGTGCGCAGTCGCTCGGCCGCGGCCTCGACTTTGGGACGGCCGACGTCGGGCGCGCCGAAGAGGATCTGGCGGTGGATGTTCGTCATGTCCACCGTGTCGTCGTCGAAGACCGTGATGTGCCCGACCCCGGTGGCGGCGAGCGTCTGCATCACCGGGCACCCCAGGCCGCCCGCGCCGATGACGAGGACGCGGGCGTCGTGCAGGCGCTCTTGCTGCTCCGGGCCGAAGCCGGGGAGGTTCATCTGGCGGGCGGTGCGCTGCAGTTCGTCGCGGGGGAGCAAATTACAGCACCTCGTCGGCCCAGCTCGCCAGGCCCTCGAACGTCGAAGACGCCACCGCGTGCTCGCGCTTCGGGATCCTGCCTGCGGATCGCGCCAGCCGACCCGCCTCGACGGCGTGCCGCATGGCCTGCGCCATCGCCACCGGGTCCTGGCAGCGGTTCACCGCGCTGGCCAACAGCACGCCCGAGCAGCCGAGCTCCATCGCCAGCGCCGCGTCGGAGGCGGTGCCCACTCCTGCGTCGATAAGCACCGGCACCTCGGCGCGCGAACAGATGAGCTCGATGTTGTGGGGGTTGAGGATGCCCAGGCCGGTGCCGATGGGGGAGCCGAGCGGCATCACCGCCGCGGCGCCGAGGTCCTCGAGGCGTTTCGCGGCCACGGGGTCGTCGGACGTGTAGGCGAGGACGGTGAAGCCCTCGTCGACGAGCTGCTCGCACGCGTCGACGGTCTCCACGACGTCGGGCAACAGCGTCCGGTCGTCCGCGATGACCTCGAGCTTCACCCAGTCGGTGCCGAGCGCCTCGCGCGCGAGCTTCGCCGTGATCACGGCGTCGCGCGCGGTGCGGCAGCCCGCGGTGTTCGGCAGCGGGCGGATGCCCAGGCGGCCGAGCAGTTCGAAGACGCTCTCCCCGCCGCCGGTGGTGGCGGAGTGGCGCCGCATGGCCACGGTGGTCAGCTCGGTGCCGGAGGCGGCCAGCGCCTTTTCGAGCATGTCAAACGAGCTCGCCCCGCCCGTGCCCATGATGAGGTGCGACGCGAACTGCGTCCCCGCGATCTCCAGCACAGCTAGCCCCCCTGCACCGCGGTGAGGATGTCGGCGGCGCAGCCCTCGCGCAGCGCCCGGTCCCACTGCGAGCGGGGCACGACCTCGCCGTCGATGGCCACGGCCGTGCCATTCTCGGGCGCGCCGGCCTCGGCGACGAGCTCCGCGACCGTCCCCGCACGCGTCGTGGTGGTTTCGCCGTTGAGCGTGATGTTCATTCGTGCCTCCTCGGGTCGCATGCGGACAAGTCTATTGAGGGCTTGTGCTTCTCGACGAGCTCCGCCCCACACCGCGCCGCCAGCGCGCTGAGCAAGATCCCGTGGCGGAAGTAGCCCGTGGACACGACCGTGCGCTCGTCCAACCGGCCGAGGTACGGCAGGTCGTCCGGGGTGCCGGGCCGCGCGCCGGCCGTGGCCTCGAGGAAGTCGCACTCCTCGACGGCGGGCACGAGCTCGATGGCGTCGCGCAGCAGCTGGTGCACGCCCTGGACCTGGGGCGCGGCGCGGCCGTCCTCGCGCGTGGTCGCCCCGACCGTGAGCGTGCGGTCCTCGCGCGGGATGAGGTAGACGGGGCGGTCCTCGACGAAGCCGCGCACGACGTGGGTGAGCAGCGGGTACTGGTGGTCCGGCACGCGCAGCTGGAGCACGTCGCCGTAGACCGGGCGTAGGTCGAGATAAGGCAGGAGCGCGCGGGCGCCGAGCCCGTTGGCGATGACGACCTGGTCGGCGTCGAGCGTGCGTGCGTCGTCGATGCGCTGGGGGTCGACGCGGACGCCGGCGGCCCGGCAGGCGCTGAGAAGCGCCTGCGTGAACAGGCGGGGCTGCACCTGGTGGTCGCCGGCGATGCGCACCGCGCCGTTGATCGCGGGGGAGAGCGCGGGCTCGAGCGAGCGCGCCGCGCGGGTGGTTACCTTCTCCACCTCCATGCCGTGCTGCGCCTGGTAGTCGCGTAGCTCGGCGAGGTGGGTCTTGTCCGCGGTGTCGCGGGCGACGACGAGTGTGCCGTCCGTGCGGTAGCCGGTGGGCAGGTCGGTGTACTTGGCGGCGAGGGCGATGAGCTCCGGGTACCACTCGGCGGAGGCGCGCATGAGGGGGAAGAGCGGCTCCTGCTTGTACACCACCTCCGCGGTGGGGGCGAGCATGCCGCCGGCGTGGTGCGAGGCGCCCGACGCCGGGGCCGGGTCGTGGACTGTGACGCTGTGCCCCCGGTCCGCGAGGGTGAGTGCGGTGGAAAGCCCGATGATGCCAGCGCCGACGACGTCGATATTCACGGTGTCGAGCGTAGCGCGCGGCGCCCGCGGTCGAACTCGGTAACCACCCGGGCGCAGTAGGCCTGCGGGTCGTCCGCGTGCATGATGCCGCGCACGATCGCGCACCCGTCGACGCCCGCGCGGGCGAGGTCGGCAGCGTCGTCGGCGGTGACGTCGCCGATGGCCACCATCGGCAGCCGCGAGGCCGCGGCGAGGGCGGGGTAGCCATCGAGGCCGATGAGTGAGCGGCCGGAGTCCTTCGTCGGGGTGGCGCGAAACGGCCCGCAGCCGATGTAGTCGATGGCGTCCTTGTGCTCGTTCGCGGCCTGGACAAGCTCCATCGTGCCGGTGGTCAGGCCGATCACGGCGTCCGGCCCGAGCAGCTCGCGCGCAACGCGGACGTCGAGGTCGTCCTGGCCGAGGTGCACGCCCGCGACGCCCTGGCCGCGCAGGGCGAGCGCGACGTCCACGCGGTCGTCGATAAGCACCCGCGCCTCGGGGCTGACCTCGTGGACGGAGGCCGCGACCTCGCGCGCGAGGGTGTACAGGTCGCGCGCCGAGATCGGCTTCGAACGGACCTGGATCACGCCCGCGCCACCGGCCGCGGCCGCGCGGGCGCGCTCGACCACGTCTGGGCCCTGGCCGGTGACGAAGTAGCAGCGCAGGTCGACGGTTGGCCTAGTCACGAAGCGCCTTGATCAGCTCGTCCTTGGTCATCTCGGAGCGGCCCTCGATGTCCAGCTCCTGGGCGCGCTTGTACAGCTCGTCCTTCGTCCAGTCCTCGTAGGAGCCAGCCTCGCCGCCGCGCTTGCCCACCGCGGAGCGGCCGTCGCGCGCGGCCGCGTTCGCGATCGCGGCGGCCTTGGACTTGGAGTTGCCCTCCTCGAGGAGGGTCTCGTAGAGCTCGGGGTCCTTGATTGAGTCAGCCATGGCCCCCACAGTAGGCGCGCTAGACCGTCATCGGGCCGGTGCGGGTGGGGTGGCCGAGCGGCTCGACGTGGACGATGGTCTCCGCGCCGCCGAGCGCCTCCGCCAGCCCCGCCTCGACGGCGTCGGCGTGGTCGTGCGAGCGCGACACCGTCCACTCGCCCGGCACCTGCATGACCAGGTTGACCAGGCGCTCGCGGCCGGCGGCGGCGGTGCGCACCGAGGTGAACGTGACGCCATTGGCCGCGGCGTAGTCGTCGAGGAACCTGTGCACGATCTCGGTCTCCTCTTTCGGCAGCGCCTCGGAGAGCAGGCCCAGCATCGCGCCCTTGAGCAGCTTGTAGCCGGTGAACATGACGTTCAGGCCGACGACGAGCGCCACGATCGGGTCGAGCGGCTGCCAGCCGGTGAGCCACACCAGCGCCATGCCGACGATGACGCCGACGGTCGTCCACACGTCGGTGAGCAGGTGGTGCCCGTCGGCGTCGAGAGTGGCCGAGCGGTACTTCTTGCCCGCCCGGATGAGGGCGACGCCGACCGCGCCGTTGAGCACGGTGGCCACGACGGAGAACAGCAGGCCGACGCCGACCTGCTCGAGCGGCGAGGGGTTGATGAGCCTGTCGATGGCGGTGATGATGATGGCCACCGACGCCACGAGGATGAGCGAGCCCTCCACCTGCGCGGAGAAGTACTCGGCGCGCGAGTGGCCGAAGTTGTGGTTCGCGTCCGCGGGCTTCGCCGAGAGCCGGAGCGCCCAGAGCCCCACGGACGCGGCGATGAGGTTGATGCCCGACTCGATCGCATCCGAGAGGAAGCCGACGGAGCCGGTGACAAAGGCGGCGGTGGCCTTCAAAATGATGGTGAGCACGGTGGCCACGATGGACAGCCACATGAACCGCTCGAGCAGCTTCTGCCCGTTCGCGGGGGCGTTGTTCGCGGGCGCGTTGGCAGGCGAGGGCATGGAATACACCTTTGGGGTCGGGGAAATTACGGCACCGAAGGTCTCGCCCGCATCCGGTCGCACCGGAGCCTGCTGCCCGGGCGCCGCCGAGAGCCGGGACGCCAGTGTGTCGAACAGCCAGTTGGTGAGCTACTCCCCTTCAACGGAGCAAAAGTGTAGCAAACCGGTACCCTGGGCTGCGCAATCGGAAGCTTCAGAAAGGTGGTACCACCATGGGCCGTTGGGTCATCGCAATCGCAGGCGCCGTCGTGGGCGCCCTCTTCTTCGGCTGGCTGCTCAGCATGCTCGGCGTGTCCGGCATCCTCTACACCGTCGGCGTGCTCGTCGGCTCGGCCGTCACCTCGTCCGCCGCCGGCGCGCTGATCAAGCCGGGGCAGTAGCGTATCGACGCACGCTAGCGCCGCAACCGCATCCGCCGGTGAGGGATGCCGGTATCGAGGAACTCCTCGCCCTCGGCCACGAGCCCGAACTGGGAGTAGTAGCCGACGAGCCCGGCCTGCGCCTCGATGACAAGGTCGCCGGGCCAGCGCTGCGTGTACTCGATGCCCGCGCGCACGATCTCGTGCCCGAGCCCGGTGCCGCGGTAGTCGGGGCGCACGACGAAGCGGCCGAAGCGCGAGCCGGTGTCAGTGGGGAAGACGCGGGCGCAGCCGACGACGGTGGTGGCCGAAGGTGCGTCGTCAATCGCGAGAATGTGCCTCGTGTCCGGGTTGGCGTCCTGGTCGTCGATCTCGTTGTAGGGGCAGTCCTGCTCGGCGACGAAGACGTCGACACGCAGCTTGTACAGCTGGTGGACCTCGAGTGGGGTCATCTCATGCAGGGATTTGAACGCGATCATATTTTGGCTCGATCCTTCCTGTTGTGCCGTAGGAAACGTGGCGGTGCGCCCACTCGAAGGGGCCCTGCTTGCCCGCGCGGTCGAGCAGCACGGCGAGCGCGAGCGTGATCAACCAGACGAGCGTGCCCGCGCCAAGCTGGCCGGAAACCGGCGCGTCGTGGGCGAGGCCGAGGCTAAACGGCATGACGATGGCGACGAAGAGGAACGACTGCGCCAGGTAGCCCGACATCGAGCGCTTGCCCAGGGCGACGAACGCGCGTGCCCACGCGGGAACCTCGTTGCGCAGCGAATCCGTCGCGAGCGCCAGCGCGGCGAGGATGCCCGGGCCGGTGAACATGCCGAAGCCCTGATTGAGCATGTAGAACGGCATCTCGAGCTCGGGCGGGAGGACCCCGGCCGCCGCCAGGCCCCAGGGCAGGCCGATGCAGAGCACCACCGCAGCGCCGATGACGGTCCAGGTGATGAGGGTTTTGCGGTGCTCGGCGACGTCGATAAGCACCCGCTCCCTCGCCCAGAGGTACCCGATGATGGTGAGCGCGCCGAGCTGCGCCACCGCGAACGGCTGGTTGACCAGCATGAGCAGGCCGCCGCGGAAGTTCGCGGCGAAGTAGGCGCTGAGCGAGGCGAAGTCGCCCGGGGAGTCCATGCCGGCGGCAGTGTCCTCGAAGAAGTAGGTCGCCGCGGCGCCGAGGGTGCCGAGGAGCGTGAAACACGTGAGGATGGTGTAGGCGATGATGCGCAGGACTTTGCCGGAAAGCGTGAACATGAGCGCGAGGAGCACGCCGATGAGCCCGTAGGTGAGCATGATGTCGCCGTAGAACAGCAGGAGCATGTGCGCGAGGCCGAACAGCGCCAGCGCGCCGTAGCGGCGCAGCAGCACGCGCCGCGCCTCCTTCGAGGTGTAGCCCTTGCGGGCGAGGCTCGCGGCGACGAGGCCGAAACCGAAGCCGAGCAGCGTGGAAAACATCGGCAGCCCGCGCACGTGGACGAACATCGCCGCGAGCACGGCGCAGACCTCGTCGAGCAGGTTCCCCGGGCGCACGCCGCCGACCGACCAACCCGCCCGTGTGTGGTCCTCCGTCCAGTCGTTGACAATCCACGCGGTGGAGGCGTTTGCCAGCGCGATGCCCCACAGGGCGGTGCCCCGGGCGAGGTCGGGGACGATGAGGCGCTGCTGCGTCGCGCGGTTCGGCTTGGGAGGGGGAATCGGCGCAGGTTGGTTCATGAGCCCCAAGCTACCGGCTCAGTCCTGCATCAGCCACGGGGAGACGCCGGCGAGTGCTCGTCATGCGCTCATGCTACGCGCCTCGCCGCCGCGCGGCGTGTGGTTGAATGGGACTATTGTTTTTAAAGTTGCTTAAGTTGCACAAGTGATAGGGGATTTCATGCGCCGCCGCCACGCCGTTCGCACCTTCGCCGCTTCGCTCTTGGTTGCCGCCGGGTGTGCAGCGCCCGTCGCGCCGGGCGCGCTCCCGGCCGCGCACGCGGACGACGCCGCGCCGGTGGAGAACTTCCAAAACTACGTCTGGCGCTCCGACCCGGTGTCCAAGACGCTGGCCGGCAAGCCGTTCGCGGACCAGGTGCTCCACCGCGTCCCGGGCTCCCTCTTCGACGCGCCGCGCATCCCCGCCGAGGCGGAGCAGGCCGCCGCGCGCGGCAACGCCCTCTATGGCCCTGGCACCCCGATCTACGTGGGCAACAACCCCGGCCAGGAGGTCATGTGCACCACCACGGCCGCAGGCTACAACGACCGGGGCGAGAAGGTCGCGCTCACCGCCGGGCACTGCGGCAACGTCGGCGACGCGGTGAGCTCCGCCGACGCCTGGCGGCTCGGCCGCACCGGCACCGTCACCTTCGTCAACCCGCAGCTCGACTACGCGGTGATCACCCTCGCGCGCAACACCGAGGTGACCCGCTCGTACAACGGCGTGACCGTCAACCACCTCGGCGGCGCCCCGGTCAAGCCGGGCGGGCAGGTGTGCAAGTTCGGCGTCGCCTCCGGCTACACGTGCGGGCCCACCATCAGCGACTGGGGAGCGGTGAACCAGAACCACGTCTGCGCGATGCAGGGCGACTCGGGTGCGCCGCTGCTCGTCGGCGATAGCGTGATCGCGATGGTCAACGGCGGCCTGTGGCACCCGCCGTTCAACGTTGCTTGCCACACGCCGCTGCAGGGGCCGATCCACGCGCCGACGGGCTCCGTGCGCCTCGACGCGGTGCTTTCCGATCTGCCGGGCGGCTTCCGCTTGCCCTAGGCGCCGAGGGCTTTAGGCGTCGTTACGCAGCAGCGCGATGACGTCGCCGGCCATCTGCGCGTTGCCCGCGACGCACCAGGTCACCCCGCCCGCGTCGACCTTCTCCGCGCGCCCTCCGGCGGCCTCGACGAGCGCCTTGCCGGGCAGCCAGTCCCAGTCCGCCACCGTGTGCTGCAGCCAGCAACCCATCTGGCCGGACGCGATGTTGGCCAGGTCCACCGAACCCGCGCCCATCATCCGCACCGTCGCGGCCTCGCGCGCCACCCGCAGCCAGGCCTCGCGCACCGCGTCGTCGCGCATGTTCGAGGGGTGGAGGTACGTCACCAGGGCCTTTTCGCGTATCGACGCCTCCGGCAGCGACCCGAGCACCTCCCCGTCACGCGTGGCCACCCCGTCCGCCGCGAGCCACGTCGTGCCCGTTGCGGGGCGGTGGACGGCGCCGATCGCGGGGGTGCGGTCTGCGTCGGCGCTGACGAGCGCGAGCGCGGAGCAGAAGTAGTCCGAGCCTTGCGAGAAGTTGTACGTGCCGTCGACCGGGTCGATCACCCACGTGCGGCCCGTCTGCGAGTCGCGGGCCGCACCCTCCTCGCCGAGCACGCCGTCCTCGCCGCGCAGCGCCTCGAGCACGTCCGCGACGAACCGCTCGGCGGCCCGGTCCGCGTCGGTGACCACGTCGGAGATAGACGTCTTGTAGTCGGTGCCCAGCCCGCCCGCGCGCATCTCGAGCGCGAGGGCGCCGGCGTGCTCGACGAGGGCGGCGGCGAGCTCGGCGTCGGTGGAGTGGCGGTGGGCGGTGATGAAGGCTTGGGTGTCGGTCACGCGGCCATTATTGCGCAGCTGGCGCGCCCGCGCCGTGCTGCGCGTCCTGCCCGTGCTGCGCCTCCGTCTCCGCGAGGTAGACGTTCGAGCCGAGCTCGCGGAACTCCCGCGCCATCTCGTCCTCGCCGCGGCGGTAGTCCTCCCCGCCGGCGAAGGTGGGGATGCCCAGGTCCGCGATCATCGCCCGGTTCTCATCGTCGAGGGCCTCGTCGATGGCGTCGCCGAACTCGTCGCGGATGTCCTGGCTGATGCGCATCGAGCAGAACTTCGGCCCGCACATGGAGCAGAAGTGCGCCGTCTTCGCGGGCTCCGCCGGCAGCGTCTCGTCGTGGTAGGCCTGCGCGGTGTCCGGGTCGAGGGAGAGCGCGAACTGGTCGTTCCAGCGGAACTCGAAGCGCGCCTTGCTCATCGCGTCGTCCCAGTCGCGCGCGCCGGGGTGGCCCTTCGCTACGTCGGCGGCGTGGGCGGCGAGCTTGTAGGTGATCACGCCCGTTTTCACGTCGTCCTTGTTCGGCAGGCCGAGGTGCTCTTTCGGGGTGACGTAGCACAGCATCGCCGTGCCGCCCATCGCGATGTTGGCCGCGCCGATGGCGGAGGTGATGTGGTCGTAGCCCGGCGCGATGTCCGTGACCAGGGGGCCGAGGGTGTAGAAGGGGGCGCCGCCGCACCATTCCTCTTCCTTCTCGTTGTTCACCTGGATCATGTTCAGTGGCACGTGGCCCGGGCCCTCGATCATCACCTGGACGTCGTAGTTCCAGGCGCGCTTGCACAGCTCGCCGATGGTTTTCAGCTCGGCGAACTGGGCGGCGTCGTTGGCGTCGGCCACAGAGCCGGGCCGGAGGCCGTCGCCAAGCGAGAATGCGACGTCGTAGGCCGCGAAGATCTCGCAGAGCTCGTCGAAGTTCTCGTAGAGGAAGGACTCCTTGTGGTGGGCGAGGCACCAGCCGGCCATGATCGAGCCGCCGCGGGAGACGATGCCGGTGACGCGCTTCGAGGTCAGCGGCACGTACGGCAGGCGCACGCCGGCGTGGATGGTCATGTAGTCGACGCCCTGCTCGCACTGCTCGATGACGGTGTCGCGGAAGATCTCCCACGTCAGGTCCTCCGCGATGCCGTTGACTTTCTCCAGCGCCTGGTAGATGGGCACGGTGCCGATGGGCACCGGCGAGTTGCGCAGGATCCACTCGCGGGTGGCGTGGATGTCGTCGCCGGTGGACAGGTCCATCACGGTGTCCGCGCCCCAGCGTGTCGCCCAGCGCAGCTTGTCCACCTCCTCGCGGATCGAGGAGGTTACCGCCGAGTTGCCGATGTTCGCGTTGATCTTGGTCAAAAACGCGTTGCCGATGATCATCGGCTCGCTCTCGGGGTGGTTGACGTTGTTCGGGATGATCGCGCGGCCCGCGGCCACCTCGGCGCGCACCTTCTCCGGGTCGCAGTGCTCGCGCAGGGCGACGAACTCCATCTCGCGGGTGATCTCGCCGCGCCGGGCGTAGTGCATCTGGGTGACGCGCTTGCCCTCGTGTGCCTTGCGGGGCGCGCGGGAGACCCCGCGCCATTCCTCGCTTGCGGCGCCGCGCTTGACGGCGGAACGGCCGTCGTCAAGCAAATTGCGGCTGCGGCCCGTGTACTCCTCGGTGTCGCCGCGGTCCGCGATCCACCCGCCGCGCAGGTCGGGCAGGCCCTCTTCGGGCTCCGCCCACGGCCCGCGGGTGCGGTACACCTTGAACGGCGCGTTCGGGCCGGTGGGGGAGTCGTCGAGCTGGATCGCGGTCTCCGGTACCTCGAGGCCACCCTGCGCGATCGGCGCGTAGGAGTGCTTCGGGTGGATTTCGCGGGCGTAGATGTCGGCAGTGTCGTTCGACATGGCATGCTCCTTACTTCCTTCGCTGGTGCTAACCAGACAGGTTCGAACGGTGCTCGCGCGGCTGTGCACGTGTGGCGTCAGCGCGATCTCAGCCCGGTGCCCCGGGCGCCCGTGTTGGGACGCCAGGCAGTCTAACGCGTCTTTCAGGTTCCGGCAGGCGGTTCGCTAAACTTGCCCAGCATGCAGCCGGAGACGCACGCGCGAATCAACACCCTCAGTGCCACGCTTTCCACCATTGAGAAGGTGATGGACCTCGACGACCTCGCCGAGCGCGCCCGCGAACTCGAGGCGCAGGCGGGCGACCCGTCGCTCTGGGACGATCCGGCGCACGCGCAGCAGGTGACCACCGAGCTGTCCAACGTGCAGGCGCGGCTGAAAAAGGTGTCCTCGCTGCGCTCGCGTATCGACGACCTCCCGGTCATGTACGAGCTCGCCGAGGAGGAAGGCGACGCCTCGATGGCCGACGAGGAGCTGGCGGACGTCGCCGCCCAGATCGACTCGCTCGAGGTGCAGACGATGCTCTCCGGCGAGTACGACCAGCGCGAGGCCGTGGTGAACATCCGCTCCGGCGCCGGCGGCGTCGACGCCGCGGACTGGGCCGAGATGCTCATGCGCATGTACGTGCGCTGGGCGGAAAAGGCCGGGCACAAGGTCGACGTCTACGACATTTCTTACGCGGAGGAGGCCGGCATCAAGTCGGCCACCTTCGTCGTGCACGGCGAGTACCTCTACGGCCAGCTCTCCGTCGAGCAGGGTGCGCACCGGCTCGTGCGCATCTCGCCGTTTGACAACCAGGGCCGGCGCCAGACCTCGTTCGCCGAGGTGGAGGTGCTGCCGGTGGTGGAGCAAACCGACCACATCGACATTCCGGACTCCGACATCCGCGTCGACGTCTACCGCTCCTCCGGGCCGGGCGGCCAGTCGGTGAACACGACCGACTCGGCGGTGCGCATCACGCACCTGCCCACCGGCATCGTGGTCACCTGCCAGAACGAGAAGTCCCAGATCCAGAACAAGGCCTCCGCGATGAACGTGCTGCAGTCCAAGCTGCTCGAGCGCAAGCGCCAGGAGGAGAAGGCGGAACTCGATGCGCTCGGCGCCGGCGGCAACGCGAGCTGGGGCAACCAGATGCGCTCCTACGTGCTGCACCCGTACCAGATGGTGAAGGACCTGCGCACGGAGTACGAGGTGGGCGACCCGCAGAAGGTGCTCGACGGCGACATCGACGGGTTCCTCGAGGCCGGGATCCGCTGGCGCATGGCGCAGCAGCAACAGGAATCACAGCAGTAACAGGTAAGGTGAGCCGCGTGATCCGATTCGACCATGTGACCAAGGCGTACCCGACGTCGACGCGCCCCGCGCTGTCCGACGTCAGCCTCGAGATCCCCGACGGCGAATTCATCTTCCTCATCGGCGCGTCCGGCTCCGGCAAGTCCACGTTTCTGGAGCTGCTTATCCGCGAGGAGAACGTCACCTCGGGCGACATCTACTTCGACAACTTCCACGTCAACGCGCTCTCCGGCAAGCAGGTCAACGCGCTGCGCCAGTCCATCGGCTACGTGTTCCAGGATTTCCGCCTCCTGCCGCGGCTGAGCGTCTACGACAACGTCGCGTTCGCGCTCGAGGTCATCGGCAAGCCGAAAGACCGCATCGCCAAACTCGTCCCGGAGGCCCTCGAACTCGTTGGCCTCGCGTCGAAGGCCCAGCGCATGCCGCAGGAACTTTCCGGCGGCGAGCAGCAGCGCGTGGCCATCGCTCGTGCGTTCGTCGATAAGCCGAAGCTCATGCTTTGCGACGAACCTACGGGCAACCTCGACCCCGGCACCGCCAGCGAGATCATGGCGCTGCTTGCGCGCATCAACCGCATGGGTA
Source organism: Corynebacterium jeddahense (assembly GCF_028609865.1). Classification (NCBI taxonomy): domain Bacteria; kingdom Bacillati; phylum Actinomycetota; class Actinomycetes; order Mycobacteriales; family Corynebacteriaceae; genus Corynebacterium; species Corynebacterium jeddahense. The sequence continues at coordinate 671,582 of NZ_CP063194.1, forward strand.
CGACGGTGATCATGTCCACGCACAACGCGCGCGCGGTGGACGAGATGCGCAAGCGTGTCGTGGAGCTGCAACTGGGCAAGATCGTGCGCGACGAAACCAACGGGGTCTACGGGGATGTGAGGAAGTAACCATGAACTGGAATTTCATCTTCCGCGAAGGGTTTAAAGGCCTCGGCCGCAACCTCACCATGACTATTGCGCTCGTGATCACCACCGCGCTTTCGCTCGCGCTCGTGGGCACCGGCGCGCTCATCTCGAAGGCGACCGCGGAGACGAAGGATCTCTACCTCGACCGCGTCGAGGTGATGGTGGAGCTCGACGAAGACATTTCCGCGAACGACAAGGACTGCTCCTCCGACGCCTGCAAGCAGGTGCGCGACACCCTGCAGGCGGACAGCGAGGTGGAGCAGGTGACGTTCCGCTCCCGCGAGCAGTCCTACCAGCGCTTCGTGGAGCTGTTTCAGGACTCCGAGCCGGAGCTTGTGCGCGAAACCGCCCCCGACGCGCTGCCTGCGGCGCTGCACGTGCGGCTGAAGGACCCGACGAACACCGCGCCGCTGGACAAGGTCCGCGACATGCCTCAGGTCGCGGTGATCACCGACCAGGCCGACACCGTGCGCTCCGCGGCGGGGACGCTGAACACGTTCCGCAACGCCGCGTTCGCCGTGGCGGCGGCGCAGGCGCTCGCCGCGGTGTTCCTCATCGCCAACATGGTTCAGCTCGCCGCGTACAACCGTCGCGAGCAAATCGGCATCATGCGCATGGTGGGCGCCTCGCGCTGGTTTACCCAGGCGCCGTTCGTGCTCGAGGCCGTGCTCTCCGTGCTCATCGGCGCGGTGCTGGCCACCGTGGGCGTGTGGGCCGGCAAGCAGTTCGTCGTCGACCCGATGCTCGGCGACCTCTACTCCTCCCAGCTCATCGCCCGAGTGCCGGACAGCGCGGTGTGGACGGTCATGCCGCTCGTGGGGCTCGTCGCCATGGTGCTGGGTGGCATCGCGGCGCAGGTGGCGCTGCGCTCCTACGTGCGTAAGTAGGGCGGTAGGGGGTACACTTAGCGCTCTTATGTCCAAGAAGAACAAGAAGACGAAGCTTTCCAACACCGGTGTCCTCGCGACCAACCGGAAAGCTCGCCACGATTACACCATCTTGGACACCTGGGAGTGCGGCCTCGTGCTCCAGGGCACGGAGATCAAGGCGCTGCGCGAGGGCAAGGTGTCGCTCGTCGAGGCCTTCGCCACCGTCGACAACGGCGAGGTCTGGCTGCGCAACATGCACATCCCGGAGTACTCGCGCGGACACTGGACGAATCACCCCCCGCGCCGCACCCGCAAGCTCTTGCTCCACCGCCGCGAGATCGACTCGCTCGAGGGCAAGCTCCGTGACGGCAACCGCACGCTGGTGCCGCTGTCGCTCTACCTCAAGGACGGGCGCGCGAAGGTCGAGCTCGGCCTCGCCCAGGGCAAGCAGGATTACGACAAGCGCCGCGACATCAAGCGCCGCACCGAGGACCGCGAAATCACCCGCGACCTCGGCCGCAAGCTGAAGGGGATCAAGGCCTAATTTCGCTACGGTGGGTGCCTATGAAGAAGGCACTCATTACCGGAGCATCACGCGGCATCGGCCGCGCCATCGCCGAGGAGCTCGGCCGCGACCACCACATCTACGCCGGCGCATCGAAGGACGCCTCCGACGTCGTCGCCGCGTTGCCCAGCGCCGAGCCGTTCGAGGTGGATCTCACCGACACCGACGCGATCTTGGAGGCGGCCTCCAAGATCGAGGAGCTCGATGTCCTCGTCCTCGCCGCCGGCGTGCTGCACAAGGGCCCGTTCGAGGAGCTCACCGACGAGCAGTGGCGCGAGTCGATGGCCGTGAACCTCCTCGCGCCGGTCGCGCTTACCCGCGCGGTGCTGCCTGCGTTGCGACGTTCCTCCGGCCTCATCATCGCCATCAACTCCGGCGCCGGCTTCCACGGCGTCGCGGACAACACCGCCTACTGCGCGTCGAAGTTCGCCCTGCGCGGATTTACCGACGCGCTGCAAGAAGAGGAGGCGGGCAGGATCCGCGTGACCTCCCTGCACCCGGGGCGCACCGACACGGACATGCTCGCCGGCGATGACGGCCGGCCGAAGATGGACGCCGCGGAGGTGGCCAAGGCGGCCCGGTTGGCCGTCGACGCAGGGCCGGACGCGGTGGTGGAGTTTCTCCGCGTGCGCCCGGCGCGGACGTCGTAACGCCTCTTGTGCATCTGGGCCGCGTGCGGTAGCATTTCATCTCCTACGGTTCCCGTAGTCGAAGGGGTCGATTCTGGTTTCGACTTCATCTACTTAGCCAGGGGAAGCGTGCCGGTGCAGGCAGGAGACCACCGTAAGCGTCGCTGTAACCAATAAACGCAGAGAAGAACTCTCAGCGTGACTACGCCCTCGCTGCCTAATAAATAGAGCAAGCGACCTGCGTGTCCGTCAGGCCGGGGAAGTCCCCGACCCGGTACCTGGCGTCGACTAAGGGGACTTGCCTTCCGGCCGTGTCAGTGGGGCCTTGGAAGGGACACCTTTCACTGACTGGGCCCGTCATCCGGACATGTTTGCCTGATCCGGAGGGTCGATGAGAGACGACGTGCGGACTGCGCACGGAGAAGCCCTGGCGCGGTGATGAAGGACCCGGGTTCAATTCCCGGCGGCTCCACCGAGTGTGAAACCCCCGACCTGCACGGTCGGGGGTTTCACCGTAGAAGAGGGTGGACAGCGTGTTGGAGTTCCGTGCGCGTTCGGTGAATTCCATTGCGCCCTCGGCGCCACCACGTACGGTCGGGCGCATGACTTCCAAAACGATGTCAACGACAGCGAAAATTGTGTCCGCCGCAACCGCGCTCGCCGCGTCTGCTGGTGCCGTCCTCGGCGCCGGAGTCGCCAGCGCCCAGATGTCGTCCACTGGCCAGGGTGTCGACCAGTGGGTGCAACAGGCGCTGTCGACGCAGGACAGCGCGGTGATGCGCCAGGGGAGTGGTTTCGTGATGAAGGACCTGCCCGAAGGGGCCCAGCCGCTGCCCGTGCGGGAAGCCAAGGCGGCGCTGGCGAAGCCCATCGAGGCGAAGGACGACCCGAACATCGCCCTCACTTTCTATCCGGAAGGCCGGGTGTACTACTACGACGGCTGCAATTCCGGTAACGCGTCCTACGAGGTCGACGGGCGCGGGGCGGTGCACGTCGGGCCGATGGCCGAGACTCAGCGCCTGTGCGAGCCAGCGGCGATGAATAAGGCCGACGAACTCAAGGCGATCCTGCGCGCCAACCCGTCGGTGTACCGCATTGACACGAACACGATTGCCCTGGGTGCCCAGGGCAAGGCGATCGAGTTCCAGCCGGGGGCTGGTCGCTAGGCCTTTGGTCGTCGATACGCGGACGCTCGGGGGGTGCTGTCCGTAATCAACGACTCCGCGCCGCTCAAGAACGTCACCGCGGTGAAGGATACACCGAGATCCTCAACCGTAGCGGACAATTTGTCTGTCTCACCGATGCCAGAACGGAGCGATCATCTCGCGCTACATCGGCTTCTTTGGGTGGACAGCGCAAGCGCGCCTACGTGGCGATGGTGCCTGGGCCAAGACACGCCGCAGCACGCGAATTCGGGCGCACCATCGTTATCATGCTGCACGACATTAACTTCGTCGCGCGCTACGCCGACTACATCTGCGCGACGACCTTCCCACCAAGATCTTCGATACGCCGGTGCAGGGTATCGACGGGCCTCACGGGCCGAACGCCGCATACCACTAAAATACCTCGCTGCCTGGGTGTTTGTGTTGGTTGGTGGTTCGTGGTTATATATCGATCCGTTGCTTCTGAGCGGTTGTTGCCGGTCAGGGGGAATGAGTGAAGTTGATATGGTTGCCGTTTGGTGAACGGTGGTTGAACTTGGGTTTGACTTTTGTTTACCGGGTGGGTAACTTACTCTTTTGCGCCGCTTGATCGGCTGGGACTGTGTGGTTCTGGTTGCTGGGTGTGCTGGTGTTGTTTGAGAACTCGATAGTGTGCCAATGTACTTTTGTTGCGTGGGTTGTTTGCCTGCCTTGTGTGCACTGTGTTTTGCATCCTTTGTGTTTGTTTGGGTGTGTGCCGGTGGTGGTGTGGTTGAATCCATTGATGGATCATGCTGCTGTTTGGTTTGGTGTGCGCGGGTTGGTTGATTTTCTCGCGTTTTTTGCTGACCCCCTTTTTTTCCCTGTCGGGTGGGGGTTGGTGTTGAACCTTTGTAATTTTTGGATTTTTTGCCAGGTCTGATGCTGCTGCTGTTATTGGTGGTGGTGTTGGTTTGGTTTGTTTTTTGGTTGGGTTTTGGGCTTTTCACGGCCTGTTTCACTGGTTTTGTTGAAACTTTTTTGTGGAGAGTTTGATCCTGGCTCAGGATGAACGCTGGCGGCGTGCTTAACACATGCAAGTCGAACGGAAAGGCCAGTGCTTGCACTGGTACTCGAGTGGCGAACGGGTGAGTAACACGTGGGTGATCTGCCCTGCACTTCGGGATAAGCTTGGGAAACTGGGTCTAATACCGGATAGGACCGCATTTTGGATGGTGTGGTGGAAAGTTTTTTCGGTGTGGGATGAGCTCGCGGCCTATCAGCTTGTTGGTGGGGTAATGGCCTACCAAGGCGTCGACGGGTAGCCGGCCTGAGAGGGTGTACGGCCACATTGGGACTGAGATACGGCCCAGACTCCTACGGGAGGCAGCAGTGGGGAATATTGCACAATGGGCGCAAGCCTGATGCAGCGACGCCGCGTGGGGGATGACGGCCTTCGGGTTGTAAACTCCTTTCGCTAGGGACGAAGAGGAATTGACGGTACCTGGAGAAGAAGCACCGGCTAACTACGTGCCAGCAGCCGCGGTAATACGTAGGGTGCGAGCGTTGTCCGGAATTACTGGGCGTAAAGAGCTCGTAGGTGGTTTGTCGCGTCGTTTGTGTAAGTCCGCAGCTTAACTGCGGGACTGCAGGCGATACGGGCATAACTTGAGTGCTGTAGGGGAGACTGGAATTCCTGGTGTAGCGGTGGAATGCGCAGATATCAGGAGGAACACCGATGGCGAAGGCAGGTCTCTGGGCAGTAACTGACGCTGAGGAGCGAAAGCATGGGGAGCGAACAGGATTAGATACCCTGGTAGTCCATGCCGTAAACGGTGGGCGCTAGGTGTGAGTCCCTTCCACGGGGTTCGTGCCGTAGCTAACGCATTAAGCGCCCCGCCTGGGGAGTACGGCCGCAAGGCTAAAACTCAAAGGAATTGACGGGGGCCCGCACAAGCGGCGGAGCATGTGGATTAATTCGATGCAACGCGAAGAACCTTACCTGGGCTTGACATACACTGAATCGCTGCAGAGATGTAGTTTCCCTTGTGGTTGGTGTACAGGTGGTGCATGGTTGTCGTCAGCTCGTGTCGTGAGATGTTGGGTTAAGTCCCGCAACGAGCGCAACCCTTGTCTTATGTTGCCAGCGGTTCGGCCGGGGACTCATGAGAGACTGCCGGGGTTAACTCGGAGGAAGGTGGGGATGACGTCAAATCATCATGCCCCTTATGTCCAGGGCTTCACACATGCTACAATGGTCGGTACAACGCGTCCGCGAGCCTGTGAGGGTGAGCTAACCGCTGAAAGCCGGCCTTAGTTCGGATTGGGGTCTGCAACTCGACCCCATGAAGTCGGAGTCGCTAGTAATCGCAGATCAGCAACGCTGCGGTGAATACGTTCCCGGGCCTTGTACACACCGCCCGTCACGTCATGAAAGTTGGTAACACCCGAAGCCAGTGGCCTGTGAAAGGGAGCTGTCGAAGGTGGGATCGGCGATTGGGACGAAGTCGTAACAAGGTAGCCGTACCGGAAGGTGCGGCTGGATCACCTCCTTTCTAAGGAGCTTTATGTTTGCCCGCAGTTGTGGGTGTGGTGGTTGATGTCACCGAGTGTGTGACTGCCACCTGTATTTTGAGAAATCCGGAGTGGATGCGCACCTGCCTCATTGTGTGTGGGGTGGATAGGGAGCAACCACAAAGGGGTTGCGCGTGAACACGGTGTGTGTGTGGTGGGTTGAGTGACCTGGTTGCGTGGCAAAAGTGGTTTGTTGGTGCACTGTTGGGTGTCTGGGGCAGCACGAGTGTGTGTGTTCCTGATTGTGCCCCTGTCGTGGGTGTGCTGCTGCTGTGTTGGTGGTGGTGTGCTTGTGGGGGGTGGTGTTGTGTGAGAACTGTATAGTGGACGCGAGCATTATTTTTCTTTCTTTTTTTGTGTTTTAGTGTTTTGTGCGCTGATTGTGTGTCCGTGTGTTTTGTTACGGGCGTATGGTGGATGCCTTGGCATGCTGAGCCGATGAAGGACGTGTGAGGCTGCGTTATGCCTCGGGGAGTTGCCAACAAAGCGTTGATCCGAGGATGTCCGAATGGGGAAACCCAGCACCAGTTGTGTGGTGTTACCTGCAGGTGAATGCATAGCCTGTGTGGGGGTTGACGCGGGGAAGTGAAACATCTCAGTACCCGTAGGAGAAGAAAACAATTGTGATTCCGTGTGTAGTGGCGAGCGATAGCGGATGGTGGCTAAACCGTGTGCGTGTGATACCTGGCAGGGGTTGCGTGTGCGGTGTTGTGGGGCATGAATGTCGCAGGCTGTCAACTGTGAGCATGATGCGCGTGTGTCAGCGGAAGCATCTGGGATGGTGCACCGGAGTGGGTGATAAGTCCCGTACGTGAAGGCATGTGTGGTTGTGTTGTTTGTGTTCCCGAGTAGCAGCGGGCTCGTGGAATCTGCTGTGAATCTGCCGGGACCACCCGGTAAGCCTGAATACTCAGTGTGACCGATAGTGAATGAAGTACCGTGAGGGAATGGTGAAAAGTACCCCGGGAGGGGAGTGAAAGAGTTCCTGAAACCATGCGCTTACAATCCGTCAGAGCACCTGTATGTGTGTGATGGCGTGCCTTTTGAAGAATGAGCCTGCGAGTCAGCGGCATGTCGCGAGGTTAACCCGTGTGGGGTAGTCGTAGCGAAAGCGAATCCGAATAGGGTGTTTTTGAGTGGCATGTCCTGGACCCGAAGCGGGGTGATCTACCCATGGCCAGTGTGAAGCAGCTGTAAGAGGTTGTGGAGGCGCGAACCCACTTAGGTTGAAAACTGAGGGGATGAGTTGTGGGTAGGGGTGAAAGGCCAATCAAACTCCGTGATAGCTGGTTCTCCCCGAAATGCATTTAGGTGCAGCGTGATGTGAGCTTGCCGGAGGTAGAGCTACTGGTTGGTTGAGCGGGACTATCATCTTAGCGACGTCAGCCAAACTCCGAATGCCGGTTGAAGTGGTGCATTGCAGTGAGACTGTGGGGGATAAGCTTCATAGTCGAGAGGGAAACAGCCCAGATCGCCGGTTAAGGCCCCTAAGGGTGTGCTAAGTGGAAAAGGATGTGGGATCGCGATGACAGCCAGGAGGTTGGCTTAGAAGCAGCCACCCTTGAAAGAGTGCGTAATAGCTCACTGGTCGAGTGGTTCCGCGCCGACAATGTAGTGGGGCTCAAGCACACCGCCGAAGCCGCGGCAACAATGTTTTGTTGGGTAGGGGAGCGTCGTGTGTGGGGTGAAGCCGTATCGTAAGGCGGGGTGGACTGCACGCGAGTGAGAATGCAGGCATGAGTAACGAATGGCAAGTGAGAATCTTGCCCGCCGGATGACTAAGGGTTCCTGGGTCAAGTTCGTCTTCCCAGGGTGAGTCGGGTCCTAAGGCGAGGCCGACAGGCGTAGTCGATGGTCAACGGGTTGATATTCCCGTACCCGTATACGCGCGCCCAGTATCGAAGCGGTGATACTAACCACCCTGACCCGCCGGCATGATCATCATTGATGATCAGTTGGTGGTAACGCGTGGGGCCTGATCCGTGGTAGGTCAGTGATGGGGTGACGCAGTGAGGTAGCCGAGCCGCTTATTGGATTGCGGTGCAAGCGTGTGGCACGACAGCATGTCAAATGTGGCTGTCACTATGTGTGAGGCGTGATGCGTAGCCCAAACGTTGGGTGATGTTGGTGATCCTGGACTGCCGAGAAAAGCCTCTAGCGATGTGCGTGTACGGCCCGTACCCTAAACCGACACAGGTGGTCAGGTAGAGAATACTAAGGCGCTCGGGTGAACTGTGGTTAAGGAACTCGGCAAAATGCCCCCGTAACTTCGGGAGAAGGGGGACCACACTCGGTGACACCACACACGTGGTGGAAGCTGAGGGTGGTCGCAGAGAAGAGAGGGGAGCGACTGTTTATCAAAAACACAGGTCCGTGCGAAGACGATGAAGTTGATGTATACGGACTGACGCCTGCCCGGTGCTGGAAGGTTAAGAGGACCTGTTAGACCCCTTGTTGGGTCGAAGCGGAGAATTTAAGCCCCAGTAAACGGCGGTGGTAACTATAACCATCCTAAGGTAGCGAAATTCCTTGTCGGGTAAGTTCCGACCTGCACGAATGGCGTAACGACTCCCCTGCTGTCTCAACCACAGGCCCGGTGAAATTGCAGTACGAGTAAAGATGCTCGTTTCGCGCGGCAGGACGAAAAGACCCCGGGACCTTCACTATAGCTTGGTATTGGCATTCGGTGCGGTTTGTGTAGGATAGGTGGGAGACTGTGAAACCGTCACGCTAGTGGTGGTGGAGTCGTTGTTGAAATACCACTCTGACCGTAGTGGATATCTAACCTTGGCCCATGATCTGGGTTGGGGACAGTGCCTGGTGGGTAGTTTAACTGGGGCGGTTGCCTCCCAAAATGTAACGGAGGCGCCCAAAGGTTCCCTCAGCCTGGTTGGCAATCAGGTGCAAGAGTGTAAGTGCACAAGGGAGCTTGACTGCGAGACTTACCAGTCGAGCAGGGACGAAAGTCGGGACTAGTGATCCGGCACCTACTTGTGGATGTGGTGTCGCTCAACGGATAAAAGGTACCCCGGGGATAACAGGCTGATCTTCCCCAAGAGTCCATATCGACGGGATGGTTTGGCACCTCGATGTCGGCTCGTCGCATCCTGGGGCTGGAGTAGGTCCCAAGGGTTGGGCTGTTCGCCCATTAAAGCGGCACGCGAGCTGGGTTCAGAACGTCGTGAGACAGTTCGGTCTCTATCCGCCGCGCGCGTTGAAACTTGAAAAAGGCTGTCCCTAGTACGAGAGGACCGGGACGGACGTACCTCTAGTGTGCCAGTTGTTCCGCCAGGAGCATCGCTGGTTGGCTACGTACGGAAGGGATAACCGCTGAAAGCATCTAAGCGGGAAGCCTGTTTTAAGATGAGGTTTCATTCGAGGTTCCCAGCAGACTACTGGGTTGATAGGCCGGAACTGGAAGCACCGCAAGGTGTGGAGGCGACCGGTACTAATACACCAATAAACACACCAACACGCTCAACCAAGTGTGCAAAACACCAAACAACCAAACACGAAACACGACAAGAAAACAATCCACCGCGTCCACTGTGCAGTCACTGACACAACACCAACACAATCACACAACCAAATACACACAGACACATCGTGTACCCCCCACATAGATGTGTCGGTGGTTGATAGCGGCGGGGAAACGCCCGGTCCCATTCCGAACCCGGAAGCTAAGCCCGCCCGCGCCGATGGTACTGCCCCCGGGAGGAGGTGGGAGAGTAGGTTACCGCCGACCCAACAACTTCACACCAACACCCGCCACACACCAACCCTAATGGTGCGCGGCGGGTGTTGCCTTATACCCAACCCCCAGCACACACCACGCACGCGCATCGCAGACACCGCATTGCGGACACTGCAGGTACCCACCGATCCCGCGACGGGGGCTTTCCGGCGGGTAAGTCGGTTCAGTCTCATTGCGGACTCCACCAGTCTGCATTGCGGACACGGCAGGTACCTACACACTCCGCAATGCAGACCTGGTTCGCAGTGGGGAAAGGTACTTCACCCTCATTGCGGACACCGCGACTCTGCATTGCAGACAACGCTGGTACCTTCACACTCCACAACGCAGACTTCCCGGCGTGCAAGACGGCCCAACCTCATTGCGGACTCCTGGCGGACACCGCGGCTCCGCATTGCAGACACTGCAGGTACCTACATACTCCGCAATGCGGACTTGTTTCGCGGTGAGGAAGGGACTTTCGTTTTGTTGCGGACAACACCGGTTAAGCATTGCGGACACCGCAGCTCCGCATTGCGGACAACGCGGGTACCTACACACTTCGGATACCGGACCTGGAGCGCAGCGCGGGAAGATGCTCTGGCCTCATTGCGGATCCCGCCACTCCGGACTGCGGACTTCTGCGCTGCGGACAGCGCAATCGCCTCACACCCCGCAGTGCGGCTTGGATGTCATTGGAGGGGCGGAACGCTGCCAGTGCTGCTAGCCCTCAGCGCGGAAACCGCCACATTAGTCACACGCCACCTGGGTAAACCCGCGGAGCACGACGCTGAGGGCTAGCACGGGCACCAGCTCACTAGCCCTCAACGACAAGGCTGTCACACGAGTAACAGGCCACCAGGCAAAACGTGTGGGCCACCACGCTGAGGGCTAGCAACCGCATCCAGAACCCCCGAGCCAACCCCGGTCGGCCCCGGCGCACCCCGACCTACAGCTCAACCACGCTGTTCTTGGAGCGCTCGATGAGTTCGGGGCTTTTCGCGGCCTTCTGCAGCGCGACCCACTGTTCCTGGGGGACTGCCTTCCGTGCCTCCGTGATGACGTCCGTGTCGGGGGTGCCCCACGCGATGGGCATCGGGGTGATGGTCATCCAGTGCTGCTGGTCCCGGGAGGAGCGCTGTGCACCAACTGCGGCGACCGGAACCTTAGTGCCCGTCGCGTCCGGGGTGTTCGGGATGGGATGTACGACGCGGGAGGTGATGGCCCACGCCGGGGGTGCTGCTGGGTCGACGTTCTTGTTCACCAGCGCGGTGAGGGTGACGGTGGTTCCAGCCCGCTCGGTGATGATGGCGGGGGCGAGGGGGTGGGCGTCGTAAAGCTGCTGCGTCTTGCCCACGCTACGGGGGATGAGCAGCGCCACCACGAGCATGAGCACGCCGAACAACGCAAGCCCAAGCGAGCCGAGGATGTGCCAGGGGGAGCCGCTGTCCACGAGGAACCAGACGAGCGCGGCGCCGGCGACGGAGAGTACAAAGAGCGTCACGCCGGAGGCGACGAGGCTGCGGGTGTCGCGCACCATCTCGTTGTGCTGCTTCGCGTAGGCCTCGTCGACGTCGAACTTGAAAACCTTCATGCCACTCATGGCATCCAAGTTTAAAGGTCGGCGGCGTCCACCAGCCGGTACGCGTAGCCCTGCTCGGCGAGGAAGCGCTGCCGGTGCATGGCATACTCGGCGTCGAGCGTGTCGCGCGCGACCACAGTGTAGAACACTGCCTCGGCGCCGTCGGCCTTGGGCCGCAGCAGCCGGCCCAGCCGCTGGGCCTCCTCCTGGCGTGAGCCGAACGTGCCGGAGACCTGGATGGCCACGGCGGCTTCGGGGAGGTCGATGGAGAAGTTCGCCACCTTCGAAACCACCAGGGTCGTGATCTCGCCGGCGCGGAACGCGTCGAAGGCCTGCTCGCGCTTTTTGGTGGTGGTTTTGCCGTCGACCAGCGGAGCGTCGATACGCGATGCGATCTCCTCGAGCTGGTCCACGTACGCCCCGATGATGAGGGTCGGCTGGCCCGCGTGTTTCGCAAGCAGCGTATCGACGACTTTCAGCTTCCCACGCGAACAGGCGGCGAGCCGGTAGCGCTCCCGCGTCTCGGCGGTGGCGTAGGTGAGGCGCTCCTCGTCGGTCATCGTGGTGCGGACCTCGACGCATTCGGCGGTGGCGATGTAGCCGGCCATCTCGAGTTCTTTCCATGGGGCGTCGTAACGCTTGGGCCCGATGAGGGAGAAGACGTCGTCTTCGCGGCCGTCCTCGCGCACGAGGGTGGCGGTGAGCCCGAGTCGGCGGCGCGACTGCAGGTCGGCGGCCATGCGGAAGACGGGGGCGGGCAGGAGGTGGACCTCGTCGTAGATGATGAGGCCCCAGTCGCGGGAGTCGAAAAGTTCGAGCGCGCGGTATTCGCCCTTGGTCTTGCGGGTGACCACCTGGTAGGTGGCGATGGTCACGGGACGGATTTCCTTCTTCTCACCGGAGTACTCGCCGATCTCCTCGGGGGTGAGCGTGGTGCGGCGCAGCAGCTCGTCCCGCCACTGACGGCCGGCGACGGTGTTGGTGACCAGGATCAACGTGGTGGTCTGCGCCTGGGCCATCGATGCTGCGCCGACGATGGTTTTGCCGGCGCCGCAGGGCAGCACCACGACGCCGGAGCCGCCCTCCCAGAACGATTCGGCGGCGTACTGCTGGTAGTCGCGCAGCTCCCACCCGTCGTGGTTGAGCGCGATCGGGTGGGATTCGCCGTCGACGTAGCCGGCGAGGTCCTCCACCGGCCAGCCCAGCTTGGTCAGCTCCTGCTTGATCTGGCCGCGGGCCGAGGGGTGGACGGGGGCCGTGGTGTCATCGATAGGCTTGGCAATGAGTGGCTGGATCTTCTTGCTGCGGGTGACCTCGGAGAGGATCGCGGGGTCGTCCGCCTCGAGGATGAGCCCGTGGGCGGGGTGTTTGACCAGCTTGAGGCGGCCGTAGCGGGCCATGGTTTCGGCGACGTCCACGAGCAGCGCCTGCGGCACCGGGAAGCGGGAGAACTGTTCGAGCACGTCCACGGCCTGCTCGGCGTCGAAGCCGGCGGCGCGGGCGTTCCACAGCGCGAGTGGGGTGATGCGGTAGGTGTGCACGTGCTCGGGGGCGCGCTCAAGCTCCGCGAACGGGGCGAGCGCGGCGCGGGCCTTGGGCGCGTCCGGGTGCGCGACTTCGAGCAGGACGGTCTTGTCCGATTGGACGATCAGGGGGCCGTCGCCGAGAGCCATGCGATCTACTCCTAAATGTTGGTAGCGTGCCGGTATGGCTAAGAACACTTCAGTTGTACTCGGGGAACGCTACGACGCGTTCATCGCCCGGCTCATCCAAGACGGCCGCTACGCGTCTGCCAGCGAAGTCCTGCGCGAGGGGCTGCGGCTGGTGGAGGAGCGGGAGCAGAAGTTCGACGCGCTGACACTCGCCGTAGAAAAAGGAGAACTCGGCGCCGAGTTCGACGCCGAGCAGTTCATCGCCAAAATGCGCGCACGCTAGCCCCTGTGCAGCAGCTGCGACCACTTGGTCACGCTGCCGTTATTCAGGATCGTGCGCTTGTAGATGCGGGCGGCGGCCCACACGGCCAACGCCGTCGCCACAGCGGCGAGGGCGAACGAGCCGGCTAACTGCAGCGCGGTGAAGTCCCCGGCGGCATACGACAGCGGCGCGGCGAAGATGGAAAACGGCGGGATCCAGCTCATTACCTGCATCCAGGTGGCATCGGTGTTCATCCAGCCGAAGCCGGGGATGTAGGCGGAAGCCATGATGAGCAGCAGGATCGGCATCTGGGTGGACTGCAGGTCCTCGGTGCGCTGCACCATCGCGCCGGCGGCGGCGTAGAGGGCGCCGAAGAACAGCATGGCCAGCAGCCAGGCGAGCAGCAGGACGGGGAGGACGGACCAGTCGAATTCGATGTCGTCCACGAGCCCGGAGACCTTCAGCCCAACGCCGCCGACGATGAGCAGCACTGCGGTGGCGAGGAAGCCCAGCACGAGCGTGCCCAGCAGCTTGCCCGCCAGGAAATCCAGCGGGCGCACGGAGGCGAGCACGAGCTCGACCACGCGGGAGGATTTCTCCTCGGTCACGCGGCTGCCCACCTGGGCGGCGAAAGTGATCACGGTGAAAATGACCACCATCAGCGCCACGAATGTGGTGAGCAGGCGGAGCAGTTGCTGCTCGAAGTCTTCGCCGCTGGCCTCGTCCACGTCCACCGGCACGATGTCGATGTTCGGGGAGGCAGCCTCGTAATCCGCGGGCGAAATGCCCAGCGTGTTCAGCGTTTCGGCGCGGGTGTAGCTGTCGGCGAGCGCCTCCATCCCCTCCATGATGCCGGCCGACGGCGTGCCGTCCGAGATGACCTCCCACTGGTCGCCCTCGGCCACGAGCGCGGCCTTGACGTCGCCGTCGCGCACCAGCTGCACCGCCTCGTCGCGGCTCGCAGTTTCGCGGGCGTCGTACCCGGCACCGTCGAGCAGTTGCTTATCGACGCCTACGGTCGCCACCGCAGTCTTCGCGTCGCCGCCGTCAGCGTCGTCCTTGCTCTTCTGCCAGGAGGCGAAGCCGATGAAGCCGGCCATGGCCAGAAGGAGGATGACGAAGGTGATGATCACGCCCTTCTTCAGCAGCAGGATCTGGATCTCGCGCGCCGCGGTGGTGGTGATCGTGTGCATGGGTGAGTAAGCCTTCATTACTGCACAACCTCCTTGAACAGGTCGGCCAGGTCGGGCACGACCCGGGTGAACTCGTGGACAGGCCCTGCGGACATAGCGGCCTGCAGGATGCGCTGGTCGTCCTGGACGCTCGGGGCTTCGAGGATGACGTGGGTGGCGGAGTCGTCGATTAGCGAAATGCCCTCCGGGATCCAGCCGCGGGCCTGGGTGCCCACCTTGAAGCGGATGGGGCCGTGGGCGCGCAGCTCGTCGACGGTGCCTTCGGCCACCATGTGGCCGCGGGTGACGATGCCGATGCGGTCGCACAGGCGCTGCACCAGATCCAGCTGGTGGGAGGAGAAGATGACGGGCACACCTGCCCGGGCGCGGTCGGTGAGCATCGTGCTCATCACGTCCACGGCGACGGGGTCGAGGCCGGAGAACGGTTCGTCCAGGATGAGGATGTCGGGGTCGTGGATGAGGCTGGCGGCGAGCTGGACGCGCTGCTGGTTGCCCAGGGAGAGGTCGTCGAGCTTGTCGTTCACACGCTCGCCCAGGCCGAGTTCCTCGAGTAGCTCGGTGCCGCGCTGCTTGGCGGCTTTGCCGTCGACGCCGTGCAGCTTGGCCAGAAAGACCAGCTGCTCCAGGATCTTCTCTTTGCCGTACAGGCCGCGCTCCTCGGGCATGTAGCCGATGCGGCGGCGGGTGTCGTCGTCAAGCGGGCGCCCGTCCAGGAGCACCTCGCCCGAGTCGGCGGCGAGCACGCCGAGGGCGATGCGCATCGTGGTGGACTTGCCGGCGCCGTTGGAGCCGACGAAGCCGTACATCTCGCCGTCGTGGACGGTGAAACTCATGCCGTCGAGGGCTTGGACGCTGCCAAAGCGCTTGTTCAGGTCGCGGATTTCGATTGTGGTCACATGTTGAAAATAACAAAAGATCGGCCAGCGGGTGCAGGGGTCTAGCATGGGTTTATGACCGCAACCATTTCCTCCCCCGCACACCATTTGTCCCGCGAACTCGGCTCCGACCAGGCGCTTTCCACCCGCCCGATCGACCGGATCAAGTACGCCCACGACGCGTCGCACTTCCTCTACACCCCGGACGTGGCGGTGGAGGCCCGCACCGCGAGCGACGTCGCCGCCGCCTTCCGCGCGGCCGCCGCTTCCGGCTCCCCGGTGGTGCTGCGCGCCGGCGGCACGTCCCTGTCCGGCCAGGCTGGCGGCGGCGGGATGCTCGTCGACGTGCGCAAGCACTTCCGCGGCGTCGAGGTCCTCGACGGCGGCAAGCGCGTGCGCGTCCAGCCCGGCTCCACCGTGCGCCAGGTCAACGCCCACCTCGCCCCCTACGGGCGCAAGATCGGCCCAGACCCGGCGTCCGAGGGCGCGGCGACCATGGGCGGGGTGATCTCCAACAACTCCTCCGGCATGGCGTGCGGCACGACGTACAACACGTACAACACCATCGAGTCGATGACCTTCGTCCTGCCGTCGGGCACCGTCATCAACACCGCGCACCAGGACGCGGAGGCACAGTTTGCGCGGGAGGAGGCGGAGCTCGTCGAGACGCTGGAGCGCCTCAAGCGGCGCGTGCGCGGCAACCAGGAATCCGTGGCCACCATCGAGCGCCACTTCGCGCTGAAGAACACGATGGGCTACAGCATCAACGCGTTCCTCGATTACGACTCGCCGCTGGACATTTTCATGCACCTGCTCGTGGCCTCCGAGGGCACGCTCGCATTCATCGCCGAGGCCGTGCTGCGCACCGTCGAGGTGCCGAAGCTGAAGACCACCACCATCGCCGTCTACCCGACGCTCGACGCGGCGACGCGCTCGCTGCCCGCGCTCTTCGACTCGCACGCGGCGACGCTCGAGCTCATGGACTCGCGCTCCATCAAGGTCGGCCGCACCTTCGACGCGGTGCCGGAGCAGATCACCGGCTTCGAGCTCGACGGCCAGGCCGCGCTGCTCATCGAGTACCACGCCAACGAAGCCGACGAGCTTCGCGAATACGAGGCCGCGGGTGCGAAGCTGCTGAAGGGCTTCGACCTGCAGACCCCGGCCGCCTTCTCCACCGACCCCGCCCAGGCCGCGAAGGCGTGGGCGTTCCGCAAGGGCCTCTACGCCCAGGTCGCCGAGGCGCGCCCGTCCGGCACGACCGCGCTGCTCGAGGACATCGCGGTGCCGGTCGGCGACCTCGCCGACACGTGCGGCGGGTTGCAGCAGCTTTTCGACGCCTACGGCTACGACGAGGCCGTCATCTTCGGCCACGCCAAGGACGGCAACATCCACTTCCTCATCACCGACCGCTTCGAGGGCGACGAGAACCTCAAGCGCTACGACGGCTTCAACGAGTCGATGGTGGACCTCGTCCTCGGCGCCGGCGGCAACCTCAAGGCCGAGCACGGCACGGGCCGCGTCATGGCCCCGTACGTGCGCCGCCAGTACGGTGACGAGCTCTACGACGTCATGGTGCAACTCAAGCGCGCCGCCGACCCGCGCGGGGTGATGAACCCGGGCGTGATCATCACCGACGACGAGCGCGAGCACATGAAGAACTTCAAGCTCAACCCGCAGGTGGAAGACCAGATCGACTCCTGCGTGGAGTGCGGCTACTGCGAGCCGGTGTGCCCGTCGCGCGACATCACCATGACGCCGCGCCAGCGCATCGTCGTGCGCCGCGCCCGCGCGAAGGCGATCCAGGACGGCGACGCGGACTTGGTCAAGGAGCTCGACGAGGCGTACCAGTACGACGGCATCGACACCTGCGCGGTCGACTCGATGTGCGTGACGGCCTGCCCGGTGGGCATCGACACCGGCAAGTTCATCAAGTCCCTGCGCCGCGGCGAGGCCGGCGCGGTCGAGTCCGCCGGCTGGGCGGCCGCCGCGAAGGCGTGGGGGCCGGGCAACGCGCTCGCCTCCGCGGCGCTCACCGGCGCCTACTTCATGCCGACCTCGCTCGTGCAGAAGGTCACCGACGTCGCCCGCGCCATCGTCGGCGCCGACACGATGCCGGAGTACCGCCCGGAGCTGTCGAAGGGCGGCAAGATCCGCTCGCGGGCCTTCGGCACCCGCGTCGGCGCGCCGGGCGTCGAGCCGAGCGGCGTGTTCGTCCCGGCCTGCGTGAACTCGATGTTCGGGCCGCAGGGCGAGGGTGTCGGCGCGTCCGCCGCGTTCGCGAAACTCGCCGAGCGCGCCGGCGTCGCGCTTGTCGTGCCGGAGGGCATCGACGGGATGTGCTGCGGCACCCCGTGGACGTCGAAGGGCATGGCCACCGGGCACGAGATCATGCAGCGCAAGGTCCGTGACCAGCTCATCGCCGCCACCGACGGCGGGCGCCTGCCCGTGGTCGTCGACGCCTCGAGCTGCACGCACGGCTTCCGCGACATGCTCGAGGGCATCGGCAACGACGTGATCGACGCCATCGAGTTCGTCGACCAGCACGTTGTGGACAAGCTGAACGTGAAGCGCAAGGTCGACTCCGTCACGCTCCACCCGACGTGCTCGGCGACGCACCTCGGGATCGTCGATACGCTGAAGCGCGTCGCGTCCGCGGCGGCGGAGGACGTGCGCGTGCCCGCGGAATGGAACTGCTGCGGCTACGCGGGCGACCGCGGCATGCTGCACCCTGAGCTCACGCACGCGGCGACGAAGCGCGAGGCAGAGGAGGCGGCGCAGCTGCACTCGGCCTGCCACGCGTCGTCGAACCGCACGTGCGAGCTGGGGCTGACCGCCGCGACGGGCGAAGACTACGAGCACGTCCTGGAGATCCTCGAGCGCGTGAGCCGCTAGGCCAGCACCACCTTGGTGATGCGGGGTAGCGCGATGCGCACCACGCGGTCGGCCGCCTCGTCGAGGGCGTCGACCTGCCCCGCGGAGACCGATAGTGGCAGGACGGTGAGCGTGCGCCCGCGCCCCTGCGTATCGACGAACCCGACGGTGACATGCCGCCTCGCCCGCGCGGCGGCGCGCAGGGTCTCGAACGCGTCGCTGCCGCCCTCGCCGGCGTCGTCCTCGCCCGCGCGCAGCTTTGCCACAATCGCCTCGACCTGCTCGGGAGCGACCCGCGGGGCGGCCGGCAGCGTCGACGGCGTCGCGGGGACGAGCGCCGGCTCGGGCGCCACGTTGAGCGCAACCCCGGCGCCGTCCTCGGCGGTGGGCTGGAGCCCGGCCGTGCGTAGCGCCGCCACGAGCTTCGGCAGCGCCACGTCGGCGATAGCGACGGTGGGGGCGAGCGCGCGCAGCCCGCAGCGCTCGACGGCCGCGGCGATGAGCGCCGGGTCGTCGGAGCGGACGTAGCTGAGTGCCGCGCCGGCCCGGATCGCGCCGTGGCCGCGGGCGGTGTCGTCGATGAGGAACGTGATCGCCTGGGGCACCTCGTCGAGGACGTGCGCGGCGAGCCAGGCGTGGATCTCGCCCGCGGTGAGCCCGCCGTCGAGGCCGCGGCGCACCGACGGCTCCGTCACCCGCCACACGCTCGCCAGCCCCGGCGACTCGAGTTCCGCAATGCGCTCGAGGAACGACGCCATCGCGGGCTCGAGCGGGCCCGGCGCCATGATGGTCATGTCGCCCTGTGCGATAAGCGTCTCGACGGCCTCCGGCACGAGCGCGTCGGCCGCCGCCACGACGTCGCCGCCGCCCAGCAGCGCGCGCAGCGGGGTCGACGGCGCGAGCCCCGGGGCGGCGCCGGCGAGGCCGCCGAGGGCGGTGGCTTCGGCCACGGTGGCGTGGATCAGCTGCGGCGAAAACGACGCCGCCTCGAGCGGGGCGGCGAAGAGCAGGCTGTCGAGCCGGCCCGCGTGGCGCGCGATGGTCGCACGGGCATGCCGCACCGCGGGCGCGTGCATGTCCGCCGACAGCAGCTTCGCCCCGGTGTCCGAGCGCCACGGGGAGGCGAGCCAGCCGGTGAGCAGGATCGCCCACTGCTCGGCGAGGCGCGCGTCGAGCCAGGTGAGCGCGTCGCGGGTGGGGGCGAGCACGTCTTGGTCGTCGACGTTGCCGCGGCCGACGAGCCCGGCGGACTCGCCGGCGGTGACCAGCAGCCGCACTGGGAAGCCGAGCTGCTTGTCCAGGTTCGCCTCCGCGCGCACGCCGACGGAGCCGTCCTTGTTTAGCGCGACGGGCGCCTCGAGCAGCGCCACGATGAGCTGGCGCATCTGGCGCACCGCGTCGAGGCCCTGCGAGGCAGCCGCCTCGTCCACGGCGGCCTGGTCGACGGCCGGGGCCGCGGGCTGCGTGAGCGGGTACTCGCGCGGGGGAGTGCCGCGCATCGCGTCGCGCACCGGGCGGGGCAGGCGCACGGTGGTGGCGTTGACGCGCACGAGCAGCCCCTTGGCCAACAGGCTGGCGACGGGCGCGTCTGGGTCCGCGTCCGGCCCCGCCGCTGCCGTCGTGCCCACGCCGCCGGAGGCCGCGAGGGTCTGCAGCACCTTGCGCTCGCGCGCGGGCAGGCACTGCAGCGCGTCCGCGGCGCCGGGCGGCAGCGTGTCCGTCACTCGCCAGGTCGGGGGCAGGGCGGACAGCGTGCCGGGGGAGACGCGCAGCTGGGCGTCCGGGCCGTAGACGAGCGCGAGCTCGCGCAGGTGGGAGGTGTCGCCCATGCCGGTCGCGTCGACGGGTTCGAGCTCCGCGCCGGCGTCGGCAAGGCGCTCGAGCACGGCGAGGTCGGCGGCGGTGAGCTGGCGCAGCGCCCTCGACGCCGAGCCGGGCAGGGCGAGCCGCGTGGCCAGCGAGCCGGCGCTCGGCGGGGTGGGGAAGAAGGCGTCGGGGCGGGCGCCGACGAGGGCGCGGAGTTCGTCGCTGTCAAGCTGGCGCAGGTACTCGGGGAACGTAGACATCGCGGGGGTGAGTTTACGTGCGTTTTCGCGCGGGGCGTGAAAGAATAAGCAGCATGGCTAAAGATGTAGAGAAGATCGGGCGCGCAAACCCCGCGTGGCCCACGCACACCCCTGGTAACGGCCACCCGGTCACCGAGATTTCCTCGAAGCTCACCGGCGCGTCCAGCCCGTTCGGCGACGACCTCATTCTGCCGATGCCGGCGGAGGAGACCGGGTACGTCCACCCGACGACGCGCATCAACCGCTAGCCGGGGGCCGCGGCAACGCGAAAGGAGCTCACGCAGTGCGCGTGAGCTCCTATTCGTGTGCGCCGGGTTAGCGGGCGAGGTAGGTCTGCTGCAGGGAGGCGATGGTGTTGTTCACCTGCGCGCCGAAGTCTGCCTGCGCGGCGGCGACGTTCGCGCCGAGCTCGCGGGCGACGGTGGCGAAGTCGCCGTTAAGGGCGGCGTCGATGAGCGTCTGGTTCGCCAGGTAGAACGCGTTGTAGTCGTTGCGGTTCGCGGCGTAGTTCGTCTGCACCGAGGTGGGCACCTGGAAGCCCATGGCGTTGATCGCGTCGCGCAGCTGGTGGTAGAGGGCGTCGACCTCGATGGTCTCGGCCTTCTTCGGGGCCGGGGCCTGCTGCGCCGGAGCCTGGGCAGCGGGGGCCGGGGCCGGGGCGGGCGCGGGCTTGGGGGCGGCCGCCTGCGCGTCGCGGTTGGTCGGCGCGGAGTTCAGGCCGTAGCGCGCGGAGCAGGCCGGCCAGGCGCCCCAGCCCTGGGCTGCGAGGGTGCGCTCGGCGACGATGATCTGCTGCTCGCGGGTGGCCTGGTTCGCGGTCGGGGCGAACTCGCCGCCGCCGTACGCCAGCCAGGTGCCGTAGGAGAACTGCAGGCCGCCGTAGTAGCCGTTGCCGGTGTTGATGGCCCAGTCGCCGCCGGACTCGCACTGCGCGAGCTTGTCCCAGTCGGAGTCGGGTGCCGCCGTCGCCTGCGGCGCGACAACGCCTGCCAGCGCTGCGACGGCTGCGGTACCTGCCAGAGCCTTCTTGCCCGTGGAGGTGGTCTTCTTGGAGTGGCGTCCCATGATTCGTTTCCTCTCGTCGTTGACCGCCAATTCTCGGGACAGCCTAACCATTTGTAACGATTGTGTCACGCAACTGGCACGAATTGACCCTCGGGAGGGGTCGGGCACCGGCATTTCCGCAGTTCGCGCGCGGCGGGACGGAAAAGAGTGTTCTGGGACACAATGGTAGCGCTCGGGTCGCGGTGTATCGTGAGTTCTTTGTTTTGGCCCCAGCGATGTTCCAGACCTGCGGGCCACCCCGACCGACACTGCAAGGAGGACGCCATGCCCATTGGAAAGGTGAAGTGGTACGACGCCGAGAAGGGATTCGGCTTCGCGTCGAACCCGGGCGACGAGGACGTCTTCATCGGCAAGTCCGTCCTGCCCGAGGGGGTTGAGGAGCTCGTGCCGGGCCAGCGCATCGAGTTCGATTTCGCCGCCGGCCGCCGCGGCCCGCAGGCCCTGCGCGTGAAGGTGCTGGACACCCCGAAGCGCCGCGCGGCCAACCGCCGCAAGCCGGAGGAGCTGGGCAGCATGCTCGCCGATGTGATGACGCTCATCGAGACCCAGGTCCAGCCCGCGCTCACGAGCGGCCACTACCCGGACCGCAAGGAGGGCCGCCAGGTCGCAGAGATCCTGCGCGCCGTCGCGCGGGAGCTCGACGCGTAGCGACGCCCTCTCGGCCGCACGTTGCGGCCCTACTCGAACCCGACCGACCACGTGGCGATGACGGGGGTTTCCTCCCCGTTGTCGCCTTTATCGATGTCGAGGGTTGACACCTCTGCGACGACGAGGTGCGCGCCGTCCTTCTCCACCTGCGCCGTCTCCTGCCCGGACTCCCCGGAGGTGAACACGCGCTCCTCGTTCGCCGCCGGGTCGTCGTAGACGAGCAGCAGGCGCCAGCTGTTCTGCTCGATCTCGCGCGGCACGGTCAGCGTCACCTCGCCCGCACCGCCGAGCTGCATCCGCGGCGCGTCCCCGCCCGGGCACTCGACGTCGAGCTCGCACACCGTGTACACGGGCACGTCCTCGTGCTGCTCGCCCGCCTGGACGCCGACGGTGAGGTCGCGCACTGGCGTCTCCGGGCGGTTGCGCTGGTGCTCCAGCACGGCGTAGACCACCCCGACCAACACCAGAACCCCCACGAGGGCGATGGCGAGAACTTTCCACTGCTGCCGCGTCGCGCGCTGTTGTGCCATGGCGGACTAGCCTACTTGCCTACCCCGCGGGCGCGAACGTCACGCGGTACATGTCCGGCCACCGCTTGCCGGTGAGGTAGAACTCGTCCGTCCCCGGGATGTGCGCGATGCCGTTGAGCACGTTGTTCGGGTCGTCGGCGGCGTTGTTGGGCACACCGGAGGCGTCGATAAGCGCCGTGACGCGCCCGGTCTCGGCGTCGATGCGGACGATGTCGGTGGTGGTGAAGATGTTCGCGTAGACGTCCCCGCCCACGCACTCGAGCTCGTTGAGCCCGCTCACCGGCCGCCCGTTCATGGTTACGGTGAAGCGGCCCCGCTCCTCGAGCGTGCGCGGGTCCATCCGCCGCAGCTCGGCCGAGCCGTCAGAGAAGATCACCTCGTCCGCGTCCGGGCGCGCGCAGACGCCCCAGCCTTCGCCGTCGTAGCTCGCCCGCCCCGTTTCCTCGAGCGTTGCAGCGTTGCGACGGATCGCCGTCCCGTTGAGCCACGTCAGCTCCCACACGGTGTCGTCGATACGCGTGATGCCCTCCCCGAAGAACAGCGGGTCGAGGTCCACCGACCGCAGCTCCTCGCCGGCCGGGGTGCGCACGTAGAGGCGGGACTCGCCCTCCATGCCGGTGCCCACGTAGAGGTTGCCGTCCGGCGCGACCTCGAGGCCCTGCGTGAAGCTGGACGCGTCAAAGGGGAGGCGCTCCTCGACGCGCGCGGTGAGGTACTCGACGCTGTCCGACGGGGAGTCGGCTGGGGCATCTGTCGCGGGGGAGCAGCCGGCGAGCAGCGCGGCGAGGCACACGGTGGCGGAGAGCGCTTCGAATCGACCCATGGAGACCATCCTGCACCATGCCGGCACCCCGTCGCGCATAATGGGTAAGCGTGTCACGTTCCAACAACCGCTCCCGTTCGCACAACCCGCTTCTGGGCGAGGACGCCGTCCGCACCGCGCGGGAGGCGCTCGCGGAGATCGCTGACGGCGAGGTCGGCGAGCACATCGGCGTGACCGGGCTGGGCCGCAACGTGGCCACGCACCGCTTCGCCGCGGACGTCCCCGGCTACGCGGGGTGGGAGTGGGACGCCGTGGTCGCCTGCGCCGACGGGGCCGACTGGGTGACGGTCAACGAGGTCGCGCTCGTGCCATCGCAGGGCGCGCTCGAGGCGCCGGACTGGGTGCCGTACGCCGAGCGGCTGCGCCCCGGCGACCTCGGCCCGGGCGACATCATGGAGCTCGCGCCCGACGACGCCCGCGTCACCGAGGACTCCTTCTCCCGCGACGCCGTTACGTTCACCGGCCGCGAGACGAAGCGCTACCTCACCGTGCGCGGCCTCGAGGACGCGAAGCGGCGCTGGCGCACCGGCGACTTCGGGCCGAACAGCGAGTTCGCCGAGCAGGCGGCGCTGTCGTGCCGAACCTGCGCGTTCTACATCCCGCTCGAGCAGCCGGTGGGGGAGCACTTCGGCATCTGCGCCAACGAGTACTCCGCGGACGGGCACGTGGTGGCGTCCTCCTACGGCTGCGGCGCGCACTCGGACACCACGGTCGCCGAGTAATCGTTGGGCCGCCCCAACGATTGGCGTTTTCGCAGGCTGGGTGCGACACTATTGCGACGTGAGTACGACCACGGGAGCACAACTGCATGAGGGCCGGCCGCAGCCGCGCGGCGCGCTGGATTCCTTCTTCCATATCACCGAGCGTGGATCCACCGTCGGCACCGAGGTGCGCGCGGGGGTTGTGACGTTCTTCGCGATGGCCTACATCGTCCTGCTCAACCCGCTCATCCTAGGCACGAGCCCGGACCGCGACGGCGTGGTGCTGGGCATCCCCCAGGTCGCCGCCGCCACCGCGCTCGCCGCCGGCGTGATGTGCATCCTCTTCGGCGTGGTGGCGAAGTACCCGTTCGGCATCGCCACCGGCCTCGGCATCAACACCCTCGTGGCCGTCACGCTCGTGGGGCAGCAGGGCCTGACCTGGCCCGAGGCGATGGGGCTCGTGGTCATCGACGGCATCATCATCGTCCTGCTCGCTGCCTCCGGCTTCCGCGCCGCCGTGTTCAACGCCATCCCGGATGCCATGAAGGTGGCCATGAGCGTGGGCATCGGCATGTTCATCGCGACGATCGGCCTCGTCGACGCCGGCTTCGTGCGCCGCGTGCCCGACTCCGCGATGACCACCGTCCCGGTCCAGCTCGGCACCGGCGGCTCGATCGCGTCGTGGCCCACGTTCGTCTTCATCGTCGGCCTGGTCATCTGCGGATTCATGGTCGTGCGCCAGATTCGCGGCGGCCTGTTCATCGGCATCGTGGCCACCACCGTCATCGCCATGATCGTCGAGGCGCTCACGGGCGCCGGCTCCTCCGCCGACAACCCGGAGGGCTGGAACCTCGCCGTGCCGTCGCTGCCGGATTCCTTCGGTGGCGTGCCGGATCTGTCCATCGTCGGCAACGTCAACCTCGTTGGCGCGTTCACCCACCTCGGCGTCATCGCGGCGTCGATGCTCGTGTTCACCCTCGTGCTCGCGAACTTCTTCGACGCGATGGGCACGATGACGGCGCTTGGGCGCCAGGCGGGCCTCGCCGACGAGCACGGCGTGCTGCCGGAGATGAAGCGCGCCCTCATCGTCGAGGGCCTCGGCGCCGTCATCGGCGGCGCGGCCTCGTCGTCGTCGAACACCGTCTACGTCGACTCCTCGGCCGGCATCGCGGACGGCGCGCGCACCGGCCTGGCCAACGTGGTCACCGGCGTGCTCTTCCTCGCCGCGATGTTTTTCACCCCGCTCTACGAGATCGTGCCCATCGAGGCCGCCGCGCCCGTGCTCGTCATCGTCGGCGCGCTCATGATGATGCAGGTCGGCCAGATCGACTGGGCCGACTTCAACGTCGCCTTCCCGGCGTTCCTCACCATCGTCACCATGCCGCTGACCTACTCCATAGCCAACGGCATCGGCGTCGGCTTCATCGCGTTCACCCTCATGGCGCTCTTCGCCGGCAAGGCGAAGGACATCCACTGGATCATGTGGCTCGTCTCCGCCCTCTTCGTCGTCTACTTCGCGCAGGGCCCGATCATGGCGGCGCTGAACTAGATGCAGTTGCGTATCGACGACCCAAGGGACCCCCGCCTCGACGACATCCGCGACCTGAAGCACTCGGACCAGCAGAAAGACCTCGTCTTCGCCGAAGGGCCGCTCGTCGCGGGCCGGCTCGTGGAATCGCGCTTCCCGGTGCGCGCCGTGTTCGGCTTCGGCGGGCGCCTCGAGTCCTTCCTCGCAGACTACGGCGCCGAGCTCGAGCGCCGCGGCGTGCCGGTCTACGAGATCACCCGGGAGATCATGGGGGAGGTCGCCGGCTACGACATGCACCGGGGCTTGCTCGTCTCCGCCGATAAGCCCGCGCCGTTCGCCGTGGCGGACGTCATCGACGGCGCGCGGACCCTCGTCGTCCTCGAGGGCGTGGGCGACCACGAGAACATCGGCTCCATCTTCCGCAACGCTGCCGGCATGGGCGTCGACGGCGTGCTCTTCGGCGCCTCCACCGCGGATCCGCTCTACCGCCGCAGCGTCCGCGTCTCCATGGGCCACGTCCTGCGCACCCCGTTCGCGCACCTCGACGGCACGCCGACGACGTGGCAGCGCTCGCTCGAGCAGCTGCGCGAGGCGGGCTGGTGGCTCGTCTCGCTCACCCCCGCCGACGACGCCGTCGAGCTCAAGGACGCCGTCGCCGGCCACGAGAAGGTCGCTTTCCTCGTCGGGGGTGAGGGCCCGGGGCTGACCCGGCACGCGATGGCCGCCACCGACGTGCGCGCGAAGATCCCCATGGCGCCGGGCACCGACTCGCTCAACGTGGCCACCTCCGCGGCCGTCGCCTTCTACGAGCGAAACCGGTAACCGCTAACGGTCGAAGTGGCGCACGCGCTGCCGCAGCGCCGCCCAGAACTGCTTCCAGCGCCGACGCGCGTCGCGCCCCACCCGCTTCGCCGCGGCGACGGAGGCGTCGGCGAGCTCGGCGAACTCGTCGCCCTCGCTCTGCACGGGCGCGTCCTCGTAGTCGTCGTACGTCTTGTCCTTCTCGGCAAATTTCGCCGCCACTGCGTCGACGGACTTCACCGCCGGCGGCTTGGGCGCCTCGATCTTCGGCTCGGGGTGCCCGTCGACCGCGTAGCCCACAACGTTGATGTCCGGGCCATCTGCCCCGATGTCCGCGCCGAGCCAGTGCCGCTCCGCCGCGAGCGCGAGGTCTTGCGGCTCGAACGGCAGCGCGATCCCGCCGGCCTGCTCCGCCTTCTCGCCGGCCCAGTAGGGCGCCTCGAACGGCTCCGGCAGGCCGATGTCCTCGATGACGTGGGTGCGCGTCGCGCAGAAGCTGCGCACCACGGTCTCGCCGGTGAAGTGGGCGAACCCGCCGTAGTCGCTGTCTGTCCCGGTCGCCACCGCGAAGACGTCGGCGGCCGGCAGCGCGCCGAGCCACTGGTTTCCGGCGGAGAGGGCGGACGCGTCGTCGACACGCATGCGCACCACCGACACGCCCGGGAAGCCGGCGATGTAGTACTCGTCGCGGCCCGGGGTGGAGGAGCGGTTGAGCGGGAACGAGCCGATCGGCGTGATGGGCCACGCGGGGTTGACCTGCGCGAGCAGCTTGCGCCCGAAGCCGCGGTCCGCCTTCGGCTCGCGCGCGAGGACATCGCCGGGGGTGGCGGTGTTGACGAACCAAAGCGTGACAACCGCTGGGAAACTCATGCGTTCATCCTAAAATGCTCAGCGCTTCGGCCGCTTGGTATTCGTGCGCACGCCGAGCAGCACGTCCTCCCAGTGCGGGGTGACGGCCTTGCGGAGGCGCTGCTGCGGCTGGTCCTCCTCGTCGGGGTGGCGCAGGAAGTCGCCCTCGAGCACGTCCTCCCGCGTATCGACGACCTCCGGATCATCCTGCCCAGCCAGTGCCTCCTCCGGCGCGTCCGTGTCCTGCTGCTGCGGGATCTGCGACACGTGCGACACGTGCGACACGGCCGACAGCGAGCGCACCGGCTGCGCGAAGTCCGGGTCCGTGAGGTCCGCGGCCATGGCGTTGCGGGCCTCCGTCTGCGGCGCGGAGCCCATGGCGCGGCGGAACGACCACAGCGCCTCGTTCTCCGTGAGGCCCGCCTGCCACGTGACGTGGACGACCCAGCTGTCGCCCGGCTCGCGGGTGGCGTCCCAGGTCGCGTCGGCGATGGAGTGGCCGCGGGCCGCGAACGCGGTGGCCAGGATCTCGAAGAGGGTCTGCTTTGCCGGGCCGTCCTCGCGCACGGGGTGGGACTGCTTCGCGGCGTCGGCGACCTGGGCGCGCTCGAGGAGGACGGGGTGCGCGTAGGCGTCGAGGCGGCTTTCCGCAACGCCCATCTCCGCGGCGAGCTCCGCGGCTGACGCGCCCGCGCGGATGCGGGACTGGATCTCGTTCGGCCGCAGCGAGAGGGGGGTGGCGTAGAGCGGGTCCGGCTCGGGGAGGGTGCGCTCGACCGGCGCGGGCGCCGGCGCCGGCTCGGCAGCGGGCTCCTCGGCGTGCTCCGGTTGCTCGGGCACGTAGAGGGTGCTCGTGCCGGCCGGAGGGGCGTCGTCACGCGGTGGCTCGGGCTCGGTGGTGGGCTCGGTGGTGGGCTCGGTGGTGAGCTCGGCGCGGGCCAGCTGGTACCGCATGCCGTTATCGTCGCGGAGGACGAAGAACGTCTCCGTCGACTCCTCCTCCAAGAAGTGCAGCTCGCGCATGGGACACCTTTCCGCGGGACAAATACGCCGTCCAGCTTAACGGACGACGCCCCGCCTCAACGGGTGCCCACACCGGCGGCGAGCAGGTAATC
Source organism: Corynebacterium jeddahense (assembly GCF_028609865.1). Classification (NCBI taxonomy): domain Bacteria; kingdom Bacillati; phylum Actinomycetota; class Actinomycetes; order Mycobacteriales; family Corynebacteriaceae; genus Corynebacterium; species Corynebacterium jeddahense. The sequence goes on from NZ_CP063194.1 coordinate 699,783, forward strand.
CACCGCGGCGGTGAGGGTGCGCACGTCCTCCGGATCCACGGCGGGGAACATGCCCACGCGCAGCTGGTTGCGCCCGAGCTTGCGGTACGGCTCGACGTCGACGATGCCGTTCGCGCGCAGCGCCGCCGCGAGCGCCGCGGCGTCGACGTGCTCCGCGAAGTCGATCGTGCCCACCACCTGGGAGCGCAGCGCCGGGTCGCTGACGTAGGGCTGCGCCAGCTCGTGGGCGTCCGCCCAGGCGTAGAGCGCGGCCGAGGACGCCGCGGTGCGCGCCACCATCGCGTCGAGCCCGCCGCGCTCGAGCATCCAGCGCAGCTGCTGGTCGAGCAGCACAAGCGTGGCCACGGCCGGCGTGTTCACCGTCTGCCGCTTCCGCGAGTTTTCCACCGCGGCGTGCAGGTCGAGAAACGCCGGGACGAAGCGGCCCGAGGCATGGATGCGCTCGACGCGCTCGAGCGCCGCCGGGCTCATGCAGGCCAGCCACAGGCCGCCGTCGGAGGCGAAGCACTTCTGCGGCGAGAAGTAGTAGGCATCTGCCGCAGCGATGTCGACGGGGAGGCCGCCGGCGCCGGAGGTGGCGTCGATAAGCACGAGCGCCTCCGAGTGCGGCCGGGTGACGGAAACCGCCACCCCGGTCGAGGTCTCGTTGTGCGCCCAGGCGACGGCGTCCGCGTCCGTGTCGGCGAGGTTGGCGGGGGAGGTGGACTCGACGACCTCGGGCGCCGCGAGCCACGGCGCGCGCGAGGTGGCCGCAGCGAACTTCGCGGTGAACTCGCCGTAGGACAGGTGCGCGCAGCGGCGCTCGATGAGGCCGAATGTCGCGGCGTCCCAGAACGCGCTCGCCCCGCCGACGCCGAGGACCACCTCGTAGCCGTCCGGTAGCGCGAACAGCTCGGCGAGGCCCTCCTGGATCCGCCCGACGAGGCGCTTCACCGGCTCCTGCCGGTGCGACGTGCCCAGCGGGCTGTCCGCGAGCGCCGCGACCTGCGCCGGGCGCACCTTCGACGGCCCGCACCCGAAGCGGCCGTCGGCGGGAATGAGGTCTGCAGGAAGCTCTAGCACGCCCCGCATGCTATTGCGTATCGACGCCTTCCGGCACCTTCTGTGGCCTCCCACAGCGCTCGCTGGATATTGTCAGGCGCGTCACAATCTTTGCTACAGTGCGTTACGTAAAAAAGGTTGCCGGAGCGCCCGTGCGACGGTGCCGAAAGATCTACCTTGGAAAGGCAAACCAATGGCTTCTGAGAACCAGGACAAGGCGGTACTCCACTACCCCGGTGGCGAGTACGAAATGGACATTATGCACGCCACCGAGGGCAACGACGGCGTCGTGCTGGGCAAGTTCCTCGGCGAGACCGGGCTGGTCACCTTTGACCCGGGCTACGTCTCCACCGGCTCCACCGAGTCCAAGATCACCTACATCGACGGCGACGCGGGCATCCTGCGCTACCGCGGCTACGACATCGCGGACCTGGCGAACAACGCCACGTTCAACGAGGTGTCGTACCTGCTCATCAACGGCGAGCTGCCGACCACCGACGAGCTGGAGAACTTCAACTCCGAGCTGCGCCACCACACCCTGCTCGACGAGGACTTTAAGGCCGCGTTCAACATCTTCCCGCGCAACGCGCACCCGATGGCCGTGCTCGCCTCCTCGGTGAACATCCTCTCCGCCTACTACCAGGACCAGCTCAACCCGCTCGACGAGGAGCAGCTGGATAAGGCGACCGTCCGCCTCATGGCGAAGGTGCCGATGCTCGCGGCCTACGCGTACCGTGCCTCCCGCGGCAAGCCGTACATGTACCCGGACAACTCGCTCAACCCGCGCGAGAACTTCATGCGCATGATGTTCGGGTACCCGACCGAGGACTACGAGATCGACCCGATCCTCACCGACGCGCTGGACAAGCTGCTCATCCTCCACGCGGACCACGAGCAGAACTGCTCCACCTCGACCGTGCGCATGATCGCCTCGGCGCAGGCGAACATGTTCGTCGCCATCGCCGGCGGCATCAACGCCCTGGCCGGCCCGCTTCACGGCGGCGCGAACCAGGCGGTGCTCGAGATGCTTGAGGACATCAAGAACAACCACGACGGCGACGCCACCGACTTCATGAACCGCGTGAAGAACAAGGAAAAGGGCGTCCGCCTCATGGGCTTCGGCCACCGCGTGTACAAGAACTACGACCCGCGCGCGGCGATTGTGAAGGACACCGCACACGAGGTCCTCAACCACCTCGGCGGCGACGAGCTGCTCGACCTGGCGATGAAGCTCGAGGAAATCGCGCTGAACGACGAGTACTTCATCCAGCGCAAGCTCTACCCGAACGTCGACTTCTACACCGGCCTGATCTACCGCGCCATGGGCTTCCCGACGGACTTCTTCACCGTCCTGTTCGCCATCGGCCGCCTGCCGGGCTGGATCGCGCAGTACCGCGAGCAGCTGGCGATGAACACGAAGATCAACCGCCCGCGCCAGATCTACACCGGCTACACCCAGCGCGACTTCGTCCCGCGCGACCAGCGCTAGCCTGCGGAGCAACCGCCGTGCATTGCTCTTCCCTTATACTTTCGGGAGGAAGTGCTCGGCGGTTTCTTCGTGCAACCGCATAACCTGCAAGGAGTTAACGCGCAATGGAAAAGCCTTTCATCGAGAAGCCGGAGGGCCCGGCGCCGACGGACCTCGTCATCGAGGACATCATCGTCGGCGACGGGGCCGAGGCGGTGCCCGGCGGCTTTGTCAAGGTGGATTACCTCGGGGTGGACTACGAAACCGGCGAGACGTTTGATTCCACCTGGGACCGCGGCGGCCCGGTGGAATTCCCCCTGCCCGGCCTCATCCAGGGCTGGCAGGAAGGCATCCCGGGCATGCGGGTCGGCGGCCGCCGCAAGCTCATCGTCCCGCCGGAGATGGCCTACGGCCCCGCCGGTGGCGGCAGCACGCTGTCCGGCCTCACGCTGATCTTCATCATCGACCTGCTCGACGCGAACTAGGAGGCCCGGCATGCGCGTCCCCGTGACCACGCTCAACGACGGCTACGATTTCCCGCTCCTCGGCCTGGGCACCTACAAGCTCCAGGGCGACGACGTGGAGACGATCGTGCGCTCCGCCATCGAGCTCGGCTACCGCCACATCGACACCGCCTCGCTGTACGGCAACGAGGTCGAGGTGGGCAAGGCGATCAACGACGCCATCAAGGCGGGCGACGTCACCCGCGAAGACCTGTTCGTGACCACGAAGCTGTGGAACGACGACCAGGAGCGCGTCGCCGCCGCCTACCAGGAGTCGCTCGAGCGCCTCGGCCTCGAGTTCGTCGACCTCTACCTCGTGCACTGGCCGTGGCCGCAGCACGGCACCTACGTCCAGGCGTTCGAGCAGATCGCCGAGCTCCAGGGGATGGGGCGCCTGCAGTCGGCGGGCGTCGCCAACTTCTACCCGGAGGTGCTCGACGAGATCATCGAGAAGACCGGGGTGACGCCGGTGCTCAACCAGGTGGAGCTGCACGCCGGCTTCACCCAGCCTGAGCTGCGCGCCTACCACGAGGCGCACGACATCCTCACCGAGGCGTGGGCGCCCATCGCCCGCGGCTCGAACTTCGAGGATCCGGCGATCCGCGCCGTCGCCGACGCGCTCGAGGCTACCCCGGCGCAGGTGTCGCTGGCGTACCTCATGCGCCTCGGCTGCTCGGTGGTGCCGAAGACGTCGAACCCGCAGCGCCTCGTGGAGAACCTCGGCGCGGTGGACATCAAGCTCACCGACGAGGACATCTCGCTTCTCGACGGCGTGACCGGGGAGCGTCTCTCCGGCGACCCCCTCACGTTCCCGGGATAACCGGCGCTTTCGGCCCGTAGCCCGCCCCCTCGCACCCGCGACGGGGCGGGCTTTTCTCGTGAGATATTGCAAACACGGGACGGGGTTGTGTGGGATAGGTTACATTGTGTCCGTTGAGTCGGAGATTCCATATTTCCGGCGAGGCAGCACTAACTTTCCCGTGAATTAGAAAGGATCGAGGCAATGGCAGGATCGACCGCTGTCCCGCAGCGTCACGAGCCAACTCCCGACGAGTTCGTCGCGATGCAGCAAAGCCCCGAATTCCAGGAGCTCAGGAGCACCTTCCGCGGCTTCACCTTCCCGGTGATGATCGCGGCGTTCCTCTGGTACGTCTTCTACGTCATCTTTGCGACGTTCGCCCCCGACACGATGGCGCGCGACTTCCTCGGCCTCAACGTCGGACTGTGGTTGGGCCTCGCCCAGTTCTTCACCACGTTCCTCATCACCTGGGTGTACGTGAAGTGGGCAAACAAGAACATCGAGCCGCGCGCGGCTCACATCCGCGAAGAAATGGAGGGCTAGGCCATGCACGTATTCACGCTCGCGGCGGACGCGCCGGAGGCGACCGGCAACCCGGCGCTCAACATCACCATCTTCGGCGTCTTCATCGTCATCACCCTCTACATCGTCACCCGGGCCGGCAAGACGACGAGCGAGTCCGCAGACTTCTACACCGGAGGTGCGTCGTTTAGCGGCACGCAAAACGGCCTCGCCATCGCCGGCGACTACCTCTCCGCCGCGTCCTTCCTCGGCATCGTCGGCTCCATCGCGCTCAACGGCTATGACGGGTTCCTCTACTCCGTCGGCTTCTTCGTCGCGTGGCTCGTCGCGCTGCTCCTCGTCGCGGAGCCGCTGCGCAACGTGGGGCGCTTCACCATGGCGGACGTGCTGTCGTTCCGCCTGCGCCAGAAGCCGGTGCGCGTCGCCGCCGCTTTCGGCACGCTGTTCGTCTCGCTTTTCTACCTCATCGCGCAGATGGCGGGCGCCGGTTCGCTCGTGTCCGTGCTGCTTAACCTGCACTCCTACACCGCGCAGGCCGTCTGCGTGGGCATCGTCGGCGTCATCATGATCATCTACGTTCTCGTCGGCGGCATGAAGGGTACGACGTACGTGCAGATGATTAAGGCGGTGCTGCTCATCACCGGCGTGGCCATCATGACCGTGCTCGCGTTCGTCATGGCGAAGGGCGGCCTGAACGCGGTGTTCGACCGCGCGATCGATATGCACGCCGCCTCCAACTACATGGCGGAGCACGGCTACCAGGCCGAGGACATCCTCAAGCCGGGCCTGAAGTACGGCAAGACCACGACCTCGAAGCTCGACTTCATCTCGCTCGGCCTCTCGCTCGTGCTCGGCACCGCGGGCCTGCCGCACGTGCTCATGCGCTTCTACACGGTGCCCACCGCCAAGGAGGCGCGCAAGTCCGTGACCTGGGCGATCGTGCTCATCGGCTCGTTCTACCTGCTCACCCTCGTGCTGGGCTACGCCGCGTCCGCGTTCGTCGGGCCGGACCGCATCCTCTCCGCGCCGGGCGGTGCGAACTCGGCGGCGCCGCTGCTCGCGTTCGAGCTCGGCGGCTCCATCTTCATGGCGCTCATCTCCGCGGTGGCGTTCGCGACCGTGCTCGCCGTGGTCGCTGGCCTGGCCATCACCGCCTCCGCGTCCATCGCCCACGACATCTACGACGCCGTGCTTCGCGACGGCCAGTCCACCGAAGAAGAGCAAGTCCGCGTCTCGCGCATCACCGTGGTGGTGCTCGGCATCGTCTCCATCATCCTTGGCATCCTGGCGATGCAGCAGAACGTCGCGTTCCTCGTCTCCCTGGCGTTCGCCATCGCGGCGTCCGCGAACCTGCCGACCATCCTGTACTCCCTGTACTGGAAGCGCTTCAACACCACCGGCGCCGTCGCGTCGATCTACACCGGTCTCATCTCCGCGCTGGTGCTGATCATCCTGTCCCCGGCGGTCTCCGGCAGCGCGAGCTCGATGTTCCCGAACGCGGACTGGTCGATCTTCCCGCTGTCCAGCCCGGGCCTCGTGTCCATCCCGCTCGGCTTCCTGGCCGGCATCGTCGGCACCTACCTGGGCAAGCCGGATAACTTCGACAAGCTCCAGGCCGAGATGGAGGTCCGCTCGCTGACCGGTGTCGGCGTCGAGGCCCCCGTCCAGCACTAGACCAACCGAAAAGGGCCCGACCGCGTGCGGCCGGGCCCTTTTTCGTACGCCTAGAAGAACGGGATGTAGCCGCCGAGGAGGCCGAGCATGCCGAGCGTGAGCGCGAGGCCGGCGAGGACGCCGGCGGCGATGGCGCCCGGGTTGCCCGGGTTGCCCGGGTCGCTCGGGGTCGGGGCGGGCGCCGGCGCGGTGGTCGTCGCCGCGCCCGTCGTGCGCACGTCGAGCTCGTAGGTGTGCGTGGAGCCGTCGCTTAGCGACGCCACCACAGGCACCTTCACCGCCTCACCCGCGGAGCGGGGCGCGCGGACGGTGACCCTGCCCGTGGTGCGGTTCACGGTGGCGCGCCAGCCGTCCGGCACCTGGCCGACCTGGAACGTGGTGCCGCGCGGCACCACGCCGGCCGGGGTGACGTTGACCGACCCGCCCGGGGCGACGGTGGCGGCGGGGTAGGAAAGCGATGCGGCGTCGAGACGCGGGGCGACCGTCGTGTCGAAGGTGCGGTTCACCGACGAGCCGTCCGCGAACAGGATCGCGGCGTTGATGCGCAGCACGCTGCCCGGCGCCATGCCCTGCGCGGCGGTGATGCGGATGCCGGTGTCGCCGTCGCGGGCGATGGTCCAGCCGCCGCGGGTTTCTTCGGTGACGAACACGCGGGCGCCGGCCGGCAGGCCCTTCGGCGTCACGACGATCGACTCGCCCGCCTTGATCGTCGCGTTGTCGATGCTCACGTTCGCGGTCTCGGACGCCGGGCGCCGCGGGGTGGTCGTGGCGGTCGGCTGCGCGGTGGTGGTCGGCTGCGCGGTGGTGGTCGTGGCGGCAGGGACGTGGACCGACGCCGGGACCGTGCGCCGGGTGCCGTCCGGGAAGACCACGGTGACGTCGAGCTTGAGCGCGTACCCTGGCTTCGCGTCGGCCGGGGCGGTGTAGGTGATCGCACCGGTCACTTCGTCGGTGCGCAGCGTCCAGCCGTTGTACTTCTGGTTCGGGCCGTAGACGCGGGAGCCGTCGGGCAGGGTGCCGTTGAGGTACACCGTGACCTGGCTGCCGGCGGGGACCGGTGTGTCCGCGTAGGAGAGCGCGCCCGGCGCCGGCTGCGGGGTCGTCGGCTGCGTCGGGGTCGACGGCTTCGTGGTAGCCGTCGGCGCGGTGGTGGCGGCTGCGGTGGTGGTCGCCGCAGCCTGCCCCACGGTCACGCGGGAGGTGTACTGCTTCGTGGAGCCGTCCGGGAACGCGGCCCCGAGCGTGAGCGCGATGCCGGCGCCGGCGCGCGCGCCTGCGGGGGCGGTGACGGTGACGTTGCCGGAGGACCGGTCGGCGTCGATACGCCACCCGCCCGAACCCGCCGGCGCCGCGAGCTGGGTGCCCTCGGGGAGCTGCACGCTCGGGCGCAGCGTCACGGAGCCGCCGGGGGCGACGGTCGCGTCACCCCAGCTGAGCTGGAGCGAATCGGCGAGCGAGACGGCCGGGCGGACGACGCGGACCGTGAACGGCGCGTAGTCGACGGTGCCGTCCGGGTAGGTGACGGTGACGTAGTTCTGCACGTACGCCCCCGGGTACTGGCCGAGCGGGCGCGCGGTGACGGTGCCGCGGTCGTCGACGGAGAGGTCCCAGCCGGCGCCGGCGGCCGCGACCGCGAAGGTGGTGCCCGCCGGGTACGAGCCGTTGAGGGTGAGGCGCGCCTCGGCGCCCGGTGCGGTTTCGGCGCTGGCGTAGGTGGGGTTGTAGACATGCGACATCCAGTCGGCGGCGTGGGCGGCTGGGGCGACGGTCGCGGTGGTGAGCGCCGCGGCGGTGAGCAGCGCGAGGGAGCGGGTGCGGTTCATGGTTCCTCGAGATTTCGATAGACGGATTAAAACGGACGCAGCATATTCTAAAGAAATGCCAAGCGTCCGTTCAATTTTTCTCAGGAACCGCGCGTTTGCTTGACGACGCAGCTATCGCCCCAGCCACCGACTCGACGAGAGCTGGCTGCTCCCGCTGAGCAACGTCGCCCAGTCACCGGGCGTCATGTTCGCGGTGGTGGTGCCGAGGCCCGGCGTCCATTGGCCCCAGTCGGCGGTGTAGACGTTGTTGGTGTCCACCTGCACGCCCTCGATGCTGCCCTGCTTGCCGGCGACCTGGTGGAGGTTGGCACGGGAGTGGATCTGGCCGCGGGAACCCCAGTCGTGCTGCCAGAAGTAGCTGCCGATGCCGTCCTCCAGGCACCACGCGATGGTGTAGTAGTTGCCGTACACGCCGAGCTGGTAGCCGGCGGCGTTGAGGGCGACGCCCATCGCTTTGAGGTACGGGTTGATCAGCGAGTTGAACTGGTCGAGCGTGGGGTTGTCGTCGATGGCGACGTAGATCGGCCGCCCCGTCGGCCCGCCCGCGGCGGCGTGGAGCGCGATCGCCTGCGGGGCGTGGGTGGCTGCGCCGACCGCGCCCCGGCGCCAATCCGAGGTCTCGCCCTTGCCGAACTGGTACACCGAGGCGACGGCGAGCCCGTTCGCCTTGTAGTCCTGGGTCTCGGCGAGGGTGACGGGCTTGCCCTTCATCCACTCGGCGCCCGGGCGGCGCTCGGAAACGTAGCGCACCGCACCGAGGTGGCCGGCGGCCTTGACGGCGCGCGCGGACGGGACGGCGGCGGAGTAGTCGATCACCGTGCCGAGCACGGGGCGGGCTTGTGCGCGGGCGGCGGGGGAGAACGCGAGGGACGCGGCGCTCGCGGTGGCGGCGGCCGCGGCGGCGGATTTCATGAACGTGCGGCGGTCAAAGGTATTCACACGCGTAACAGTAGCCCCAAACCGCCGCCCGCGCGATCGCGGGCGCGCCGAATTGCCCGCCCTGTTGGGGCGGGTTTGGGGTGTGGTGGGGGTTAGTCGAAGAGCAGCTCCATGGCGCCGGGGGTGGTCATGGGCACTTCGGCCCCGTTCGGGGCGATCCAGCGGATGCGCCCGCCGCGGGTATCAATGTGGCCGCGCCACGCGCGCTCCCGGTCATCATCGTTGGCCCCGTTGTGGTGGGGGCACAGTTGCACGAGGTTGTTCATGTTGGTCATGCCCCCGTGTTTCCACGCCCGCATGTGGTGGGTTTGGCACGACTCCGCGGCGTGGCGGCAGTCCGGGAACGCGCACGCGGGGCTGACCAACTTCGACAGGGTGCGCTGCTTGCCGTTGGCGAGCCGGCTCGTGCGGTAGAGGTTCACCGCCCCTGCCTGCGGGTGGAACGCCGCGACCTCGAGTGTGGCCCCGTACTCCTGCTGCAGAAACTCCGCCCCGCTCATCGTCGTGCCGTCCGTGAGCGTCAGCGTGATGTCGTCCCCGGTGCCGGAGGTGATGCGCAGGTAGTCCGGGATGGGCACGAGCACGATGGGTCGGGGTGCGGCGTGGGGGACGGCAGCCCCGTCGTGCAACAAGGCGTGGAGGGCGTGGGCGAGATCCGCGGCACCGGGGATGTCGGATTCGGCCATCTTACGTAGGAGGTGTTCGAGGTCGGCGATGTCGCGCTCGTTGTAGGTCCAGATCATGGTGCGCATCCCGGCGACGGACTTACCAAAGCGGCAGGCGGGTTGCGGTGCGCGCACCGGGACCTTCACCAACCGGGTGATGCGCTTGGACAGGGCGCGATACGAGCCGCGGTGGCGCACGAGGTCGAGGCGGATGCGCCACCGTTCCGCAGCATCCGCCACCACACGCAGCTTCTTCTCAATCAGCACCAACTGGTCGAGCGGCATCCCCGCCGCAAACACAAGCGCATCAGCCTGTTTGCGGGTGAACTTCGTCGGCCCGTAGTAGGCCTCCCACACCCGCCCCAGGTCGCGCACCCGGGTCGTCGACAGGCCGGCGGCCAGGGCGGCGTCGCGGGAGAAACCGGCGAGCACCTCGACACCGGCTTCGCAGAATTCGTTAAACATCATGCGGATCACGCTAACCGCACAACAAACGCACTGTAAACACTTTGCACACTAAAGTGCGCACCTACACGACCACCATCCACACCGCGACGAGGAGGCACACCGCGGCGACCACCGTCGCGGTATGGAAGTGCTCGTGGTAGCCGTAGTAGCGGGCCGAACGCCCCGGCCACTTGAACCCATACGCCAGGGCGCCGAGCGTGTACACGACGCCGCCGGCGGCGAGCAGCCACACGACGGCGGGCCCGGCGGCGCGCCACAGCGTCGGCAGCAGCGGCACGATCAGCCACCCGAGGGCGACGTACACGGCGACGTCGAGCCACCGCGGGTGGTCAATCCAGGCGAGGTTGAGCGCCGCGCCGCCGATCCCGCCCGCCCACGCAACGGCCAGCATGGTTGCCGCGGTGCGCGGCTCGAACACGATGAGGCACAGCGGGGTGTACGTCGCGGCGATGAAGACGGCGATGGTCGCGTGGTCGGCGCGCCGCCACCACTGCACGGTGGCGGCGGAGCGCCACGGCCACAGGTGGTACGCGGCGGACACCCCGAAGAGCAGCACCACGCCGACGCCGTACACCGTCACGCCGAGCGCCTGGAGCCACGGCAGCGTCATCCACGCGAACGTGATCAGCACCGCCGAGGACATCGCGGACAGCAGCGCGGCGACGAGGTGACACCAGCCGCGCACGGCGGGGCGCTCGCCGCGGTCCGCGACCACGACGGTGCGCTCGATTTGGCCTTCTTGCAGGGTTGTCATGGGCGCCTCCCGTCGGATGTCGGCAACCCTACTCCACCGTAAGTTATTCGCGCCAGGCCCGCGGGAGCGCGGTTTCCGGGTTGGGCGGGCGCTGCGGTACCCTAACGCCATTGCCCTAGTAGCTCAGTGGATAGAGCACTTCTCTCCTAAAGAAGGTGTCGGAGGTTCGATTCCTCTCTGGGGCGCTCTTGAACGGGGGGTCGGTTAACTTTTCCGTTCAATTCAGGAAACTCCTTCCAGGTTAAACCCGGTTTTCAACATTGGGTGGCTTTTGGAGAGACTATCCCCGGGAGGACGAAAACCGGCCGGTTTTTCAGCCTCAAAGGGCTTTGCCGGCCGGTTTTTTGTGTCAAAACCAGTGCTTTCCACGACCTGTAGGCCACTCGGCGTGAAGGCCTCGAAAAACGAGGTCTTCGCCGGTGGCCTTGTGGCTTATGCAGCCTTTGGTGGTGCGTTGTCGCCCAACTGCCATTGCTCAATGTCGTCCGAGCTGGGCTTGCGGCCGCCCCGCGGCGGAGGCGGAGTCGGCTTCTGGCTCGTGTGCGGGCGCGACCAGGCGGCAGCGTCGAGCATGGCGAGGTTCACCCCTACTGTGGCCATGGCCATGCACAGCATTTGTGCCGCCCAACCGCGCATAAGACGGCTCGTCACGTCTCCGGCACTCTGGTAAGAACCGTTTTTGAGCATGGCGTTGCGCGACTCAATGGTGTTGCGGCGGCCGTACTCCTTGCGCCACTCCGCAGTCATAAAAGCAGGGTAGCCTCACACGGTTTTATGCGTCAGATTTATTTTTGGCAATCAGGAACCATACGGTCCCTACAAGAAGCGCCACAATCGTAAATCCAATGCCGATATCTTTTGATTTCTCTAGGGCCACATTGGCGTAACTGGCTTCAGAGAATAGTGGAGCTACGATCAGGCAGTAGACCCATATCCCAGCGATGAGGTAGGCAAATGATGTAGCGATTTTTTTCGGGTTGCGAAAATTGGACATCTTTCCCCTCACTAACATGCAGAATCAAAGTTGATATTATCTTCTGCCCATGCTGCACCGAGACCGCAAGCTCCCGCTGCAACACCTCCAGTCCCTGCACCAAGCGCTCCGCATACTCCAGTAGCCCCTACACGGTATGTCCACTTGCCTACCGCAGCTTTGGTGCAAGCATCACGGGATGAAAGACCTGTTTCAGCAAGAATAAGCATATCTTCGTATTGAATAAAACTTGCAGATAGCTCGTTGCCGTCAGCGTCATAGATCTGTGGTGCAGTAAATGAACCTACGACATCGCCGTCTTTATTGACCAGGTCAGCGATTTGTCCATCACCGCTGATCTCAATTCTGTCGCCAGGTTGCAGCTCTATGTGTCGGCCTTGGACACCCGGCTGATCAACAGGCAAGGTTGATCGAGTCAGCCCATCAGCGCCTTGTAGGACGAAAGAATTATCGCCCACCTGACTTACTGCATAGTCCCCCTCTTGTGCGTCCGCTGACGCAGCTGGCGCAAACGCTAGCCCCACTCCCATCAGAGCTGCCCCTGCAACCTTTCCGAAAGTTCTCTTACGGATCATCGTTTCCTCCAATCTTTGGGGTGAACCTTCGCCTTTCTATTATTGTGCGCACCGACTACATCTCAACCTCGACAGTGCAGTGTCACTCGATAATTATCCAACTTAGATAGGACTGTTATAGAACCCGGACAACAATCCCACCATTAATTTTGTTAGCTTCTCGGCTGTCTTGCGAACCATAAGTAAATGCTCCCGTGCTAGCGCACGGGGAACCGTATATTGCTTACAGTCTGTCCAGTTTCTTGGCCCGCCCGCGTGGCAGAATGATTCCCGCGCGAAGGTCGGTAGGGGTTTCGCTTCGAGACTCGCGGCGGTTTCCGGGACGGGGTCGTTGCGGGGTGGTAAGGAAGCGGCGGAAAACGTGTAAGCGGCGGCGGAGCTAAAGGTTGGGGAGTTTGCTGAATGTCCCTTCGCTGCAACGCCTAGCGGTTATACGGTGGGGAAACCCAGGTAAACGGCTGATCCAGCAGCGTGGTTCCCAGCTCCGATGGCGCAAGCTCGAACGCCGGGCCGTTTTCGGGTGTGAGCTCGAGCTTCTCCCCGTTGGCCCGCCAATCGAACTCGAGCGTGTCTTCGATGGGGCCGCGCGGGGCGGCGTTGACGCGGTCGTCGGTCATCGGGGCTGTCAGCTGGATTGTCACGCGGTCTCCGTGGAGGGTGTAGAAGCCCAGTTGGTGGTCGCCGGAGGCACGTCGCAAAGCGAAAAGCCCGTGGAACTCGCCCTCCGGAGTCTCACCCTCGACGCGGTAGAAGTTGCCGGCCTCGAAGCCGTCGAAGGAACCGAATGCTACCGATTCCCAGCGGTGATCCGCCGCCAGGTCCTCCGCGGGTTCGATGTTGCCACCGGCGACTGCGTACACGCCGGACAACTCGGTGCCGTCGCGGTCGAGTGCGCGCGGAATGCCGGTGGCCATCGCGAACCCGCCGGCACCAAGCGCGACCACCGTGGCCAGGGCAGGGAAGAAGCGGGTCACGCGGTGGATTTTCTCGTTCGTGATCGCGCGGGGCGGTTGCACTGCCTCGGTCGCCCGGCCAGCGATGAACCGGAAGAGGCGAGGCAGCCACGGCGCCAACACCAGCAGATACAGCAGCGCCTGGAACGCGGATGGGATTTTGACGGGCACGTCGAAGGTCATGTTCAAAAGCCAGACGATGGCGAGGTCGATGAACCCGATCAGGCCGCCGAGCCACGCGGTGCGCCGCCACAGCACGAGCACGGCGGCGACAATTTCGGCCAGTCCGGCGAGGAACTGCACGACCGGGGAGAACCCCATGAAGGTCCACAGCAGCCCCATCGGCGACTTCTCGCCGAGGGTGATCAGCAGCTCCGGGTAGTCGGGCCGAGCCATTTGCATGAGCCCGAGTTTGGCCAGCGCGTACGGCATGAGCAGAGCAAAAGCCGCCATCCGCACGACCCAGTGCAGCATCCAACCGATTTGCTTCGCGTTCATGCGCCGCAGTTTAGCGGGTGTGTTTAGATGGGCCGGTGAGACCATCCGCAGTGATCGTGGGCGCCGGGCCGAACGGGCTGACGGCGGCCGCGCGCCTCGCCACCAGCAGGTGGCGGGTGGAGGTGCGCGAGCGCGCCAGCGAATTCGGGGGCGCGGCTTCAACGCAGATGCTTGACGACGTTTTACTGCGCGATCTCGGAGCCGCCTGCCACCCCTTCGGTGCCGCGAGCCCCGCGTTCCGCGCGCTGCGCCTGGAGGACTACGGGGTGCGGTGGCTGCGCGCGCCGTACGAGATGGCGCATCCGCTCGACGGTGGCGCGGCGGTGCTGGCGGGATCGTTGGGGCAGACCGCTGCGGGTCTCGGCCCGGACGAGGGGGCGTGGCTGCGGCTGCACCGGCCGGTGGTGGAGCGTGTCGACGACATCCTCACCGGCGTCCTTGCCCCCATGCCGCACTGGCCGAAGCACCCGGTCGCCTTGGCGCGGTTCGGCACCCGCGGTGTGTTGCCTGCGACGACGCTCGGGCGCGCCGCCTTCCGCACCGAGGAGGCATGCGCACTCTTTGCGGGCAGCGCGACGCATGCGATCACGTCGCCTTCGCAACCGTTCACCGGGGCGTTCGGGTTGCTCTTCGGAGCACTCGGTATGACACGCGGGTGGCCCGTCGCCGAGGGAGGATCGGGTGCGATCAGCGCCGCCTTGCGGAGGATAGTGGAGGAACACGGCGGGGTCGTGCGCTGCGGCGATGAGGTCACGACGCTTCCCGAGGCGGATGCCGTGATCCTCAACCTCACGCCTCAGCAGGCACTGCATATCGACGGCGCCGGCCTACCGACCCGCCGGAAGAGATCCATGCGCCGCTGGCGCTACGGCCCCGGCGTGCACAAAGTGGACTTCGTCCTCGACGCCCCGGTGCCGTGGGCAGATCCCAGGGTGGGGCAGGCGGCGACGGTTCACGTCGGCGGCACTGTGGAAGAGATTGTCCGCGCCGAGAAGGACGTGGCTCGGGGAGTGCTGCCGCAGCGGCCGTTCGTGATGGTGAGCCAGCAGTACGCCGCCGACCCGTCGCGTGGCCTGGTGTTGTGGACGTACGCGCACGTGCCGCACGGCTACCGCGAGCGCCACCCGGGCGAGGTCGCGGAAAGGATCACGCAGCAGATCGAGCGGTTCGCGCCCGGGTTCAGCAACGTGGTGCGAAATGCGGTCACCACTTCGCCGCGGGCGCTCGAGGAGTGGAACCCGAATTTGGTCGGCGGCGACATCGCGGGTGGGGCAATGGACGGTGCGCAGCTGCTGTTGCGCCAGCCCCACCGGCTGCGCAAAGGGGTGTACATGGCGTCGTCGTCGACGGCACCGGGCGCAGGTGTGCACGGTATGCCCGGGTGGTGGGCCGCGGAGGCCGCGCTGCGGGACTTCGCTTAAGAAACGGTCCACCGGCGAGACCGCTCGCGTGCCATGTTGTCGATTTCAAGGAGAACGAAGTGGCGACATCCGTTCTCCAGAAGCGGCGAACGCTTCATACTATAATGTCTCGATAACCATAGAAGTTAAGGCTGGAAAGGTATAGAGGTTGAAAAAGCTTCGAGAGTATGGCGATGATTACAAGACTCAAATCACTTTCGTGGACTCGCCTTACTATCCGGATTACATGGATGGTGTAGAGGTTGTGTATAAGGAAGCATTTGATCGGTTTCATGAACTAGTCATAACCTGTGATTCTTCGGCAGACCTACTTCGGCAGATAGTTAAGGCTCCCAAAGAAAAGCGCAGTAACCTCCTCAAACTTTTCCGCCGGCTAGTGTCTCCGGACACGTCCGTCGAGATGCTCAAACGGGTTCGAGATGTGGAAGAAATTATTTCCAACTACGGTTATCGTTTTCGGAATATCGATGTAGTAGAGGCAAAATACGCCGCATACTCGGACAATCTGGAAGCGTTTGAACTACCGCTGATGGCCGTCCTGTTCGAGACTCAAAATCGTGGACAAAGCGGGTATGAGTTGACCGACTTCTTTTTCGAATGGTTCGAGAACAATTTGGCTGAGGACTTCACGATCGATGGACCTCGGGGAGCGGGCAAAGATATCGAGTTGGCAGATATTCTTCCGGGCTTTGATCCTGGCACGCCCACAGATTTTGTCATACGTTCACGGACAGCAGGGGACGTCGTAGCGATCGGGTACGCCCGCTACGACAGTGATAGGGGTGGGTCTCAAGAGGATGATCGTATTAGCGGGAACCGAGATAAAATCACCAAACTCTCCAAATACCGAGCAGAACATCCAGATAAGAAAATCAAAATCATTTTCTTGAACGACGGCCCTGGTTTCGTGCTGGGTTCCATGTTCCGCGATTATGTTCAACTTGAAGATGTGTATGGGCCGGATTTCACAATGGTTACAACGTTAAAGATGCTGGACGAGCGACTAACTAAGGACTGGTTGTTGAGTGACAGCTAGTCACTCAACTCCTTAATCCAGAAGTCTTTCGCTCTTCTTTCCCCCAGATCTAAGGCGGTCTGAGCTGCAGCAGTTTTGGGGCGAAAATCGCCCATTTTAGCTGATCCGAGTTCGAATCGGTCCTCTATTGTCTTGATTGCGAGCGAAGAGTTGTCGATGCCTATCCACCGGCGTCCAAGACTTGCAGATGCTTCCAGAGTCGTTCCGCTGCCCGCAAAAGCATCCAGGACAAGATCACCTTCGTCCGAAGAAGCGCGAATCACAGTTTTGAGAAGGTCCAAATTCTTTTCCGTGGGGTACCCGGTGATTTTGATGTTCTGGTTGTGTGCGTCCTTGTACTCGAGCCAGATGTTTTGCATCGCAACGCCGGGGGCACTGTCGAGATAGATTTTCCTGCGGGGATTGCCGGTCGGCGACCAATAAATTTCGCCTTTCGCATCCATTTCATCGAGCCGCTCGGGAGTGTACTGCCAGTGCTTTCCAGGGGGTGGCAGCATTCCCCGCCACTCTCTGCCGGTGGCACCGTTTCGAACACCAGGGGCGTGGATCGGAACTTTCTTAAATCGCCTGCCCGTTTTTTCTTCTATATAGGGATACTCCTTGTTTCCCGCCTCTTCTGTCCAGGGGGTGTGCTGCAAGTTGAATTTCATTGACTTGGACTTGGAGTAAAAGAGCAAGTAATCGGATACGTTGCCGAACTGCTTCTTTGAAAAATTCTTTGGGTTTGATTTTTTTCGAGTGATGAAGCTTCGAAAGTTCTTAGGTCCGAATATCTCATCCATGATGAGCTTGGTCTCGAATATCATCTTCGAATCCAGGTGCACGTAGATGGCACCGTCGTTTGAAAGTAGTTCCCGCATCAAGATCAATCGCTGTCGCAAAAATTCCAGAAAGTCCGCCCCGTCGATTGTGTCCTCGTAAGCAAACTCCAGGTTGCGGTTGCTGAACCGGCTGTTGGTTGCGTAGGGAGGGTCAATGTAGATCATCTGGGTTTGACCTGCCAAACGGTCGTCGGCGGCCAAACCTTCGAGAATGTCGAGGTTGTCGCCGAAGTACAGTGTGTTGTCGGTCGGGTGATCGGGTTGGTGTAGCACCCGGAATGATTTTGGTCGCACTCGTGAAAGGATTTCCGCCTGGGAAATCTTTCCTTTGTAAGAGATTTCAAACTCAGTATTAGATCTTGCTGCTCCTGCGGGAACTCCGACAGCCATTTCGCCCCTTCCTTGACTAGCGGACACTGTTTGCGCGCTCAGATCAAGCGCTCAACTCAATTAGTATCAGCAGGCGCGACGCCACTTGCAAAATGATCGAATGAAATTTCGAATGGTTGGCTGGAGATAGTTTCCACTCAAGGGGACGTGGCCCAAGGGGGTGCGCAGCTGCTGTTGCGCCAGCCCCACCGGCTGCGGAAAGGGCTGTACATGGCGTCGTCGTCGACGGCACCGGGCGCAGGTGTGCACGGTATGCCCGGGTGGTGGGCCGCAGAGGCCGCGCTGCGGGACTTCGCTTAAAGAACCTACTTCCCCGTAGGTTCGAAACGGTCTAAGGTGAGTGCCATTCCGACGATGAAGCGGGGGTGAACCGTGACGGCAACGAGACCTCACCACGAACTCCAACAGGGGCAGGTGCAGCGCAGCTACGTGATGGCGGACCGAGGCGAGCGCCCCGTGATCCGCGGCTGGTTCCACCTCGGCGCGGCGCTGCTGTCGGCGCTCGCGGCGGCGGTGCTGATCACCTTCGCGTGGATGACGCTCTCGTGGTTCCAGGCCCTCGGGGTGACCATCTACGGTGCTGGGGTGTCCCTGCTTTTCGGAGTGTCGGCGATGTACCACCGCTGGCCGTGGCGCACCGCGGACGCTGTGCAGTGGTGGCGCCGGGCGGACCACGCCACCATCTCCGTCTTTATCGCCGCTACGTACACACCGCTGTGCCTGATCATCTTCGAGCCGAGGACCGCGACGGTGATGCTGGCGGTTGCGTGGGCGGGCGGCATTGGGGGAGCGGTGCTCAACCTCGTGTGGATCAACCACCCGCGCTGGCTGGACGTGGTGGTCTACGTCGGGCTGGGGTGGATCATCGTGCCGCTGCTGCCCACTCTGTGGCGCGAGGCGGGTGCGGCGGTGGTGTGGCTGCTGTTCGCCGGCGGGGTGGTGTACACGCTCGGCGCGCTGGTCTACGGCTTCAAGTGGCCGGGGCGCACGGCGCGATACTACGGCTACCACGAGCACTTCCACACCGCGACCATCGTGGCGGCGGTGCTCCACCTCGTGGCCATCTGGATGGTCGTGGTGCAGGCGGGGTAGCAGTTACTCCTCGCCGGTGAGCTCGCGCAGCTTCGCGCGCACCGCGGAGGCCTCCGGGTTCGTGGCGTGGGTGCCGTCGGAGTACAGCACCGTCGGCACGATTCGGTTGCCGTCGTTGACGCTCTCGATCCACGCGTTGACGTCTTCCATCCCGTCGGCATCGACGTCGACGAGGTCGTACGGCGTCTCAGTACGGTCGAGGCGCTGGCGCAGCTTCTTGCAGAACGGGCACCACTCGGCCGCGAAAATGGTTACGTGCGCGCTGGTTTCAGGGGCGGTCATTGTTTCCTTTCGAATCGCTGGAATTTGTAGCGGAGGCCATCGCTTTTCGACGTCTCCCAGTTCCCCTCCCAGACGAGCTCAAACTCGTCGTCGATGCGCGGGGCGTAGACGGCGCGGGACGCGGGCAGGTCCGGATGGACGTCGATAAGCGTTCGCTCGATGACGTCCACCTCGTCGATGGTGGCCTCGTAGACCTGGGCCCCGCCGAGGATCCACGCGTCGGCCTCGAGGTCGGGGAGGTCGGGCGAGACGTACGCGCCGCGCGACCACGCGCCCGGCTCGCGCGAGGAGAGCACGTGGTTCGTGCGGCCCGGCAGCGGCCGGGTGGGCAGCGACTCCCAGGTGCGCCGCCCCATGATGATCGGGTGGCCGAGGGTGATTTCCTTGAAGTGCTTGAGGTCTTCGGGCAGGTGCCACGGCATCTCGGTCCCGTCGCCGATGACGCCGTCGAGGCTCTGGGCCCAGATCGCTCCCAGCATTAGACCGACACCTCCGCCTTGATGGTCGGGTGCGGGTCGTAGCCCTCGACCGCGATGTCGTCGAAGCCGTAGTCGAAGAGCGACGCCGCCTTGCGCAGGCGCAGTTGCGGGTAGGGGCGCGCCTCGCGGGAGAGCTGCTCGCGCACCTGGTCGAGGTGGTTGTTGTAGATGTGGCAGTCGCCGCCAGTCCACACGAGCTCGCCGACTTCGAGTCCCGCCTGCTGCGCGAACATGTGGGTGAGCAGGGCGTAGGACGCGATGTTGAACGGCACGCCGAGGAACATGTCGGCGCTGCGCTGGTAGACCTGCATGCTCAGGCGCCCGCCGGCGACGTAGAGCTGGAACAGCAGGTGGCAGGGCATGAGCGCCATCTCGTCGAGCTCGGCGACGTTCCAGGCGGAGACGAGATTGCGCCGCGAGTCCGGGTTTGCCTTGAGCGTGTCCAGCGCCTGCGCGATCTGGTCGATGTGCCCGCCGTCCGGGGTGGGCCAGGAGCGCCATTGCACGCCGTAGACGGGGCCGAGCTCGCCGTTCTCGTCCGCCCATTCGTTCCAAATGCGGATGCCGTTGTCCTGCAGCCAGCGCACGTTGGAGTCGCCGCGCAGGAACCACAGCAGCTCGCCGACCACGCCCTTGAAGTACACCTTCTTCGTGGTCAACAAGGGGAAGGACTCGGCGAGGTCGTAGCGGATCTGGGGGCCGAACACGCTGCGGGTGCCGGTGCCGGTGCGGTCGCCCTTCTCGGCGCCGTGCTCGAGTACGTCGCGCAGCAGGTCCTCGTAGGGGGTCTTCACCTCGGCCATCTACTTATCCACCCCCTCGAAGGAGCCGTGCTCGTCGCGGTAGCGCGCGGCGGCCTCGAGGATGTCGTCGGCGAGCTCTGGGCGGCAGATCACGATGTCCGGGATGTAGGTGTCCCGGTTGTTGTAGCGCAGGGCGGAGCCGTCGAGACGCGAGGCGTGCAGGCCCGCGGCGAGCGCGACGCCGACGGGGGCGGCCTGGTCCCACTCGTACTGCCCGCCGGCGTGGACGTAGGCGTCATAGTCGCCGAGCAGGACGTGCATCGCCTTCGCGCCGGCGGAGCCGACAGGAACCGTCGCAAAGCCGAGCGCATCGGCGACATACGTTGCGACGGCCGGGGGCCTATTCCGCGACAGCGCAACCTTGCCCGCGAAGGGGCCCGAGACGTGGCGCACGTCCGAGGACTTGAACACCACGCCCAGGTCCGGCAGGCCGACGGCCGCGTGGGTGGGCACCCCGTCCTCGACGAGGGCGACGTGGACCGCCCAGTCCTGGCGCCCGGTGGCGAACTCCTTGGTGCCGTCGAGCGGGTCGACGATCCAGACCCGGTCCTTGCCCAGGCGCTCCGGGTTGTCGGCGGCCTCCTCGGAGAGGAACCCGTCGTCGGGCCGGTGCTGCGCGAGCACCCGGGCGGTCCAGTTCTGGGCCAGCTCATCGCCCGCCTCGCCGAGCTCGCGGCCGCGCAGCAGCCCCACGCCGCGCACACCTTTGAGGATCTCGCCGGTGCCCTCGGCGATGAGGTTGGTCAGCCGCGAATCCGAGTACTCAGCAGTCATGCGCCCGATATTACCGCCACCTGCAGACACGGGCCGAACTCCACGGGCTAGAGTCGGCGGAATGACCGCGCCGATCCTCGACCGCTTCCACCCCCAGGTGGCCACGTGGTTCACCGAGGTCTTCGCGGCGCCCACGCCCGTGCAGGAGCGGGCGTGGCGCGCGATCGCGGACGGGGAGAACGCGCTCGTGGTCGCGCCCACCGGCTCCGGCAAGACGCTCGCCGCGTTCCTCTGGTCGCTC
This sequence comes from Corynebacterium jeddahense, assembly GCF_028609865.1. Lineage (NCBI taxonomy): Bacteria > Bacillati > Actinomycetota > Actinomycetes > Mycobacteriales > Corynebacteriaceae > Corynebacterium > Corynebacterium jeddahense. Next base: position 720,798 of record NZ_CP063194.1, read on the forward strand.
AACTCCCTCGTCGAGCGCGCCGGGCAGCAGGCCCTGCCCATCGACGGCGCGCAGCGCTCCACCCACGGCGGCGTGAAGGTCCTCTACATCTCGCCGCTCAAGGCCCTCGGCGTCGACGTGGAGAACAACCTGCGCGCGCCGCTGAACGGCATCGCGCGCGTGGCGCAGCGCATGGGCCGCGACATGCCGGACATCTCGGTCGGCGTGCGCTCCGGCGACACCCCGCAGGCCGAGCGCAACCGGCAGGTGCGCAAGCCGCCGGACATCCTCATCACCACGCCTGAGTCGCTCTACCTCATGCTCACGTCGAAGGCGGCGGGGATCTTAGAGACCGTGGACACCGTCATCGTCGACGAGATCCACGCGCTCGCCGGCACGAAGCGCGGCGTGCACCTCACGCTCTCGCTCGAGCGGCTGCGGCGGATCGCCGGGGACTTCCAGCGCATCGGCCTGTCCGCCACCGTGCGCCCGATCGAGGCGGTGGCGAACTTCCTCGGGCCGAAAACGACGATCATCAACCCGCCCGCCGAGAAGCGCTGGAGCCTCGAGGTCCGCGTCCCCGTCGAGGACATGTCGGACCTGCCCGTCCCCGAGGACGCCTCCACCATCGGGGAGGTGGTGCTCGACGACGCGCTCATGCTTGACGACGCCACCTCCGGCCCCCAACCGCCCCCCGCCGCCTCCGCGTCGATCTGGCCCCACATCGAGCGGGCCATCTACGAGCAGGTGATGGCGCACCGCTCCACCATCGTCTTCGTCAACTCGCGCCGCACCGCGGAGCGGCTGACCAGCCAGCTCAACGAGCTGTGGGCGACCGAGCACGACCCGGACGCGCTCAGCCCGCCGACGCGGCGCCCGCCCGCGCAGCTGATGAAGTACGTCGACACCGCCGGCCACGCCGCCCCCGTGATCGCGCGCGCCCACCACGGCAGCGTGTCCAAGGACGAGCGCGCGCTCACCGAGACGATGCTCAAGGAGGGCGCGCTGCGCGCCGTCGTGTCCACCTCCTCGCTCGAGCTCGGCATCGACATGGGCGCGGTGGACCTGGTCATCCAGGTGGAGTCCCCGCCCTCGGTCGCCTCCGGCCTGCAGCGCGTGGGCCGCGCCGGGCACACGGTCGGCGCGGTCTCCGAGGGCACGTTCTACCCCAAGCACCGCGCCGACCTCGTGCAGACGGCCGTGACGGTGCCCAGGATGAGAGCGGGGCTCATCGAGGAGCTGCACACCCCGCGCAGCCCGCTCGACGTGCTCGCGCAGCAGACCGTCGCCGCGGTCGCGGTGGAGGACCTCGACGTGGACGAGTGGTACGACACGGTCCGCCGGGCCTGGCCGTACCGGGACCTCGCGCGCGAGGTGTTCGACTCGGTGATCGACCTCGTCGTCGGCGTCTACCCGTCCACCGACTTCGCCGAGCTGCGCCCGCGCGCGATCCTCGAGGGCTCCACGCTGAAGGCTCGCCCCGGCGCGCAGCGGGTCGCGGTGCAAAACGCCGGCACCATCCCGGACCGGGGCATGTTCGGCGTGTTCCTCGTGGGGACGGACGCCGAGGGGGCGGCGCCCCGCCGCGTCGGGGAGCTCGACGAGGAGATGGTCTACGAATCCCGCGTCGGCGACGTGTTCACGCTCGGCGCCTCGAGCTGGCGCATCGAGAACATCACGCGCGACCAGGTGCAAGTCAGCCCCGCGCCGGGCCACACCGGGCGCCTGCCGTTCTGGACGGGCGACGGGCTCGGGCGGCCGTATGAGTTGGGCAAGGCGGTCGGGACGTTTCGTCGAGAAGCGAAAGGCTCCCTCGACCCCAGCCTCGACGAGCGCGCCCGCCGCAACCTCCTGCAGTACCTCGAGGAGCAGGAGGAGGCGACCGGCATCCTGCCGGACGAGAAGACGCTCGTGCTCGAGCGCTTCACCGACGAGCTGGGGGACTGGCGCGTGGTGCTGCACACCCCGTTTGGCAAGGGGGTCAACGCCGCGTGGGCGCTCGCGACCGGGTGGCGCGTGTCGCAGGAGACCGGCATGGACGCCCAGGCGGTGGCCGGCGACGACGGCATCGTGCTGCGCCTGCCGCAGGGGGAGCGCGAGCCGGACGGGTCGCTCTTCCAGTTCGACGCGGACGAGATCGCGGACATCGTCACCCAGCAGGTGGGTAACTCCGCCCTTTTCGCTTCTAGATTCCGCGAGTGCGCCGCCCGCGCCCTGCTCCTGCCGCGCCGCAGCCCCGGCAAGCGCGCGCCCCTGTGGCAGCAGCGCCAGCGCGCGGAGCAGCTGCTTGACGTCGCCCGGAATTACCCCTCGTTCCCGATCATCCTGGAGACGGTCCGCGAGTGTCTCCAGGACGTCTACGACCTGCCCGCGCTGCAGGAGGTTATGCGCGACGTGAACACGCGCCGGGTGCGCATCGCCGAGGTGACCACGGACCAGCCGAGCCCGTTCGCGTCCTCGCTGCTGTTCAACTACACCGGCGCGTTCATGTACGAGGGCGACACCCCGCTGGCCGAGAAGCGGGCCGCGGCGCTCTCGCTCGACCCGTCGCTGCTGGCCAAGCTGCTGGGCACCGTCGAGCTGCGCGAGCTCCTCGACGCGGACATCATCGCCGAGGTCGACGCCTCGCTGCGCCGCGTGGGCCGCGCCGAGACGAGCGAGCAATTCGCGGACACGCTGCGCATCGTGGGGCCGGTGCCTCTCGACGAGCTCCGCCTCTACACCGCCGTTCCCCTCGAGTCCTTGGAGCAGGTCCTGGGGGCGCGGATGATGCGGGTGCGCATCGGCGGCCGCGACCACGTCGCCCAAGTGTTGGACGCCCCGCTGCTTCGCGACGGCCTCGGTGTGCCCGTCCCGCCCGGCGTCGCCGCCCAGGTGCAGACCATCCCGGACGCGCTGGCGCAGCTGGTGGGCCGCTGGGTGCGCACCCGGGGGCCGTTTGTGTTGCGCGACCTTGCCGGCGCCTTCGGGCTCGCCGTCGGCGCGGCCCACGCCGCCCTGCAGCCCCTGGTGGACAAGGACAAGGTCATCCCCGGGCGCTACCGGCAGGGTATGGAGGAAGAGGAGTACGTCGCCGCCGAGGTCTTGCGCATCATCCGGTCGCGCTCGCTCGCGGCGGCGCGCGCCCAGACCCGGCCGGTGTCCCAGTCCGCCTACGGGCGGTTCCTCCCCAGCTGGTCGAACGTCGCCCCGGTTGGCGTCGTGCCCGCGCTACGCGGGGCCGACGGCGTGTACTCGGTGTTGGAGCAGCTCGCTGGTGTGCGGCTGCCGGCATCCGCGTGGGAGTCGCACATCCTGCCCGCGCGGGTGGGGGACTACTCCCCGGCGATGCTGGACGAGCTCACCGCCTCGGGCGAGGTGGCCATCGTCGGCGCCGGCAAGGCGGGGGCGCGCGACCCCTGGATCATGCTGCTGCCCGCCGACTACGCCGCCCAGCTCGCGCCGCAGGTGGACGAGCCGCTGCTCTCGCTCACCCAGTCCCAGGTAATGGAGAAGGTGCGCCGCGGCGGCGGGTACCTGTTCAGCGACCTGCTCGAGCCCACCACAACGGCGGAGGAGCTGCGCGAGGCGATGTGGGACCTCGTCGAGGCCGGGTTCCTCGCGCCCGACTCGTTTGCCCCGATCCGGGCGCGGCTCGCCGGCGGCAAGGCGGCGCACCGGGCGAAGCGGCGGCCGCAGCGCAGCAGGGTGCGCTCGGGGCGCACCTCGTTCGCCTCGGCGACCCCGCCGGACATGGTGGGGCGGTGGTCGCTCACGCCCATGCCTGACGACGACGCGACGCGCCGCTCCGTCGCGCTCGGCGAGTCGCTGCTGGACCGCTACGGCGTGGTCACGCGCGGCTCCGTCGTGGCAGAGGACATCCTCGGCGGGTTCGCGCTGGCCTACAAGACGCTCTCCGGCTTCGAGGCGTCCGGCAAGGCGATGCGCGGCTACCTTGTCGAGGGGCTCGGGGCCTCGCAGTTTTCCACCCCGGCGACGATCGACCGGCTGCGCGGCCACCAGGATTCCGACGACGTGGTCGGCTGGCCCTCCGGCGCGCGCGAGCCGCACGTGCACGTGCTCGCGGCAGCGGACCCGGCGAACCCGTACGGCGCGGCGCTGCCGTGGCCGGCCCAGGGGCCGACGCGGGCGGCGGGCGCGGTGGTCGTGCTTATCGACGGGCTCCTGGCCGCCCACATCACCCGCGGCGGCAAGACGATGACCACCTTCTTCGACGCCTTCCCGGACGGGGTCGGGGACCCGATGCCGCTGGTCGTCGACGCGCTCGCGCGGGCGATACGGGCGGGCCGGATGCAGCCGCTGGGCGTGGAGAAGCTCAACGGCGGGCCCGCGTTCGGCCTGAAGGAGTACGGCGCGACCGTGAGCCACAGGGGCGTGAAGATCGGCGGCAAGGCGTCGGCGCCGCCGAAGCGGCGCGGGCGCAGCGTGGCGGAGGCGCTGGGGGAGCTCGGCGGCAGCGAAGGTATCGAAGGCGGCCCAGGCGCGCGCGATCGAGCGCGTGGCCCGGTCGACGGCCTGACCTTCGACGATTAACTCGACGACTAATTCAGGGTGCGGCGCATGCTGTTTAGGGCCGCATCGGCATGCGGTGACCAGGTCGATTGGGGCGGTGGCTTGGCTGGTTGGCGTGCCCAGGATGCCCCATGCGCCCCGGTGGTGGCGGTGGGGAGGTGGGCCAGTGCGTTTCCGCAGGTGGCGGCGCCGATATTGAGGCCCGTTTCGCCTTGATCCGGTTGACCGCCGAGTGCATGGCGGGGTCCGTGGTGTTGGTGTGGCGGGTGCCGTCGGCTTTGACCAAAACGGCGCCGCCGGTGTCGGGGTCGTAGTCCATGTACCCCTTGTTAAACGAGCCGTCCCGGTGGTCGTTGTTGCACCTGTGGTGGGTGGGGCACAGTCCGGTGAGGTTTTCGATATCGGTCGCCCCGTACCGCAGCCAGGAGATGATGTGGTGGGCCTCGCACTCGCTCATGGAGGTCGTGCAGCCGGCCCAGGAGCACACCCCTTGCACCGCGAACATGGCGATGCGCTGGCCCACCGACGCGAGCCTCCGCGACCGGCCGAGGTGCAGCGGCACCCCGGAAAGCCCGTCGACGGTAAGCAGGAAATCGCTCGTGCCGTCCATGCCGAGCCGGACCAGGTCGAAGGCGTCGAGCTCCACCCCGACGTTGGTCTGGAACAGCGTGGTGGCGTCGGCCTCGGCGAGGTCGTCCAACGTAATGGACACCACCACCGACGCCGCACCGCCGTTCGCGGCCTGCTGGCTCTCCTCGTACTGGCGCAGGATGGCCATGTACTGGTCGTAGCGGCGCTGCCCCTTGGTGCGCGGGTCGCGGTTGCCCTGGAGTTCCTCCGGGATGTTGGAGTTCGGCGACAACCCCTTGTCGGTGAGCGCCTTGTACAGCGCGTAGTCGGCGCGGGTCATCGACAGCGTCACGTCGAAGGTGCCGTCCACGTTCTCCCTGCCCAGCGAGGCGTCGCGCTTCTCAAAGCCCGCGTTCGGGTTCGCCTTCACGTGGGGCTTGTTGGCATCGGCGACCAGGCGTTTCACAAACAGGCGCAGGTCCTTCTCGTCGCGGTACTTGGCCTCCTCCATCGCGCGGGCGTAGATGCGCATCCGCTCGCCCTCGGCCGCCTTAAGCAGCTTGTCCAGCTCGCGGCGGATGATGTCCTGCTTGGCGGCCGGGACCTCGTCGGCACGCTTGCGCGCTTCCTCCTGGTCCTTGCGGCGGCGCTCCGCCTCTTCCTCCGCAGCCTTGCGCGCGGCCTCCTCGGCGGCGGAGCGGTCCTCCTCCGAGCCGTCATCCTCAAAGAGGTCACCCAAATCCGGCTCAGGCGGGGGCGGAGCGTCGAAAAGCGCCTTCGCCCGCGCGATGCGGTTGTACGCCTCGCCGCGGGAGATGCCGAGCTTTTCGGTGAGGTACGCGTCCGGGTGGTTCGCGCCGACCAGCTTGCCGGCGTCCGCCAGCACGCACGCCTGCGCGAAGGCGGCGTCCACGTAGGCCTTCTTATCCATCGCGCGTTCGAGGCGCGCGATGTCGCGGGTGATGGTGGCGAGGGGGAGGGTCGAAGGGTCGTCCAGAAGCTGGCGCAACTGCGACAGGCCGTCGGCGACCTGGTCCACGAGCTCGGCGATTCCTTCCATGACACCCTCCTTTCCGCAACATTTCGCGGGTGTTGGATGTCAATGTAACAACGCGTCCGACACGCCCAACCCAAATTAGAACATAAGTGCTAACCTAGCTGCTTGACCAGGTGATTCGCAGCCGCAAGACCAAGTCGGGGATTGGCCTCACGCACGTCTTTCACCGCGCGCACAAACTGCGCTTTGGGGTCCGTGCCGGTCTCTGCGAGCACCCCGCGCGCCCACTCGACGGCGGCGTCCATGTCGGGGAAGAAACCCACGAGCGACTCTTCCGGCGTCGGGCCAGTGTTAACAGTGTTGAAGATCTTGCGCAGAAATTGGAACATAGACCCCACTATGCCCGAAGGTGATTCCGTCTATCAGCTGTCAAAGCGCCTGCAGTGGATGCAAAACCGCGAAGTCACGGCCACGAGCATCCGCGTCCCGCGCTACGCCACCGTCGACTTCACAGGCATGACCTGCGAGCGCGTCTGGCCCCGAGGCAAGCACCTGTTCATGCAGTTCACCGCGCCCGGGCACGCGCCACAGATCCTGCACACCCACCTGAAAATGGAGGGCACCTGGGCCATGCACCGCGCCGGCGAGCGGTGGAAGAAGCCCGCCCACGCCGCGCGCGTGGTGCTTTCGCTTAGCGACGCACCACAGGCCGACATCGAGCTCGTCGGGTTCTCGCTCGGCCTCGTCCGCGTCTTCCCGGCCCGCGAGTACGACCAGCAGATGGGCTACCTCGGCCCCGACCTGCTCGCCGAGGACTTCGACGAGGGCGAGGCAGTGCGCCGCATCGAGGCGCACCCCGACCTGGAGATCGGGCGGGCGCTGCTGGATCAGCGCAACCTCGCCGGCATTGGCAACGAGTACCGCGCGGAAATCAACTTTCTCGCGGGCACGCATCCGGCCGTGTTGGTGCGGAACGTGGACGTCGTCAAGCATGTGCGCCTCGCGCGCCGGCTCATGTGGGCGAACAAAGACGCCCCCGTCCGCGTGACCACCGGGGTCAGGCGGACGGGGGAGACGAGCTACGTGTTCGGGCGCAACAACAAGCCGTGCAGGCGGTGCGGCACCTTGATCACGAAGGGGTTCCTCGGCGGCGAAGGCGACCTCGAGCGGGTGATTTGGTGGTGCCCGCGGTGCCAGCCGGAGCCTTGAGATATTGTCATTCTGAGCGAGAAGGGGGATTCGTGGATTTCGGATTTTTGCGGGAGAAACCCCATCCATTGAAGACCTTAAAGTCACCCACTCGCGCTACTTCAGGGCCGAGGAGTTGCCCGATCTGGCGAGTTACTGGCAGAAAGGAGAGCGGGTCTCCTAACCCTTACTCCGACTCCGGCGGCACCAGCACCTCCTCCTCGCGGTCCGTTACCGCGCGACGGATGAAGTAGACCAGGAACGCGAGGATGATGAGGACGAGCACGCCGTAGATGACGTTCGAGTATGTGTCGGCGTACCCGGTCGCCTTTTCCCAGTTGTCGCCGAGGACGTAGCCCAGGTAGATGAGCACGGCGTTCCAGATGCCGGAGCCGAGCGTCGTCCACAGGCCGAACGTGAGCAGGTTCATCTTGCCCAGGCCGGCGGGGATGGAGATGAGCGAGCGCACGCCTGGGATGAGGCGGCCGAAAAAGACGCTGGAGCGGCCGTACTTGGTGAAGAACCGCATCGCCGCGTCGACGTCGGAGGCGCGCACGAGCCACATCCAGTCCGCGACCTTGCGCAGCCGCTCCAGGCCCAGCCACACGCCGATGCCGTAGAGCGCGTAGGCGCCCGCGACGGAGCCGACGACCGACCAGATGAACACGGCCCACATGTTCAGGGTGCCCTGGGCGACGGTGAAGCCGGCGAGCGGCAGGACCACCTCGGACGGGATTGGCGGGAAGAGGTTCTCAAGGAGGATCGCGATGCCGACGCCGGGGGCGCCGAGGGTCTCCATGAGGCCGACGATCCAGTCGATAATGCTCTGCATTGGGCCTATCTTGCCCTACGCGACGTCGAGCGTCCAAGTATGCACCGGCGCGCCGGTGCGCTGATTTTCCAGGTACTGGCGCAGCACCCGCGCGAGCCCGTCCGCCCGCTCGCTCGTCGCGGGCTTCGAGCCGCCGGCGACGCGGTCGAGCGCCGCGAGCTGCCACGACGCGCCGTTCTGCCGCGCCCGCACGCGCCCCTCGATGACGCCGAGGTACTCGTCCGCGCACGCCTGGTCTACCTTGAGGGCGCGCAGCCCGTCGTACGCGAGCTCGAGCAGATGCTTCTCGACGAGCTCCGCCACCCCAACCGTCCCCAGCGTCGGCCACTCCACCTCGGCCCGGATGCCATCCTGGGCCGCCGCGAGGAAATTCCGGTTCGCCGCCTCGAACGTGAGGCGCGACCACACCGGGCGCGCCTGCTCGCCGAGCGCCTTGACCAGACCGTAGTAGAACGCGGCGTCCGCGACGACGTCCATGACGGTGGGGCCGGCCGGCAACAGGCGGTTTTCCACGCGGATGTGGCTGAGCTCGCCATTCGGGTCGTAGATGGGCCTGTTCCAGCGCCAGATCGTGCCATTGTGCAGGTTGAGGTAGTGCAGGCCCGGGTTGTCGCCGTTCATGAACGGGGTGCCCGCGTCCGCGCGCCCCTCGGGCAGGATGGGGGAGAAGTAGCGGACGTTTTCCTCGAATAGGTCGAAGACGTTGGTGATCCAGCGCTCGCCAAACCACACGCGCGGGCGCACGCCCTGGTTGATCAGCTCCTGCGTGCGCGTGTCCAGGGACTGCTTGAACACCGGGATGCGCGATTCGTGCCACACCTTGTGCCCCATGAACAGCGGAGAGTTCGCGGACAGCGCCACCTGCACCCCGGCGATCGCCTGGGAGGCGTTCCACGCGTCGGCGAAGCGGTTCGGCGCGACCTGCAGGTGCAGCTGCATCGAGGTGCACGTGGATTCGGGTGCGATGCTCTCGAAGTAGCGGACGTACTTCTCCTCCCCGCGCAGGTCGATCTTCACCAGCTCGCCGCGCGACTCGAGGATCGAGTTGTTCAGCCCCGCGTACCGGTTCTCCTGCGTCATCCACTCGTCGCCCTCGAGGAACGGCGCGGTCATCGTCGGCAGCGTCCCGATCATCGCGAGGTGGGAACCGGCCCGCTCCGCCGCGTCGCGCACAACGCCGAGTCGCTTCTCGACGCCTTCGGCAAGCCGCGCGAGCCCATCACCCTCGATGCTCAGCGGAGGGTGGTTCATCTCCACGTTGAAGGACCCGATCTCGGCCTGGTACTCGTCGTCGAGCAGGCCCAGCACCGCCTGGTTATTCGGGTGCGGCTGCATCGCGTCGTCCACGAGGTTGAGCTCGAGCTCGAGCCCGATCGTGCCCTGGTCGACGAAGTCCGCCTGCTGCAGGTGCCGGTCGAAGCGCTCGAGCTCGTCCTCGAGCCGCCGGCGGTAGGTGGTGCGCTGGCGCGGGGTATACGTGTCGGAGGAGACGGCGTCGCCCATTAACGGTGCTCCCGGTACCAGGTGATCAGGTGGTCCGTCGAGGCGTCGCCCGTGTCCGGCGCCTCCTCGCCTGCGACCGCGGCGGCGAGGTCGTTCGCCTGCGCCTTGCCCAGCTCCACGCCCCACTGGTCGAAGGCGTTGATGCCCCAGATCGCGGCCTCGGTGAACACGATGTGCTCGTAGAGCGCGATGAGCGCGCCGAGCGCGTGCGGGGTGAGCTCCTCGGCGAGGATCGTCGTGGTGGGGCGGTTGCCCGGCATCACCTTGTGCGGCGCGAGCTCGTGGGAGACGCCCTCCGCCTCAATCTCCTGCTGGGTCTTGCCGAAGGCGAGGACCTTCGTCTGCGCGAAGAGGTTCCCCATGAGCAGGTCGTGCATCGAGCCGGTGCCGTCCGCCGTGGGCAGGTCCTGCCGCGGCCGCGCGAAGCCGATGAAGTCCGCCGGGATGAGGGTCGTGCCCTGGTGGATGAGCTGGAAGAAGGCGTGCTGGCCGTTCGTGCCCGGCTCACCCCAGAAGATCTCGCCGGTGTCGGCGGTGACGCTTGCGCCGTCGATACGCGTGTGCTTGCCGTTCGACTCCATCGTGAGCTGCTGCAGGTACGCCGGGAAGCGCGAGAGGTCCTGCGCGTAGGGCAGCACCGCGTGGGTCTGCGCCTTGTGGAAGTTGCGGTACCAGACGTTGAGCAGGCCCATGAGCGCGGGCACGTTTTGCTCGAGCTCGGTGGAGCGGAAGTGCTCGTCCATGTCGTGGAAGCCCGCGAGCATGTCCGCGAAGTTGTCCCGGCCGACGACGCACATGAGGCTCAGGCCGATCGCGGAGTCCATGGAGTAGCGCCCGCCGACCCAGTTCCAGAACCCGAACATGTTGGCGGTGTCGATGCCGAACTCCGCCACCTTCTCCGCGTTGGTGGACACGGCGACGAAGTGCTTCGCAATCGCGGATTCATCGCCGCCGAGCTGCTCGAGCAGCCAGCGCTTCGCGGCGTGCGCGTTAGAGAGGGTCTCCTGGGTGGTAAACGTCTTCGACGCGACGATGAACAGCGTCTGCTCCGGATCTGCACCCGCGAGCACGCGGCTCATGTCCGCCGGGTCGACGTTGGAGACGAACTCGGCGGCGATGCCCGCGTCCTGGTAGGTGCGCAGCGCCTTGGCCGCCATCGCGGGGCCGAGGTCCGAGCCGCCGATGCCGATGTTGACCACCTTCGTGATCTCCTTGCCGGTGTGGCCGCGCCACCGCCCGGAGCGCAGCGCATCGGCGAAGTCGCCCATGCGGCCGAGTACCTCGTGCACGTCGTGGGTGACGTCCTGGCCGTCGACGGTGAGCGCGGCGTCCGCCGGCGCGCGCAGCGCGGTGTGGAGCACGGCGCGGTCCTCGGTGGCGTTGATGTGCTCGCCGGTGAACATCGCCTCGATGCGGTCGCGCAGCTGCGCCTCTTCGGCGAGGGCAAGCAGCGTCTCGACGACGTCCCCGTCAATCAAGTTCTTCGACAAATCCACGTGCAGCCCGGCGGCGTCGAACGTGTAGCGCTCCGCGCGATCCGGATCCGCCCGGAAGAGGTCGCGCAGCGTGGTGCGGGACTTCTCGGCGTGGAGTTTTTCCAGGTTGCCCCAGCTTTCGGTGGACGTGATGTCGTGCATGTGTGCCTCCCGGGTGGCGGTCGCAGTGTCCGGCGTAGGCGCCGGTGTGGTGTCCGGGATCAACGGTAGCCAAAACGCGGCAGCGGTGGCGGGGCAGGCCTACCCCAGCTTCCCGCGCCCGAGCCGCAGCAGGATCTGCGCGAGTCCCGGGCCCTCCTCGCCGAGCTCGTCGCGGAACTGGTTGATGATGGCCACCTCGCGCGTGTGCACCAGCCGAGTCCCGCCGGAACCCATCCGGGTCTTGCCGATGGCCCGGGAAATCTCGGAGCGGCGCTTCACCGCGTCAAGGATGACGCGGTCGAGCCGGTCGATCTCCTTGCGGTACTCCTGAATCTCCGCGTCCGAGAGGGGATCGTCGGTGCCGGACGGCATGCGGATTTCAAGTTCACTCATGGGAGCCGATTATGCCATTTCGAACACGTCTGCGGGTCGTGTCGGCGGCGTTAGTACAGTAACGGCCATGACTGATCTGACTCTGGGACTCAACCCGCAGCAGCAGGCCGCCGTCGTCCACGAGGGCAGCCCGCTGCTCATCGTCGCGGGCGCGGGGTCCGGCAAGACCGCGGTGCTCACCAGGCGCATCGCGTATTTGCTGCAGAACCGCGGCGTCGCGCCCTGGCAGATCCTGGCCATCACCTTCACCAACAAGGCGGCTGCGGAGATGAAGGAGCGCGTCGCCCAGCTCGTGGGGCCCGACGCGGAGCGGATGTGGGTGGCCACGTTCCACTCCGTCTGCGTGCGCATCCTGCGCCAGCAGGCCCAGCTCGTCCCGGGGCTGAACACCAACTTCACCATCTACGACTCGGACGATTCGCGCCGGTTACTCGGCATGATCGGCAAAGACTTCGGCCTGGACCTGAAGAAGTTCTCGCCGCGCACGCTGGCCAACGGCATTTCCAACCACAAGAACGAGCTCGTCGGCCCCGAGGAGGCGCTCGCGGAGGCGGAAAAGACGCACAACCCGTTCGAGACCACGGTGGCCAAGGTGTACGCGGAGTACCAGCGCCGGCTGCGCCAGTCCAACGCGCTCGACTTCGACGACCTCATCGGCGAGGTCGTGCGCATCTTCAAACAGCACCCGCAGGTCACGGAGTACTACCGCCGCCGCTTCCGCCACGTACTCGTGGACGAGTACCAGGACACCAACCACGCGCAGTACGAGCTCATCCACACCCTCGTCGGGGACGGCGCGGACGCGCCGGAGCTCGCCGTGGTGGGCGATTCGGACCAGTCGATCTACGCCTTCCGCGGCGCGACCATCCGCAACATCGAGGAGTTCGAGCGCGACTACCCGAACGCCACGACGATCATGCTGGAGCAGAACTACCGCTCCACGCAGAACATCCTCAGCGCCGCGAACGCCGTCATCGCGCAGAACCAGGGCCGCCGCCCGAAGAAGCTGTGGACCGACCAGGGCACGGGGGAGAAGATCGTCGGCTACGTCGCCGACAACGAGCACGACGAGGCCCGCTTCGTCGCCGCCGAGATCGACGCGCTGGCGGACAGGGGCGTGCCGTACTCCGACATCGCGGTGATGTACCGCACGAACAACGCCTCCCGCGCGCTCGAGGACATCTTCATCCGCTCGGGCATCCCGTACAAGGTCGTCGGCGGCACCCGCTTCTACGAGCGCCGCGAGATCCGCGACATCGTCGCCTACCTCAAGGTGCTGGACAACCCGGACGACACGGTGAGCATGCGCCGCATCATCAACGTGCCCAAGCGCGGCATCGGCGACAAGGCCCAGGCCATGGTGGCCCTCCACGCCGAGCAGAACAACCAGAGCTTTGGGCGCTCGCTTATCGACGTCACCTCCGGCAGCGTCGACATGGTCGCGAAAGCGGCCGCCAACTCGATCACCCGCTTCGTTGAGATGATGCGGCAGATCCGGGACGACATGCCGTCGATGCGCAACGAGGTCACTGGGATGCCCGACCTCGGGCAGCTGATCACCCGGATCCTGGAGGACACCGGCTACAAGGAGGAGCTGGAGGCGTCGAACGACCCGCAGGACGGCGCCCGCCTGGACAACCTCAACGAGCTCGTCTCCGTGGCCCGCGAGTTCTCCTCGGAGGCCGCGAACCACGTCGCGTACATGACGGACGAGGAGCTCGAGGACGTCATGCAGGAGGGGGAGCCCGCGCCGGGCTCGCTCCAGGCGTTCTTGGAAAAGGTCTCGCTCGTGGCCGACGCGGACCAGCTGCCGGACAACGAGCAGGGCGTGGTCACGCTCATGACGCTGCACACGGCGAAGGGCCTCGAGTTCCCCGTCGTCTTCGTCACCGGGTGGGAGGACGGGCAGTTCCCGCACCTGCGGGCGCTGGGCGACCCGGCGGAGCTCGCGGAAGAACGCCGCCTCGCCTACGTGGGCATCACCCGCGCAAAGGAGCGGCTCTACCTCACGCGCGCGATCCTGCGCGCCTCGTGGGGCTCTCCGGTGACCAACCCCGCCAGCCGCTTCCTCGCAGAGGTCCCGGAGGACCTCGTCGACTGGCGCAGGGTGGAACCGGAGCGCTCCTTCAGTTCGGACGCCTGGGGCGCCCCCGCGCGGCCGCGCACCTCGGCGCGCCCGCGGCGGTCACACGGCGCTGGCGGGGTGAAGGTGAACAAGCACCTCGACCTCGCGCCGGGGGACCGGGTCAACCACGCGAAGTACGGCCTCGGCACCGTGCTCACCGTGGAGGGCAGCGGCGTGCGCGAGACGGTGACGGTTGATTTCGGGTCGTCCGGCACCGTGCGTCTCATGCTCATCGGCGGGGTGCCGATGGAGAAGCTCTAGATCTTGATGCCCTGCTTGGCAAACCAGGGCACCGGGTCGACCTGCGTGGCGCCGTCCGGCTTGATCTCGAAGTGGAGGTGCGGGCCGGTGGACTGGCCCTCGCTGCCGATGGAGGCGATCTTCTGGCCCGCCGTCACGCGCTGGCCCACGGCGACGTCGTAGTAGCGCATGTGGCCGTACACGGACTCTTCGCCGTTGTCGTGCTTGATCACGACCCAGTTGCCGAAGCCCTGGGCGGGGCCGGCGGCCGTGACGGTGCCGTCCATGACCGCGTAGATCGGCGTGCCAAGGTCGTTGGCGATGTCGATGCCCTGGTGCACCCGGCCCCAGCGCGGGCCGAACCCGGAGGTGTAGTGGCCCGAGGCGGGCAGCACGACGGTGCGGCCGTCCGCGGTGCGGCCGCGCTGCGGGGCGACCCAGTCGCTGGCTTCGGCCGGGGCGAAGGCGCCGGCGAGCGGGGTGTCCAGCGCGCGGGGGTCGTAGACGATCGTGTAGTCGCCGGCGGAGATGGTGGCGCCGCTGTTCTTGATCGCGCCGGCGGCTTTCGCCACGGCGCCGAGCGCCTGCCCGCCGTCGGCGGGGGCACCGCCGACGGCGAAAGAGAGCGCGGAGGCGGGTGAGTGCGCCAATGCGAGCGTGAGCACGGCGGCCAGCGAGGCGGACGCGAGACGCGGACGGAGTCCTCGGTTCATGGGGCGGGATACCTTTTCTTCTCGGCAGCAAGGGGCGGCGCAGGGGCGGCGAAGACGCAGCCTGGCCGCGAGCACAGCCGTAGAATGTATCGCCCGCCCAGCGCCCAGGCAACGCTTTGACGTGCACGTTTGTTCTAATTCCCGGCCTGTCTTGACCGAACGTCCAGCTCACCGCGCGTGTTACTGGTGTGAAAAAAGTTACCAATGTGGTTAGGGTGCGGGGGTGGGGAACGTACCCCCGGCGCCGGGTCCGGCGCGTGTCGGGCGCGCGAAAACGGGGCCCGTCCGCTATGGAAAGCGGCGGGCCCCGTCGAGGGAAGCGCGGGAATTGCGGCTACAGGCTGATGCCTCGCGCGGCGAGCCACGGCGCCGGGTCGACCGCGGTGGCACCGTCCGGCCAGATCTCGAAGTGGAGGTGGGTGCCGGTGGAGAAGCCCATGCTGCCCATGCCGGCGATGGTCTGGCCGGCCTGGACGTGCTCGCCGACGGAGACGTAGAGGGACTGCATGTGGCCGTACACGGAGATCGCGCCGTCGTTGTGGCGGATGCGGATCCACTGGCCGTAGCCCTGCGCCGGGCCGGAGTCGATGACGGTGCCCTCTTCCACCGCGCGGATCGGGGTGCCGGGCACGTTCGCGATGTCCACGCCAGAGTGCATCGCGCCCCAGCGCATGCCGAAGCCGGAGGTGTAGGCGCCATCGGCGGGCTTGATGGACAGCGGGGCGCGGGCGGCCTCGTCGAGGCGGGCGACCTCGTCGGAGTGCTGCACGGCCTTGGTGAGCTGGTCGGACAGGTTGTCCACCGGCTTGTACTCGGCGATCGCGAGGATCTGCGGGGACTGCTCCGCGGCCTCACCCGCAGCCGGCTGCGACTGCAGCTCGGCGGCGTCGGAGGCGAGCTTGATGTTCACGGCATCGCCTTCAGCGTCGTGCGAGGTGAGCGCGCCAGCGGCGAGGCCGGAGAACCCTGCGGTGGACACGGCACCGGTGGCCACAGCCACGGCTGCGACGCGCCCCTTGTTCGGGGACTGCTTGCGGTGCTTCCCGCCCTGCTTTGTGGAGTTGAACATGAGCCCTCTTCGAGATCGTCCGTTGGTCGCACCCGCGGCTCAGCGCAGAACCGTGACCTTCCTGTTATCTACGAGAGGTTACTGTAACGAATTGGTTTCATACAGGCAACACAGAATCTGAAAAAACTCTAAATCGCGTCCAAACTCGCGAACGTTACATCGCGCCCGACCTCAAAACCCCACGCCACGCCGTTCCGAGCCGGCATGAACGTGGCGCACGTCGCAGGTGTAGCGGGTGTCACTTCGCCGCGCACCCGCCGCGCAATGGCAGAGTGAGTACCGATGAGCACGAACCCACAGACACGTTCCGGCATGCGCCCCGGGCGGCCCGAGGCATCCCCGCGGCGCCAGCGTGGCGGCAACGCCAACCGCCGGATCACCGGCGTCCGGCGCCGGGAGCAGACCGACCGCGTCCCGCAGACCACGCGCGAGCGGTTCCGCCACTACCTCCAGTTCGCGCTCGTGCCCAACCTCGCGCTCGCGCTCGGCGCCGTCGCCGTGTGCCTCGCCGTCATCCTCATCTGCGGGTGGCGGCTGGCCTACCTGCCTTCCGCGGTGGGGGAGACGTGGTTCGTCCTCCACGGGGTGCCGTTGCGTATCGACGGCGTCACGCTCACCAACATGCCCCTGTTGCCGCCGCTTGCCGTGACGGGGATCGTCGCCACGCAAGTGCGCAAGGCGACCGCGAAGCGGGTGAGCATCCTCGACCTGCTGGCCCTGCTCACGCTCATCCTCGCGCTGCCGCTCGTGCTGAGCCTGATCGCCCTGTTCATGGTCTACGACGCCTCCGCGGTCTTCCCCGTGGAGACGCCGAACGTGGCGGTCGCGCTGGCGAGCCCGCTCGTGGTTCACTTCGTCGGCTTCGTCCTCGGCATCAAGCCGGTGGTGTGGAGCGCGCTCGCGGCCCGTGCCGACGTGCCGAAGGGCGTCGTCGGCGCCGCCCAGGCGGCCGGGAAGCTCGTCGTGCGGCTCGCCGTGGCGGCGGCCGTCGTCTACCTCGTCGCGCTCGCGGCCGGCTACCACCGCGTGGGCGAGCTGGCGGATCAGTTCCCGCAGCTCGGCGCCGGCGGCAAGGCGGGGCTCGCGGGCGTGAGCCTGCTCTACCTGCCCAACGCGGTCGTTGCGCAGCTCGCGGTGCTGCTCGGCGGGGCGTTCACGTGCGGCGGCGGCAGTGCAAACCTCTTCGCGCTCACGAACGTCGCCTACCCGCCGCTGCCGCTGTTCGCCGCGATCCCGGCCGAGCTGCCCGGGTGGGCGCCCGTCCTCCTCGTCGTCCCGGCCGCGGTGATCCTCCACGCCCTGCTCACAGCGCCGCTGCCGTTGCGCGACACCGTCGCCGCCGCAACCTGGGCCGCGCTCGTCGGTGCACTGCTCGGCGTGTTCGCGTCCGGCACGGCAGGCGCCTACGGGCTCGTCGGCACCGACCCGTTTGTCCTCGCAATGCTGCTGTTCATCTGGGTCGCCGCGATCGGCGCGCTGGCCCGCGGCGTGGCGCTGCTGAGGCAACGCGCGACGCGCGGGCGCGGTGACTACACTGATGCGGGTGAGTGACTCTGCGAATTCGGTGGCCGTGCTCGTGTCGGGCACTGGCACGCTGCTGAAAGCGATACTCGATAACCAAAAGGACCGCTACCGCGTCGACCTCGTGGTGGCGGATCAAATTTGTCCGGGGGTGCAGCGGGCGAAGAATGCGGGGATCCGCACCGCCATCGTGCCGATGGAGACGAACCGCAACGAGTGGAACGCCAAGCTCACGGCCACCGTCGCGGCGGTCGAGCCGGACCTCGTGGTCTCCGCGGGCTTCATGCGCGTGCTCGGCCCCGCGTTCCTCGAGCGGTTCGAGGGGCGCACCATCAACGCCCACCCCTCGCTGCTGCCCGCGTTCCCCGGTGCCCACGCCGTCCAGGACGCGCTCGACTACGGCGTGAAGGTCACCGGCTGCACCGTGCACTACATCGATGCGGGCGTGGATACCGGCGAGATCATCGCCCAGCGCCCCGTGGTCATCGAAGCGGGCGATACCAGGCTCACACTGCACGAGCGGATCAAGAAGGCCGAGCGCGAGCAGATCGTGGACGTCCTCAGTAACGCGACCATTCAAGACGGAAAGGCTGTTTTCTATGTCGACCGAGATTAAGCGTGCGCTGATCAGCGTCTACGACAAGACCGGGCTGGAGGAGCTGGCCCGAGCCCTTGGCGAGGCGGGGGTGGAGATCGTCTCCACGGGCTCCACCGCCAAGCGCATCGCGGAGGCGGGCGTGCCCGTCACCGAGGTCGCCGAGCTCACCGGTTTCCCCGAGGTCCTCGACGGGCGTGTGAAGACGCTGCACCCGCGCGTGCACTCCGGCATCCTCGCCGACCTGCGCAAGGACGACCACGCCCGGCAGCTCGAGGAGCTGGGCATCGAGCCGTTCCAGCTCGTGGTGGTCAACCTGTACCCGTTCGAGGAGACCGTCGCCTCCGGCGCCAGCTACGACGAGTGCGTCGAGCAGATCGACATCGGTGGCCCGTCGATGGTCCGCGCCGCGGCGAAGAACCACCCGTCCGTCGCCGTGGTCACCTCCCCGCAGCGCTACGCCGACGTCATCGAGGCCGTGCGCGGTGAGGGCTTCAGCCTCGACGAGCGCAAGCAGCTCGCCCTCGAGGCGTTCACGCACACCGCGCGCTACGACGCCGCCGTGTCCTCCTGGTTCGCATCCCAGCTTGGCGACGCCTCCGGCGATGCCGCGTCCACCCCGCTGCGCTACGGCGAGAACCCCCACCAGGCGGCCCGCCTGGAGAGCGAGGGCTGGGGCCTGGCCGGCGCGAAGCAGCACGGCGGCAAGGAGATGAGCTACAACAACTACCAGGACGCGGACGCCGCCTGGCGCGCCGCGTGGGACCACGACGAGGCGTGCGTGGCCATCATCAAGCACGCGAACCCGTGCGGCGTCGCCGTGTCGGCCACCTCGATCGCGGAGGCGCATGCGAAGGCGCACGCCTGCGACCCGGTCTCGGCTTACGGCGGGGTCATCGCCTGCAACCGCGAGGTCACACTCGAGCTCGCGGAGCAGATCAAGCCGATCTTCACCGAGGTGGTCATCGCGCCGTCCTACGCGCCGGACGCGCTCGAGCTGCTGCAGACGAAGAAGAACCTGCGCATCCTCGAGGTGCAGCCGCGCGAGCAGGAGGAGGAGCGCAAGCAGATCGCCGGCGGCTGGCTCGTCCAGGAGCGCGACCGCTTCCAGGCGGAGGGCGACAACCCGGCGAACTGGACCCTCGCCGCGGGCGAGCCGGCGGACGAGGCGACGCTGGCGGACCTCGCGTTCGCGTGGCGGGCCATCCGCTGCGTGAAGTCGAATGCGATCCTCATCGCGTCCGAAGGGGCGTCGGTAGGCATCGGCATGGGCCAGGTCAACCGCGTCGACTCCGCCAAGCTCGCCGTGGACCGCGCGAACACTCTCGACGAGGGGCGCAACCGCACGAACGGCGCCGTTGCCGCGTCCGACGCGTTCTTCCCGTTCGCTGACGGGTTCCAGCTGCTCGCGGACTCCGGCGTGAAGGCCGTGGTTCAGCCGGGCGGCTCCATCCGCGACGAGGAGGTCATCGCCGCGGCCAAGGAGGCAGGCGTGACCATGTACCTCACCGGCACCCGCCACTTCGCCCACTAGCTACACCCCAGAAAATTCCCGTGTCTTCCAAAGCTGCCGCGCTGGCGCTGTCCGCAGGCCTGGCGCTTCCCACCTACACGGCCATCGAACAGATCCCGGTCGTCGGCCAGCCGATTGTGCAAGCGTACAACCAGCTCCCGCCGCAGGTGCAGCGGGCGATCCACCTGCCGCTGCCGTTGACGTCGCCGGAGCGGCAGGAGGCGGAACGTCGCGTCGATACGCAAGCCGCCCTCGACCGCCTTGTGGCGGACGTGGTGGCGCGCCACGGGGGACGCGCGGCCGTCTCCGTGGGCGGCGTGACCGCCGGCGACAACCGGCCCGAGCCGGCGTTTTCGACGATGAAGGTCCCCCTTGCCATTGCGGCGCTGCGCCAGAGCCAGGCGTTCTACCCGGACGCCGAGGCAGCGGTGACTCGCTCGGACAACGCCGCCGCGTACCGGATGTTCGCCCAGGTGCCGTCGCAGGCGTACGGGTCCGTGATCGCGGAGGCGGGATCGCGCACCACCAACTCGGCGGCGTACCAGATGAGCACGATGTGGACGACGAGCGACCAGGCCGCCTTCGCCGCCGGGCTGCGCTGCGTGCGGGGCCACGAGCCGGTGCTGGAGATGATGGGCCGCATCGTGGACTACCAGCGGTGGGGCCTGGGCCGCGTCCCGGGGGCCCGGTTCAAGGGCGGGTGGAACTACTACCAGAACGGCCACCTGGCCAGGCAGTTCGGCCTCATCCCCGGGCCGAACGGGGACGTCGCGGTGGCCATCACCGCGTACAGCCCGAACGGCCACGAGGGCAGCTACGCCATGCTCAGCGAGCTGGCGAACGGTCTCGCGGGGATGCGCGCGGATCTGTCGCCATCGCGCTGCTGACCGCGGTGCTGCGCGGCGTATGCCGGTGTTTTAGAATTTATTGCGACCAGCTGCGAGGCAGCAACGAGGTAGACGCTGGCGCCGCCGCGGTGCCGCGGGAAGGCGCGGACATGTCCAACCAGAATTCCAACGGGTTCTACCCAGACGAGCGGTACAATACCGACCCCGAGATCGGGCGTACCGAGCAATTCGGGGCGGTGCCGCAGCAGCAGTACCCGCAGCAGTACGGACAGCCCCAGTACCAGCAGCCTCAGTACCAGCAGCCGCAATACCAGCAGCAGTACGCCCAGCCCTACGCGGGCGGCTACCCGCAGCAGCCCCAGCCGGAACGGCGCGGGATGAACGGCTGGCTCATCGCGCTCCTCGTGCTGCTCGTCGCGGGCATCGTCGGCGCGCTCGCGTACCTCGGCGGCACCGGCGCCTTCAACCGGTCGAGCGAGCCCGTGACGTCCACCGTGGTGGAGACCCAGACCATGGAGAGATCCAGCGCCACCCAGGCGCCGGCCCCAGCCGAGCCCGCGAAGCCGAGCCGTCGCACCTACAGCAACTACGCGCCGAACACGAGTGTCACCAGCTCCGGGTTCGCCGCCAACGTGTACTCCGCGTTCATCGACGAGTACAACCGCACCGGCAACGCCAACATCACCGTTTCCGCTTACAGCCCCGCCACGGGCCAGACCTACCGCATGTCCTGCAGCGGCGCCGCGACGGTGCTCTGCTCCGGCGGCAACAACGCGCAGGTCAAGATTTGGTAGGCAGCCGCGCTCGCGCCGCCGGCGTGCTCGCCTGCGCGACGCTCGCCCTCGCGGGATGCGGGACGGACGAGGCGCCCACCCCGGTCACCGTCACCAGCACGTCGTACATCCCGCCGGCCCAGGCCCCCGCGCCGCCGCCCGCCGCACCACCCGCGCCGCCCTCGCCCGTCGACGCCACGGATGCGCAGTCGCTTCTCGACGCCACGGTGGCCGACACAGTCGCCTCATTCGGCGGCCAACTCGGTGCCGCCACCCTCGCGGAGGCGGGCCCGATCGCGGCCGGCTTCACCGACGCGAGCCCGGCCTGGTCCACCATCAAGGTGCCCATCGCGGTTGCCACGATGCGCACGCACCCGGAGCTCGCCGACTCGGTGCGCGCGGCGATCACGCTCTCGGACAACAATGCGGCGGAGCTGATGTTTGCCACGGTCGGGCCGGAGCCCGTCGATACGGTGCTTGCGGAGGCAGGGCTCGACGCTGCGGTGAACACGGTCAAGGTGCGCCCCGAATTCAGCACGTTCGGGCAGACCGCGCTCGGGGTTGCCGACGAGGCGGCGCTCGCGGACCACCTCGCCTGCCTCGCGGGCGCGGCCGACGTGCTATCGCTCATGGGGCAGGTGGACGCCTCCCAGGCGTACGGCCTCGGCTCGGTGGGCGCGCTGTTCAAGGGCGGGTGGGGCCCGGACGCCGCCGGTATGTACCAGGTGCGCCAGCTCGGGCTCATGCCGCGCGGCGACGGCACGTTCGCGCCCGTGGCGCTCACGGCGCTGCCCGCGGACGGCTCGTACGCCACCGGGCAGGCGATGCTCAACGCCGCGGCGCAGCAGCTCGCCGCGAACGCGGTGGCGCTGCCCGTTGCGAGCTGCCAGCCCTAGCGGCCGGCCTTCCCGTCGGCGCTGTCCGTGCCTTCGGTGCCACGCTCGTCGGACACGAGCGCGACGAGCTCGAGCATGCGCTCGGTGCGCCGCTCTGGCAGGTCGGTGTGGAGGACGTCGAGCACGGCGTCCGCGATGGTGACGGAGGGCTCCGGCAGGGCGTCGTCGACAAGCGGATAGGGCGCGGTGCCGGTGTTGTCGCGCATCTCGATGGCGGCGAGCGTCATGTGGAAGGGCAGCTCGATGCGCGGGTCGTCCTCGCCGACGATCTGCGCGGCGAGGCCCTTAAAGATGTCCTCGAGGCGCTGCCGGGCCTCGTGGTACTCCGCGAACTCCTCGGAGAAGAGCACGGGCAGCTGGTAGAGGCGCCCGACGTTCCAATTCGAGGACAGGAGGATGCGCGTTTCCGCGGCGACGAGCGCCCAGAGCTTCACCGCGGCGGTCTCGTCGGTCTCCGCGAGGTCGGAGGCGAGGTCGAGCGCGGGCTGGATGGTGCCCATGAGGAGGGTGATGAAGATGTCGCGCTTGGAGGGGAAGTGGTAGTACAGCGACGCCTGGCGCATGCCGACGGCGTCCGCGATGTCGTGCGTCGACGTGGTAGCGAAGCCCTTCCTTGTGAACAGCTCCGAGGCGGCGTCGAGGATCTCGTCTCGGGCGGTGGCCCCGCGGCGCCGCGGGCTCTGCTTGCGCGGGCGGCCGACTGGTTTAGCCATGTGCACTCCTCTCCATGAACCGGCGCTAACTATAGATGAAAAGCACCCGCGCTCAACCCTGCGGGAGGGGAGTGCGGGTGCTTTCGAGCCGAAGACTCTACGCTGTCATCGTCAACCGGCTGATTAGCGGGTGGTGAACGGCAGAAGAGCCATCTCGCGGGCGTTCTTCACCGCGGTAGCAACCTGGCGCTGCTGCTGCGGAGTCAGGCCCGTCACGCGGCGGGAGCGGATCTTGTGACGGTCGGAGATGAACAGACGCAGGGTCTCCACATCCTTGTAATCGACCTTCTCGATGCCCTTCGCCTTCAGCGGGTTCTTCTTCGGGCGACGGGACTGCTCCATACGCGGCTTACGCGTGTTGTTGCGCTTCATTCTCAGTCCTCCTTACCACGAAGACTTACGGACGCCAGGCAGCTCACCGCGGTGGGCCATCTCGCGCATACGGACACGGGAAACACCGAACTTGCGGAGGTAGCCGCGCGGGCGGCCGTCACGCGAGTCGCGGTTGCGCACGCGCACCGGGGAGGCGTCACGCGGCTGACGGTTGAGCTCGAACTGAGCATCGAGACGGTCCTCGTCGGACGTCTCCGGGTTCTTGATGATCGCCTTGAGCTCGTTACGGCGTTCTGCGTAGCGAGCGACGGTCTCCTTGCGCTGTTCGTTCTTAGCGATCTTGGACTTCTTCGCCATGGATTATCGCTCCTCGCGGAATTCGACGTGCTTGCGCGCAATCGGGTCGTACTTCTTCAGCGAGATGCGATCCGGGTTGTTGCGCTTGTTCTTGCGGGTGACGTAGGTGAAGCCGGTGCCCGCGGTCGACTTCAGCTTGATGATCGGGCGGATGTCATTGCGTGCCATTAGATCTTCTCACCTCGTGCTCGGATCTGGGCCACGACGGACTCGATGCCGTCGCGGTCGATGATCTTCAGGCCCTTGGTGGAGACGTTCAGGGTGATGGTACGGCCCTCGGAGGGCAGGTAGAACTTCCGCTTCTGCACGTTGGGGTTCCAACGGCGAGAGTGGCGGCGGTGCGAGTGCGAGACGGTCTTGCCGAACGACGGCTGACGTCCCGTGACCTGGCAATGTGCCGACATGGGTTAGCTTCCTTACTCTTCTTGCCGCCCACGCATCGATCACAAAATGAGGAAAGCACCAGGTGAGGGGCGGAGTGAGGGTCCGCGGTCGGTGCTCGTGCAATCGGTTGACGCAGGCGTATACGTGTACTTCGACAACAGCGAGTGACAACCATACAGCCTGGCGGGCCGGATTCCTAATTGCTCCCCGCCGCTCTGCGGTGCTACGGCAGCGCGAGGACCGCCGCGCCCACCGCGGCCGGAGCGATCGCGAGCCCCCACCCCACGAACACGCGCCACGGCACCCGCACGTCCGCCCGCTTGAGCTGGTCCGCCCACAGCAGCGTGGCCAGCGACGCCCACGGCGTGACGACGGGCCCAAGGTTCACCCCCGCGAGCAACGCGAGCGCGTGCGGCGCGTCCGCCGCGGCGGGCTCGAGCGCGAGGTACGCCGGGATGTTGGTGATCACGTTGGCGCCGAGCGCCCCGGCCGCAGCGAGCGCCGCGGGGTGCGCACCATCGAGCGCCTGCGTGACGACGTCGTTACCGCCCAGCACGCCCACCAGCGACGCCGCCGCCGAAAGCGCCGTCGTCAGCGCGAGCGCGCCCCACGGCACGAGGGTAGCGATGTCCCGCGCTGGCCCGCGGCGGTGTTCCGCCCCGACCGCGGCGGCCATCGCCCCGGCGGCGACGAGGGCGGTGGCCCAGTAGGGCACCGGCGTGAGCAGCGCCGCGACGGTGCACCCGAGGACGGCGAGCGCCGCGGTCGGGCGCGCTGGGGGATTACCCGCGCCCGCCTCCGGCGCCGCATGCCCGGGACGGCCGGGGAAGCGCCGACTCGCCGCGAGGGAGGCCGCGGCGGCCACGGCGATGCCCGCCGCAGCCGGCCGGGCGGCAAGGCGGATGTACTCGCCGGGGGAGGCGAACACGCCACCGCCGACTGCGAGCAGGTTCGTCAGGTTTGAGACCGGCAGCGGCAGGGAGGCGAGGTTCGCCGTCCACACGACGGCAAGCCCGAGCGCGGCCGGGTGGAACCCGAAGCGCCGCGCGAGCACCACCGCGAGCGGGGTGAACATGATCGCGGTCGTATCCAAGGAGAGGAATACGGTGGAGGCGACGCACAGGCAGAAGAAGCCGACCATGACGGCGCTGCGGCGCCCCGTGGCGCGCCCCAGCCTGTCGACGGCCCACGCGAAGACCCCGGCGCGCGACGCGAAGTTCACCAGCACGGACATCGCCGCGGCGAAGCCGAGCACCGGGAGCAGGCGCAGCACGAGCTCGCCGGCCGCGGAGGCGTCGGCGCACGCGAGGGCGACGAGCGCGGCGGCGGCTGCGGCCGGGGCTTTATAAGGGGCGGTCTGGTTGGGCATGAGGTCCGGGAGGGGTGGCGTCGAGAAGCGAAATCGCGATTAGGCGAGTGTGCAGGTGAACTGTATGCTATTGCGAGTTGTCCGGCGCCCGCCGGGCGAAACATCCATTTCGCACCCAACTCGGGCACGATCCGCAGGTTCGCCGCGGAACCGACCCGTAGTTCAATCCTGAGGGAGACGAAGATACTATGAGGAATGACATTCACCCGGATTACCACCCGGTGATTTTCCAGGACGCGAACACGGGCGACAAGTTCCTGACGCGCTCCACCCTGACCTCCGCGCGCACGGAACAGTGGGAAGACGGTAACGAGTACCCGCTCGTCGTGGTCGACGTGACCTCCGAGTCCCACCCGTTCTGGACCGGCGCTCAGCGTCTCATGGACACCGCTGGCCGCGTCGAGAAGTTCAACCAGCGTTTCGGTGGCATGGCCCGCCGCAAGAAGAAGAGCGCAAACTAAAGGTCACAAAGGAGAAACACCATGGCAACCCCGAAGTTCAGGATGTCCCGCGCGAACACGCACTCCCGCCGTTCGCAGTGGAAGGCCGACAACGCGGATCTGCAGACCGTGAAGGTCGACGGCCGCGAGGTCCGCATCCCGCGCCGCCTGGTCAAGGCCGCGCAGGCTGGCCTGATCGACGTCGAGCAGTTCTAGCCGCACGCGCGGGTGCGAGTCCGCGTCACCAACCTCGCCACTAACCGGGTGCCCTCACAGGACCCGGTTTCTTGCTGTCATTTCACACTTAAAGAAAAATAAGTCATAATATCCCTATGAAAATTCTCGTCGCCGATGATGAGCAGGCTGTCCGCGAGTCGCTGCGCCGCTCCCTCCGGTTCAACGGATACGACGTTGTGCTCGCGGAGGACGGGGAGGACGCGCTCGAGCAGATCCGCGCGGAACAGCCCGACCTGACCATCCTCGACCTCATGATGCCGAAGCTCGACGGCCTCGGCGTGTGCCGCACGCTGCGCTCGTCCGGGTACGACGGGCCGATCCTCATGCTCACCGCGCGTGACGGGGTGTCCGACCGCGTCGCGGGCCTGGACGCGGGCGCGGACGATTACCTGCCGAAGCCGTTCGCGCTCGAGGAGCTGCTCGCGCGCGTCGGGTCGCTGCTGCGCCGCAGCCGGTCGGAGTCGCGCAAGGTCGCCGAGGAGCCGTCGACGACGCTGCAGTTCGAGGACCTCGTCATGGACACCTCCACCCGCGACGTCACCCGCGCCGGGCGGCCGATCTCGCTCACCCGCACCGAGTTCGCGCTGCTGCACCTGCTCATGCAGAACCCGCGCCACGTGCTGGCGCGCCAGACCATCCTCGAGGAAGTGTGGGGCTACGACTTCCCGACGTCCGGCAACGCCCTCGAGGTCTACATCGGCTACCTGCGCCGCAAGACTGAGGCGGGCGGTGAGTCCCGCCTGATCCACACCGTGCGCGGCGTCGGCTACGTCCTGCGGGAGACCGCCCCGTGATCCTGCGCCGTTCCGGCGGGGAGGCGCAGCCGCACCTGTCCGGGGCCGGGCATTCGCTCCGCCTCCGGCTCGCCGCGCTGGCGGGGATCATCGTCGCCGTCGTCATCCTCGTCACCGCGTTGTTCGCGTACCGTCTCGCGCTGACGACGCGGATGAACGTGATGGACAACGACCTGCGCACGAAGACGCTCGGCGTCTCACTGCAGCTGCGCGACGCGAACCCGGACGAGATCCGCAGCGAGCTCGCGTCGTTCAAGCGCTACAACCCGTGGTTCGAGGTCGCTGTGTCGCCGGCCGACGAGGACGTCTATTACGGCGACCCGGTGCCGGTGACCGGCCCGTTCACCGTCGCATCCTCCACCGGCGACGAGCTGTCGCAGCAGACGATCGGCTCCGACCGCGTCGTGGTGCGGCGCAGCCAGTCGGGGCTGACGGTGGCGATGTCGAGCCCGAAGGATCCGTTCGGGGTCTTCTCCGGCAGCTGGGCCGCGGCGGCGCTCGTGCTCATCGGCACCGGCGGGCTGCTGGCGTGGGGCGCCGGCGCGCTCATCTCCGCGGTCGGGCTCGCCCCGGTGCGGCGCCTGCACCGCGCGATCGATTCGGCCAACGAGTCTGACCAGCTCGAGCAGCTGCCGGTCGAGGGCGACGACGAGTTCGCCGACATCACCACGTCGGTAAACACCATGATCAGCACCCTCGAGGATTCCAAGACACGGCAGGCGCAGCTTGTCGCGGACGCCGGCCACGAGCTGAAAACCCCGCTCACCTCGATGCGTACGAACATCGAACTGCTCATGATGCTGCACAACACCGGGCAGCAGGACCAGATCTCCGAGCAGGACCGCAAGGACCTCGAGCGCGACGTCATGGCGCAGATGGAGGAGATGTCCATCCTCATCGGGGACCTGGTCAACCTCGCCCGCGACGAGGCGCAGGGGGCGGAGCCGGAAGACTTTAGGCTCGACGAGGTGCTCGAGGAGGCCGTCAACCGCGTGCGCCGCCGCCGCCCCGACGTGACCTTCCTGTTCGAGGCGGACCCGTGGGTCATCCACGGCGACCGTTTCGCGATGGGCCGCGCGCCGATCAACCTCATCGACAACGCCGCGAAGTGGTCGCCCGAGGGCGGCACGGTGCGCGTCTCGCTCAAGGCGGCGACCCGGAACGCGGTGCTCATCGTGGACGATTCCGGCCCCGGCATCGCCCCGGCGGAGCGCGAGAAGGTCTTCGAGCGGTTCTACCGCGCCCCGGAGTCGCGTTCGATGCCGGGCTCCGGACTCGGCCTCGCAATTGTGAAGCAGGTTTTCAACCGCCACAGCGCCACGATCGTCGTGGAGGAGTCGGACGACGGCGGCGCTCGCTTCCGCGTCGTCTTCCCCGGGCGGCTGCCTGACGACGACTCGCGCGACCTCGCGTCCGAGCGCACCTCGCGCGTCATCCCGAAGAAGAGCTACAGCTAACAGCAATCGTTCAGGAAACGCTACGATTCACCCTCCTCGCCCTGAAGAACCGGCACAGGAGGGGCGGGCATACTGTCCCCTCATGACCCAGAAGTACAACCCCGAGGACGGCCGGGAACGGGCCGCGGATCCGGGAGAAACGTCGAGCTACCCCGCCTACACGCCGCAGCAGAACGGCGAGTACAACACCAGCCAGTACTACGCCCCCACCGGTTCGGCGCCGCAGACGGGCGGCGTCTACACGGTGCCGCCCGAAATCGCGGCGTCCGCGCCGGCGAAGAAGCGCGGGGGCGCCGCCACCGCGTTTGCCGTCGCGCTCGCGACCGCGCTCGTCGCCGGCGGCGGCGCGGGCTACCTCGCCGGCTCGGCGAAGGACAGCTCGAGCTCGACGAGCCACACGGACTCGCAGACCTCCTCCGAGCCGGACAACGCGCTGAAGAACCCCACCGTCGCCAGCCACGACGAGGCCCCGGACGGCTCCGTCGAGCAGGTCGCGGCGGACGTGCTGCCCTCGGTGGTGTCCATCGAGGTGGCCACGCGCCGCGGCGGCGACGAGGGCTCCGGCTCCATCATCTCCTCCGACGGCTACGTGCTCACCAACCACCACGTCATCGCGGACGCGGCGAACCCGGGGGCAGAGATCCAGGTCACGTTGAACGACGGCTCGCGCCACAGTGCCAAGTTCGTCGCCTCCGACGTGAATACGGACGTCGGCGTGATCAAGATCGACGACGTGAACAACCTGCCCGTGATCAAGTTCGGCAACTCCGACGACCTCAAGGTCGGCCAGGGCGTCGTCGCCGTCGGTTCGCCGCTCGGCCTCTCGGCCACCGTGACCAGCGGCATCGTGTCGGCGCTCAACAGGCCGGTGCGTGCCGCGCAGGGCGGGGGAGAAAGCTCGCTCATGGACGGCATCCAAACCGACGCCGCGATCAACCCGGGCAACTCCGGCGGCCCGCTCGTGGACATGCACGGCAACCTCATCGGCATGAACTCGGTCATCGCGTCGCTGTCCTCCGGCGGCTACGGGGAGCAGAGCTCGGGCGGCTCGATCGGCCTCGGCTTCGCCATCCCCTCGAACTTCGCCAAACGCGTCGCGGATCAGCTCATCGAGAAGGGGCAGGCCACCCAGCCGATGCTCGGCGTGCGCGTGAGCGCGCAGGACACCCTCACCAGCGGCGCCGTCGTCGCGGCGGTGGAGCCGGGCAGCCCCGCGGAGAAGGCCGGCCTCAAGCAGGGCGACACGATCATCAAACTGGACGACCGTACGATCGACTCGGCGGACGCCCTCATCGCCGCGACCCGCTCCCAGGACTTCGGCCAGACTGTGACGCTGCAGGTGATGCGTGGCAATAGCTCGGATCCGATTCCGGTAGAGGTGACCTTAAGTTCGGAGTAAGTTCTTAACGGACGTAGCCGCCCAGATACTCGCCCGACGGGAGCCTGACACCGATGCCGGAACTGTTCGACTCGCTCGACATCAATGAGCCCGACGAGGCGAGCCTGCGCGCCTCCGAATTGGAGTGCGGATCGCCCGCCCACCCGTGCGCCATCGTGGTGCTCGTGGGCGACCGCCGGTACGACGCGCCGGGGGACAACACCGACGAAATGGTGGTCGAGCTCCTCCAGGAGGTGGGCTTCCAGGTCGACGGCGTCGTGCGCGTGAAGTCGAAGAAATCGGAGATCAGAAAGGCCATCGAGACGGGCGTCGTCGGCGGCGTGGACCTCGTGCTCACGCTCGGTGGGACCGGGGTAGGCCCGCGCGACAAGACGCCGGAGGCCACGCGCGCCGTCATCGACAAGCTGGTGCCGGGCGTGAGCCAGGCCATCCGCGCCTCCGGGCAGGCGTGCGGCGCCGTTGACTCCTGCACCTCGCGCGGCGTGTGCGGGGTCTCTGGCTCGACGGTCGTGGTCAACTTGGCGTCGAGCCGCCAGGCCATCCGCGACGGCGTATCGACGATAGCTCCGCTGGTCACCCACCTCATCGGCGAGCTCAACCAGTACACGGTCTAACCGGCGCACCACATGGAACGGCGCAGCAGGCGGCGCGCGGTGCGCAAGGCCGAGGTGGAGTATGACAGGTCGGCGGACACGCCGTCGATACGCAAAAGCCCGGCCTTCGACGACGAGCGCGAGGTGCTGCTCGACGACGAAGAGCCGGGGCTTTCGGGCCGCGATTTTTACGAGGCGGAGCGGCCTCCGCACTACGGCGACTAGTTCAGCGTCGTACGGGTGGTGGTGGAGTTCGGGTTCTGGCCGGCGAGCAGGTCGCGGATCTCGGCGAGCAGCTCGGTGTCGGTCGGCTCCGGCTTCTCCGGGTCGATGCCCTTGCGGCGCTTCTGCGCCTCGTCGAGCTTGTTCATCGGCATGACGAGCACGAAGTAGATGACGGCGGCGATGAGCAGGAAGTTGATGATGGCGGTGAGCACGGCGCCGAAATCGACGAACGTGTTCTCGTTGCCCTCGCGGACGTAGAAGCCCAGGCCGGAGTAATCGACGCCGCCGAGGGCGGCGAGCAGCGGGTTGATGATGGCGTCGGAGAACGCAGTGACCACGGCAGTGAATGCCGCACCGATAACAACACCGACGGCAAGCTCGATGACGTTGCCGCGCATGATGAATTCTTTAAAACCTTGAAGCATGCTACGGAATACTAAATGGGGTTGAACGCTTGCTCAACACGAGGGTGAGCGGCTCGCTCAACGCTGCGGCCGCGACGGCGAGCGCTTCCGGCTGTCGCAGCAGGACCAGCGCGGTTCCCTCGTCCGCGACGGTGACCACGCGTCCGCCGGAGGCGACGGTGCGCGGGCCCTGGCCGACAACGTCCACGACCGCCCCGTGGTGCAGCATGGGGATGATCCCGGGCTCCGCGAGCGGCACCGGCACCATGGAGAACTCTTCGCCCTCCGCCGCACCGGCCGTGAGCGCGGCGGCGAGGTCGGGACCGACGAGGCGCACCGACGTGACCACCTCGCCCTCCGCGGCCGCCGCGGCGAGGACCTGCCCCTCGGCGAGCGCCGGGTCCGAAAGCGCGCCGCGTGGCACCGCCTGCGCGGGCAGCCTGGCGAGCACGACGTCGTCCGCCGTGAGCGTCGTGCCGGGGGCGACGTCGCGGGCGAAGGTGAGGGTGAGTGGGTCGGCGCGCGCCGCGCTCAGCAGCACGTGCAGCGCGGCGGCGAGCACGAGCGCGGCGGCGGCGAGCCTGCGCAGGAGCACGGAGCGGCGGTAGCCGGGAGTGCGGAGGCGATCAATCTGTGCGGAAAGGTCCATGGGCATTAGACGCGCGGACGGCGCCCGCGGTTCCGCCGACGCGGAAAAAACCCGCCGGGGTGATCACCGCGTCGACGGGCTGGTCGTGCGAGTCGTGGGGGACCGCGTCGACGACCTCCTCGTCGAAGACCACCGCCGCGACGGGCACCCCGAGCCCGGCGAGCGCACGGTCGTAGTAGCCCGCGCCCTTGCCCAGGCGCATTCCTTGCGTATCGACGGCGAGCGCCGGGGCGATGACCAGCCCGCAGGAGCGCAGCACCGCCGAGGTGTAGCGCGCCCCGCCCGGCTCTGTGACGCCGAGGGCGCCCGCCGCCGTCGCCCCGCCGAGCTGCGCCCACGCGAGCACTCCGCCGGGCAGCGAGATGGGGAGGAACAGCGTGCGCGCGTGCGGGGCGAGCAGCTGCGCGAAGTCCGCCGGGCCCGGTTCGGAGGGCAGGGGGTTGTACGCCGCGATGTTTGCACCGACCGCGCCGAACTCCTCCATGCAGTCGAGTGTGGCCGCCACGAGCGCGCGGTCGAGGACGTGCTTGCGCTCCGGCTGCGCGCGCAGCGCTGCGCGGGCGGCGGCGTGCGCGGCGCGCATGGCGCGCTTCGCCGCGGCGGCGTCTGCTGGGTCTGGCGCCGGGTCTGGCGGCGGGGCGGTTGTCACGGCGCTCCTGGGGTCGCATACGGGTTCGGGCATGTGTGGGCTGTAGGCTCAACGTTCATGCAGGATTCTACTGACCAGACCACCCGGGCGAGCCGCGCTGGCGGCCCGAGCGTGAAGACTGTGGTGGTGCCGGCGGCGGGGATGGGCACGCGGTTTTTGCCGGCGACGAAGACGGTGCCGAAGGAGCTTCTGCCGGTGGTGGATACCCCGGGCATTGAGTTGATCGCGGAGGAGGCCGCGGCGTTGGGGGCGCAGCGGTTGGCCGTGGTGGTCGCGCCGAATAAGGAGGAGATCATGCGGCACTTCGGCGAGTTCGCCGAGCTGCAGCGGATCATGCTCGCCCGCGGCAAGGACGAGCAGGCGGCGAAGGTCGGCCGCGCGAACGGCCTGATCGAGGCCGTGGCGGTAACGCAGGATCAGCCGCTGGGCCTCGGGCACGCGGTGGGGTGCGCGGAGGCGGCGCTCGACGAGGACGAGGATGTTGTCGCCGTGATGCTGCCGGATGACCTGGTGTTGCCGGTGGGCGTGATGGAGAAGATGGTGGCGGTGCGCGAGCAGCTCGGGGGTTCGGTGTTGTGCGCGTTTAACGTCACGCGCGATGAGGTGTTCAACTACGGGGTGTTCGACGTGGAGGAGCCGGTCGACGGCTTCGACGGGTTTGAGGTGCGTCGGGTGCGCGGGATGGTGGAAAAGCCTGCTGTTGAGGATGCGCCGTCGACGTTGGTGGCCACGGGCCGGTATTTGCTGGATCGGGGGGTTTTTGATGCGTTGCGCCGCATCGAGCCGGGCAAGGGTGGGGAGTTGCAGCTCACGGATGCGATTGAGTTGATGATCTCGGAGGGGCATCCGGTGCATGTGGTGGTGCACGAGGGCAAGCGCCACGATCTGGGGAACCCGGGCGGGTATATCCCGGCGAACGTGGACTTCGGGTTGCGGGACGCGAAGTACGGCCCGGCCCTGTACACCGCGGTGAAGAAGATCATCGCCGACTACGAAGCGGAGCACCCCGGGCTTGCCGGCGGCGCTTCCGCGCAAGATTAGATAGGGCACTCGAATGCGCAGCGTTGAGGACCAGCTGGCGATGGTGGTCGATGCGGCGGCCACCCCGGAGCCGATCCGCGTCGCGCTCACGGACGCGCTGGGCATGATGTGCGCCGAGGAGGTCACCGCGACGCGCCAGGTGCCCGGCTTCGCCCAGGCGGCCGTCGACGGCTTCGCCGTGCGCGCGGTGGACGTGGGCGGCTCGGTGGGCCTGCGCAGGCGCGAGGCCGACGCGGGCGAGGCCGACGACGGCGGGGAGCCGCCACACCCGCCCCGCGAGCGCGCGCTGCCCGTCGTCGGCGAGGTGCCCGCCGGTTCCCAGAAGCCGCTGCGCCTCCAGCCGCGCCAGGCGGTGCGGGTGGCCACCGGCGCGCCGCTGCCCACGCTCGCGGATGCGGTGCTGCCGCTCGAGTGGACGGACCGCGGCCGCAAGCGCGTCACGCCCGAGCGCGCCGTGCGCTCCGGAGACTTCGTACGCAAGCCCGGCGACGACATCCAGCCCGGCGACGTCGCGGTGCGTCAGGGCACGGTGCTCGGCCCCGCCCAGATCGGTCTCGCCGCGGCGGCCGGGCGCGACAAGCTGCTCGTCTACCCGCGCCCGCGCGTGACGGTGATGAGCTACGGGCTCGAGCTCGTCGAGCTGGACCGCGACCCCGGCCTGGGCCAGGTCTACGACATCGCCTCCTACGTCGTGGCCGCCGCCGCGAAGGAGGCGGGGGCGGATGTGCAGCGCGCCGGCATCATCAACGCGGAGCCGCGCCGGTTGCGCGAGACCATCGCCGGGCACGTGGCCAAGAGCGAGTTCGTCGTTGTCACTGGCGCGGTTGGCGGCTCCGGCGCTGCGCCCGTGCAGGAGATCCTCCGCGAGCTCGGCGAGATCGACACCTCCCGCGTGGCCATGCACCCCGGCTCGGTGCAGGGCTTCGGCCTGCTGGGGGAGGAGCGGGTGCCCGTTTTCCTCCTCCCGTCGAACCCGGTGAGCGCGCTCGTCATCGCGGAGACGTTCATCCGTCCCGCGATCCGCCGCTCGCTCGGCAAGTCCGCGTTGCAGCGCCGCACCGTCCAGGCCCGCTCCATGCGCGAGCTCGATTCGATCCCGGGCCGCCGCGGCTTCATCCGCGCCCGTCTCATGCGTGACGCCGACAGTGGCGAGTACCTCGTCGAGGCGCTCTCCGCGCTCGAGGCCGGGCCGACCCACCTGCTCGCCGGGTTTGCCGAGGCCAACGCCATGATCCACCTCCCCGAGGACGCCACCCACGTGCGCCCCGGCGACGTCGTCGACGTCGAGTTCCTCAGCCAGCGCAGCTAGGACGCCACCCGCCGTGTTTGGGATGTTTCGCCCGCCCACCCCGGGCTGGCCCGAGGCGACGCCGAGCATCACGCTTCTCGACGGCGTGACCGTGCGCCTGCGCCCCCTCACCAGCCGCGACGGGGCGGACTGGTCGGGCACGAGGATCGTCGATAAGCAATGGCTCAAGCCCGTCGAGCCGACGGTCGACGGCGACTGGGACGCCGCCCACAGCCGGGCCGCGTGGCGCAGCACGTGGCTGAACCTCAAGCAGCTCGCGGGGCAGGGGACCGTGGTGCCGCTGGTTATCGAGGTGGATGGCGCGTTTGCCGGGCAGGTGACGATGGGCAACATCCAGCACGGCATCGTCTCCGAGTGCTGGATCGGCTACTGGGTGCACTCGCCGTACATGGGGCGCGGCGTGGCCACGGCCGCGTGCGCGCTCGGCGTCGACCACGGCTTCGGGCGCGTGGGCCTGCACCGCATCACGGCGACGTACCTGCCGGACAATCCGGCGTCCGGCAAGGTGCTCGCCGCCAACGGGTTCCGCGAGGAGGGGTTCTTGCGGCGCAACCTGCACATCGACGGGCAGTGGCGCGGCCACGTCTTCGTGGCACTCAACGCCGACGACTACCCGCTCACCGCCGTCGAGCGGCTGCGGGCGGCGGGCAGGATCCGCTAGGACTGCGCCCGCGCGGAATTTCCGCCGCGTGCTGCGGCGCGCCACACCTGCCCGCGCCGTGTTGGCCGATACCGTTGACACCTGATTACTGGGTGCACGAAAATCGCGGAAAGGTGGCTACTCCCCATGGGCAGCCCGAGCTTAATGATCGTCCTGATCCTCGTCGTCTGGGTCATCGTCCTGGCCCCGCTCATGTTCGGCAACAACAAGCCGATCCGGCGCTCCGGCGAGGGCTACGAGGAAACGCGCGTGCTGCACGAGGGCGGCACCGCGCCCATGGCCTCGCGTCGCCGCCCGAAGCTCACGGCGGCGGACATCCACCGCCACGGCGACGCCGACGGCGCGGACTACGAGGTCGTCGAGGCCACCGCCGAGGAGGAGGGCGTGCTTATCGACGACGCCCCCGCCCTGCGCACCATCTTCCGCCGCGGCGCCGCCGCAGACACCGACACCGATACCGACGCCGATACAGACGCAGCAGCTGCGACCAGCACCGTCGAGGGCGAGTTGATCGAACACATCGAGGACGAGCAGGACGAGGCTGCCGGCGGCTCGACCAAGGTCTCGGCCGCGAAGGCCACGTCCGGCTCGACGGTGGCCAAGCTCGAGGGCGGCTCCACCGTCGTCGCGCGGGCGGACGACGCATCCGCCGCCGAGGACGCCTCAGACGAAGAGGGTGTCGAGGACCGCTACGAGCTCGACGAGTCGTTCACCTCCGCCGAGGATTACGGCTACGCCTCCGCACGCGGCGCTGAGAAGACCGATGCACCGGTCGCGGAGCAGGCCGATACCGACGCCGAAGCGGACGCGGCTGACACCACCACGCGTCGCAACGTGGAGCCCGCGTCTGCCGGCGAGGCGAGCGAGGCCGGCAAGGCAAGCGAGGCCGACGAGGCCGACATCGCCTTCGCGGCGTCGCGCCGCGGCCGCGGCGGCTACGACCCGGAGCGCGAGAAGAAGACGGCGGCGGACCGGTTCAACCGCCGCCAGCGCACGCTGCTCGGGCTCATTGCGGCGTGCGTGGTCACGTTCGTCATCGCGTTCGTGTCCGGCGGATGGACGTGGGTCCTGCCGCTGCTCTCGCTCGGCCTCACTGTCTGGTTCATGGTCGCGCTGCGCAAGGTGGTGCTGCAGGAGCGCGCGCTCCACGAGCAGCGCCTGCGCCAGCTGCGCCGCGCCCGCATGGGCGTGGCCACCGCCGAGGACGGCAACCGTGCCCGGGACGCGCGCCTGCGCGCCGGTTCCGTGGTGCTCGACCTCGATGACGACAGCCCCGATTTCGACGCGCTCCCGGCGACCCGCGCGCACGCCGACCGCGAGGACCGCGCGGACGGTGCGAGCCGCCTCGGCCGGGACTTCGACGCGGAGGACGGCTACCTCGGCGGGTACGGCACCCGCGCGAGCTAGCGCCGAATACCGTCCTTACGCTGGCGATTTAACCTCAGCGATGGGAAGGAGTAACCTTTCCAAACAGCCGAGGGGCTATAGCTCAGTTGGTAGAGCGTCGCGTTCGCAATGCGAAGGTCAGGGGTTCGATTCCCCTTAGCTCCACAATTCGATAAAACCCCTGGTCGTGATTGGCCAGGGGTTTTGTTGTATCTGCCCTGGTAGGTGCACTATTCCTTTGTTGCCACACGTTGCCATGTGTTGCCGTGGTATGAAGTCTCGTTCGACGCTGTACGGGCGCATTGGCCGAGATGATTACGGGTCGGAGCGCTGTGGCCCGCGCGTGAGGTGGGGTTGTCTGCTCACCAGCTTACCGCGACGCGCGGACATTTGGCACAGTCTTTTTGCCGCTTGCGTATGCTGCGTGCGCGCACGTGGCTATCCGCGGCTGTGATATCGACGGCTGCGCCGCATTCCGTGTCGCCAGGTAAGGCCCCCGCGCAGGTTTAGCCTTGGTACGAGACGCTGACCCTGGCAGCTGACGTCGAGACCGACGAGGGGCATGGAAGTCTCGACAGCCCATGCCTTTGGGTGCAGAAACTGTCTCGGTCGGCAAAGTCCAGAGGTATGTGCGGTGACGTGCGCCCTATTCCGCAGCACCTCCTGCGACGCGCAGGCGGCGCTGCTCATTTGCGGTGAAGGTCCGCTCAGCAAGTGACTCACCGGCGCCCCCTTGCAGGTGGACGACGACGTCGAGACCGAGCTCTTCGAGTTCTTCGACGTCCTCGCGGTACATGGCGACAGTACTGATCGTGCACTCATCAGCGTTGATGCGGGAAGCGTAAATTTGCTTTACTGATTCCAGGTTGGCGTGTTGGGCCGGCATGGCGAGCATGATCATGTCGATCTGGTGGCTGTCTTTGACGCGTTCCCAGAAGTCGACGTCCGTAGCGTCTCCTTCTACCACGTTGTAGCCACGTTCCTGCAGGTGGCGGACGCGAGCTGTGTCGTGCTCCACGCCAAGGACCCGCACACCGTAGACCTCAGTCAGCTCGGTGTAGCAGGCGATGCCGAGGCGGCCAACGCCCAGGACGAGTGCGTGGGCGTCGCCAAGCTCGATGGGGCGATCCCCCGGATGGATTTTGTGCGGCGGGCGTGTGGGTAAACGCTTGGCCAAGCGGGTGGTGCGCGAAACGCTCTGTGGGTTAAGAATTGCCGAGATGACGAAGCTGAGCGAGACGGCAAGCACCAGGGAAAGCATCCACCGTTGATTCAACCAGCCATCTTTGACACCAAGTGCGGCGATGATCAGGGCAAACTCTGAGTAATTGGAAAGCAAGAGCGCCGCAAGCACCGAGGTGCGGTTGCGTAGGCCCAGGCCCCAGAGGATTGCCCAGTAGGCGACGGCTTGCAAGGGCAGGAGTAGGAGAAGTAATCCAGCGTCGAGCATGTTTTGCCAGTTCGGCAGCCCGAGGAAGCCAATGTTGACGAAGAATCCGACAAGCAGCAGCTCTTTCAGTGTGAACAGTGAGTGGCTGAGTTGCTCAGCCCCCGAAGAACGGGAGAGCACGACGCCCATGATGAGGGCGCCGAGGCTGCCGGAAAGACCGACCCACTCAAAAAGGGCGTAGCCGGGCAGCAGAGCCATGACGATCCCGAAAAGCGCCCCCAATTCGCCGTGGCCAAGCTTGTACCAGCGACGCGTGATCAAAGCGAGCAGCGGCACGATAACGACGAGCCCCAGGGCCGCCAAGCGCGGTGGTTCGCCGCGCAGGATGCTCATGAAGGCGACGGCGAGAATGTCCTGCATAATCAGCACGCCCACGCAGATATTGCCGTAGAGCGCCTGCTCATCGCCGCGGTCCTGCAAGATTTTGATCACGACGATGGTGCTAGAAAAGCTCAAGACCAGGGCGACGTTGACGGCAATCGAGAAGGACGCGGGACCGAAAGCGCCGAGCGCGCCGAGTGCGGTGATGAATCCCGCGCCAACAATCGTCATGACCAAGGCGTGGGCTCCGGCGGTGAGCCACACGGCCTTATCCGTCAATGCGCGCAAATCCAGGCGCAGGCCAATGGCGAAGAGCATGAGGGTGACGCCGATGTCGGCGAAGAGATCGAGAGCCTCGACGTGCGCGACGCCGCTGGCGTTGAGGATGAACCCGGCCGCCAGAAACCCGATAAGTGGTGGGAGGCGGACAGCCCATGCGATCAGCCCGCAGCCAAACACGACAGCAAGGTAGGTCAACAGCAGTTCCATACAGAGCAGTCTGCCTTATGTAGGGTTAAGCGACAAAATGTGTGCTTTTGAAACGTCCTGGGTTTGGTTCCGCTTCTTTTACGGCCCTGTGTTGATGGGCTCGGTGAGATAGTACTCGGTTTCTACTTCTTGTGGGGTGGCGTAGTCCAACGCCTCGTGAAGACGTTTGGTGTTCCACCAGTGCACCCACCGCAGGGTGGCTAGCTCGACTTCTCCTACTGATGTCCACGGGCCTTGAGGATGGATAAGTTCAGCCTTGTAGCGACCGTTAACTGTCTCGGCCGGCGCGTTGTCATAGGAATCTCCGACTGTGCCGACACTCGGCCGGATCTCGGCTTCGGCCAGTGCGGTGGAGTATTTCAGTGACACGTACTGACTTCCCCGGTCACTGTGGTGTATCAGCTGGTCGCCGTGGATTCGCCCTGCAGTCGTTAACGCATGTTCCAGTGCCTCCATCGGCAGCGCATCAGTGCGCATCGTAGATCGGGTGGCAACACCGACTATTTTGCGGCTGTAGACGTCAATGACAAACGCGGTGTAGGCGAATCCTGACAGGGTACGAACATAGGTAATGTCGGCGACCCAAAGTCGCCCAGGTGCTGTGGCCCGGAAGTTTCGCTGCACAAGATCCGGACGATGATCCGGCACCTTAGGGCTGATCGTGGTCACCGGGGTGCGTCCACGTCGTCGACCAGACACACCTGCAAGTTTCATCAGGCGTGCGGTCTTGTCGCGGCCGATATGAAAGCCCTCACGGTTCATGGCGTGCCACATCTTGCGGATGCCGTAGACCGAGAAGTTTTCCGCATGGACGCGCTGAATCTCTGGGATAAGCAGGCTATCGCTTAAGGCCCTCGCACTCGGGGCGCGGGTGGTGGCTTTACGGTAGCCGCGGGAGGTGATGAATCCACGGTCTGCTTGTTTCAGAACACGGCAGATGGCCTCGACCCCAAATTGCTCCTTGTACTCGTCGATGTAGGAGATCATCTGGTCGTGGGTCGGTCGAGTTCCGCCGCGAAAAAAGCCGAGGCAGTCTTGAGGATTCCGTTGGCTCGTTTCAGCTCGCGGTTTTCCCGGCGTAGCCGTTTGAGCTCTTCTTCCATGGTTTCGCCACCTGTTGGTGCCGTCTGCTCATGGGCGACGCTGTCACGGTACCAGGCGCGTAACGTGTGGTGGGACACGCCAAGGAGCTCTCCGACTTCCTCGTACGCGCGTTGCCGTGAGCAGGACTCCAGACGGACCATCTCTAGGACTTGATGGATCGCCTTCTCCTTGAATTCGGCGGAATACTTTCTGGGCATAGTGCCAATCCTTCCTTAGCAGAGGTAGGAACTAAACCCAGGACGCTTCAATCGCCGCCGGCCTGCTCACGTTCGTGTGGGAGACCGCCTGGTTCGACATCGTTGTCGGCGCGATCATCGCCGCCATCAACCTCTCGGCTGCCAAGGAAGTTTGGGAGGCCTCCCGCGAGGAGCACGACTCCGTCGAGGACGCCTTCGCGGACACGGACGACGATTAAACGCCGCCTAAACGCCGCCTAGACGCCGCTTAGACCCACACCCCGGATGCGCCGCGGCGCCACGTGCCCACCAGGTTGGTGTCGATGATGCCGGTGGATTCCATCAGCGCGTACATGGTCACCGGCCCCACAAAGGTGAAGCCGCGCTTCTTCAAATCCTTCGCCAGCTGCTCGGACTCCGCCGAGCGTGTCGGCACCTCCGCCATCGTGCGCGGCACCGGCGTGTTCGCCGGCTGGTAGGACCACACGAACTCGCCCAGGTGCGTGCCCTGTTCCCGCAGGTTGAGCGTTGCCTGGGCGTTTTTCACTGCTGCTTCGAGTTTGCGCCGGTTGCGGATCAAGGAAGCGTCGTCAAGCAAATGCTCGATGCTCATGCCTGCGACCTCCTCCGGGTTAAAACCGCGGAACGCCGCACGCAGAGCCTCGCGCTTCTGCAGGATCAGCCGCCACGACAGCCCCACCTGGAAGCCCTCGAGGCAGACGCGTTCAAACATGCCCTGCTCGTCGGTGACGGGCATGCCCCATTCGGTGTCGTAATACTCGCGCAAGAGGGGGTCGGTGGCGGCCCACGGCGGGCGCGCGAGCCCGTCGGGTCCGATGATTGGTGATCCTGGTGGTGTCGTGTTCGGTTCAGTCATACGTATCAGACTCGAATTTTGGCGTCTCGGTTCCCCGGGTACGCTCGTTGGCATGAATAGGCCCGCCGTCCGCGACTTCGCGCTGCTCCTGCTCCGCCTCGTGCTCGGCGCGGTGTTCGTCGCCCACGGCTACCAGCACTGGTTCGACGCGGGGATGAGCGCCACCGGCCGCGAGTTCGCGGACCTGGGCGTGCCCCAGCCGCAGCTGTCCGCCTATCTTACGGGCACGGTGGAGCTTATCGGGGGCGCGTTCCTCGCCATCGGGCTGCTCACCACGATTGCGGCGTCGCTGCTCGCGCTGCTCGCCCTCGCCGCGACCTACTTTGTGCACCTGGGCAACGGGTTTTTCGTCGCGGACGGCGGGGTGGAGTACACGCTCGTGCTCGCTGCGTCGCTGTTCATGATCGTCGTCTTCGGCACCGGCCGCGCGAGCCTCGACGGAGTGCTCACGCGTGATTAGCCACGAGGAGATCCAGGCGGCGCTTTCGTCGCGTATCGACGGCGAACCTACCGGCCTCGACGACGCCATCGTCGACGCGCACGTCTCCGGCTGCGACGAGTGCCGCGCGTTTCTCGACCGCTCGCTCGCCCTCGACCGCCAGCTGCACGCCGGGTCGCCCGCGCAGCTCGCCCCGCCGGTAGACCTGTCCGCGGCGATCCTGGCCGGCGTGGACGACGAGTGGCGCCGGTTCTCCCGCCGCCGCGAGCTCGGTCTCGCGGTGGGCAGGATCGCGCTGGTGACCATGGCGGCGGTGTGGGTGGTCTGGGCGGTGCGCCTCATTGTCTCGGGCGGGGAGGAGCCGGTGATCGCGTCGACGGCGTCGGTACGCTTCGGCGTCGCGCTCGCCCTCGGCTTCACCGCGTGGCGCCCGCAGCAGATCCCGGGCGTGCTGCTCATCGTGGGCACGATGTTCACGTTCACGCTCGGCTTCGCGGTGCGCGACGCCGTGCTGGGAATGGGGCAGTTCGAGCTCGCCGGCGTGCTCGTGCCGCTGCTCAGCCTCGCGGCACTCGTGTGGACCTGGGTGGCCGACCGCGGCGGTGCGTGGCGCAGGGCGTGGCGGATGCTCGACGCGAACCCGAGCTAGCTCCCCGGCCGCGCCCGTGCCAGGGCTACTTCCAGCTCGGCAGCCACATGATGGACTCGTACCAGGAATCCGGGATCATGTAGCCGTAGAGGATCGGGGACCAGTAGAGGAAGCTGGCCACCACAAGCGCGATGTAGACGATCACCGCGAGCTGCCCCCAGCGCAACTCCACGCCAGCGAGCTTGTTCACCCAGCTCCACGTCACCGGCCCGCCCTTCTGGGCGACGTTGCCCAGCATGAGCGCGATGAGGACGATGGTGAACGGCACGAGCGCGGTGGCGTAGAAGAAGTACATCTGGCGGTCGAACGCGGCCAGCCACGGCAGGAAGCCCGCGGCGAAGGCGATCACCGGCACGATCACCCGGTAGTCCTTGCGGGTGAGCCACACGTAGCACGCCCAGAGCAGCACCGGGACGGTGAGCCACCAGATGGCGGGGGTGCCAAACATGTAGATCATCTCCCGGCACTTCCCGTCGCCGGACGCCATGGAGCAGTCCAAGTCGGTGGCGGAGTAGTAGAGGATCGGGCGCGCGGAGACAAGCCACGCCCACGGCTTGGAGTCCCACGGGTGGTGGTGGCCCGAGGACGACGTCAGCGACGCGTGGAATTTGAGCACCGAGAGGTGGTAGTACAGCCAGCCGGCGACCGGCTCGGGCAGGTTCTCCAGCCACGGCCACTCGGAGCCGGCGATGGTGCCGTCGGACAGCGAGTGGCGGTACACCGAGGTCTCGGAGGCGAACCAGGCGCGCCAGGACCAGAGGTAGAGCACCACGGGCACGAGGACGAGGGACGCGAGGGCCGGAGGGACGTCGCGAAGCAGCGTGCCCGCAATCGGCTTCTCAACGCCGTAGCGGCGGCGCAAGAAGAGATCCCAGAACGAGGAGAGCAGGCCGAAGAACATGATCAGGCCCGACCACTTCACCGACAGTGAGAGGCCGAGCAGCACGCCGGTGGCGAAGCGCCACCAGCGGAAGCCCAGGCGCGGGCCGTACGGGCCGGCGGTCTCGAGCTTGCCGGCGAGCCACGCATCGTGCCAGCGCTCGTGTACCTGGCGCATGTCACCGGCAATGGTCCACGCGGCCATGACGATGAAGAGCACCTGGAAGACGTCGAGCATGCCGAACTTCGCGGACACGAGCAGCACGCCGTCGCACAGCGCGATGACGCCGGCGAGGACGGCGATGCTGGTGGACTGGCTCACGCGCCGGGCGAGCAGGAATGTGAAGACGATGACGGCGACGCCGAACAGCGCGGTCATGATGCGCCAGCCGAGCGGGGTGTAGCCGAAGACCGTCTCGCCCATGGCGAGCAGCTGCTTGCCCAGCGGCGGGTGCACGACGAGGCCGTAGGCGGGGTTGGACTCGATGCCGCCGAGGACCGGGTTGAACCGGTCGCGCACCATGTCCCAGCCCTGCGGCACGTAGTGCTTCTCGTCGAAGACAGGGGTGCCGGAGCTTGTCGGCTCGGTCAGCCCGAGGAAGCGCGTGAAGGCCGCGAGCAAGCCGATGACCGTCACGGCGACGGTGTCGCGCCGCGTCCAGGGGGTGGTCACCGGCGCGCTCGGGGCGGGCCGCTTCGGGTGCAGCCCGCTTGCTGCGCCGACAGCCGCCGCACCGGGTGCGTGGTCCGGTCCGTTGGTTTCGTGTGCTGTGCTCGCGATAGTGGTCACGGACGAAGATACTAGCGCCTGGCGCGTATGCTTTACCTCTAT
This sequence comes from Corynebacterium jeddahense, assembly GCF_028609865.1. Lineage (NCBI taxonomy): Bacteria > Bacillati > Actinomycetota > Actinomycetes > Mycobacteriales > Corynebacteriaceae > Corynebacterium > Corynebacterium jeddahense. The sequence goes on from NZ_CP063194.1 coordinate 764,318, forward strand.
GTCCGCCCCGCACGATTCCTTCGCCACCGAGGCCGACGCCGCGGCCGGTACCGAGGCCGATGTCGCGGCGTCGCTCCCGCCGACCGGGATCGTGCTCGCGGCCACCCCGCTGGGCAACATCGCGGACGCCTCGCCGCGCCTCGCCCACGCGCTCGGCAGCGCGGACGTCGTCGCCGCGGAGGACACCCGCCGCACCCGGGCGCTCGCCGCCGCGCTCGAGGTGGAGATCACCGGGCGCGTCGTGTCCAACTTCGACCACAACGAGGACGCCCGCGCGCAGGACCTCCTCGACGCGGCGCGCACCGGCACCGTCCTCGTGGTCACCGACGCCGGCATGCCGCTCGTCTCCGACCCCGGCCACTCCATCGTCGCCGCCGCGCACGACGCGGGCGTCCCGGTCACCTGCATCCCCGGGCCGTCGGCGGTGACCACGGCGCTCGCGCTGTCCGGCCTCAACGTCGGACACTTCATCTTCGACGGCTTCGCGCCCCGCAAGCCCGGCGCGCGCCGGGCGTGGCTCGAGTCGCTCGCGGGCGAGCGCCGCGCCGTGTGCTGCTTCGAGTCCCCGCACCGCATTGAGCAGTTGCTTATCGACGCCGCCAGCGTCCTCGGCCGCGACCGCCGCGCCGCGGTGTGCCGCGAGCTGACCAAGACGTACGAGGAGGTCAAGCGCGGCACCCTCGGCGAGCTGGCCGAGTGGGCGGCCGGGGGCGTGCGCGGGGAGATCACGCTCGTCATCGAGGGCGGGGAGACCGAGCAGCGCGAGCCGGAGGATTTGGTCGGGCAGGTGGCGGAGCTCGTCGATACGGGCGAGCGCCTCAAGGACGCGGTGAAACGGGTGGCCAAGGAGCACGGCGTGAAGGTGGGGGACCTCTACGACGCGGCGCTCGCGGCGCGGGGGTAGGGGTCGGGCACGCCTCGCGTGCCTCAAGCCGCGCGCGAAGTAGCGAATTTCGCTTGACGACGCCCTCCGGTTTCGGCCCCGCCGGCATTTCCGTGCCGCGCGGGGCCATAACTTATGCTGGTTGGCATGACTGCTGCTGAGACCAACCAAAACGTTCTTGTGTGCGTTGCCTGGCCGTACGCCAACGGCCCGCGCCACATCGGCCACGTCGCCGGCTTCGGCGTGCCCTCCGACGTCTTCGCCCGCTACCAGCGAATGACCGGCAAGAACGTGCTCATGGTCTCCGGTACCGACGAGCACGGCACGCCCCTGCTCGTGCAGGCGGACAAGGAAGGCGTGACCGTCAAGGAGCTCGCGGACCGCTACAACGCCCAGATCGTTGAGGACCTCGCTGGCCTCGGCCTGTCCTACGACCTGTTCACCCGCACCACCACCCGCAACCACTACGCGGTGGTGCAGGAGCTGTTCCGGGGCCTCAACGACAACGGCTACATGGTCAAGGAGACCACGAAGGGTGCGATCTCGCCGTCGACAGGCCGTACGCTCCCGGACCGCTACATCGAGGGCACCTGCCCGATCTGCGGCGCCACCGACGCCCGCGGCGACCAGTGCGACACCTGCGGCAACCAGCTCGACCCGGCGGACCTGATCAACCCGGTGTCCAAGATCAACGGCGAGACCCCGGAGTTCATCGAGACCGAGCACTACATGCTCGACCTGCCCGCGCTGCACGGCGCGCTCGAAGCGTGGCTGTCCACCCGCGAGGACTGGCGCCCGAACGTGCTGAAGTTCTCGCTCAACCTGCTCGAGGACATGCGCCCGCGTGCGATGACGCGCGACATCGACTGGGGCATCCCGATCCCGGTGGAGGACTGGCAGGACAACCCGTCGAAGAAGCTCTACGTCTGGTTCGACGCCGTGGTGGGCTACCTGTCCGCCTCCATCGAGTGGGCCCACCGCTCCGGCAACCCGGACGCGTGGAAGGACTTCTGGCAGGACCCTGCCACGCCCGGCTACTACTTCATGGGCAAGGACAACATCACGTTCCACTCCCAGATCTGGCCCGCGGAGCTGCTCGGTTACGCCGGCAAGGGCTCGAAGGGCGGCGAGGCCCACGAGCTCGGCGAGCTGAACCTGCCCACCGAGGTCGTCTCTTCCGAGTTCCTCACCATGTCCGGCTCGAAGTTCTCCTCGTCGAAGGGCGTGGTCATTTACGTCAAGGACTTCCTCAAGGAGTTCGGCCCCGACCCGCTGCGCTACTTCATCGCCGTCGCCGGCCCGGAGAACAACGACACCGACTTCACCTGGGACGAGTTCGTTCGCCGCGTGAACAACGAGCTGGCCAACGGGTGGGGCAACCTGGTCAACCGCACCGTGTCCATGGCGCACAAGAACTTCGGGCAGGTCCCCGTGCCGGGCGAGCTTGAAGACGCCGACGAGCGCATCCTCGCCCTCGCCGCCGAGACGTTCGACACGGCCGGCGCCGACCTGGCGAAGGCGCACTTCAAGGCCGCCATCACGAAAGTCATGCACGTTGTCGGCGAGGCCAACGCTTACATCGCGGAGCAGGAGCCGTGGAAGCTGGCGAAGGACGATGCCCAGCGCGAGCGCCTGGCCACCGTGCTGTGGACCGCGCTGCAGGTGGTCAGCGACTGCAACGCCATGCTCACCCCGTTCCTCCCGCACACCGCCCAGAAGGTGCACGAGACCCTCGGCCGCACCGGGGTGTGGGCCGCCGAGCCGCGCGTGGAGGAGGTTGTGGACGACGCGGACTACAACCTCGTCGGCGTCGGCCTGCCCGAGAAGGGGCAGACCTACCTCACCATCACCGGCGACTACACCCAGCAGCAGGCCGTGTGGCAGCGCGTGGACGCCGTCCCCGGTACGCCGCTTGCGAAGCCGGAGCCGCTCATCGCGAAGCTCGACCCGGAGCTCGGCGAGACCGGCCCGGAGTGGGCGCCGGTGCAGTAGGGGGTCGGCGGCGGGCGACGTCCGAGCCCGGGTCGGCGCCCCAGTTCGGCAGATCCAGCTACCAGGACCCAGCTAATCGCCATCCAGAGCCGATTAGCTGGGTCTTAGTAGCTGGATCCGCGGTTTTGGGGCGGTGGGGGCGTGGTGCGGGCGTGGTGCGGGGGCGTGGTGAGGGGGCGCCGCCCGCGCTACAGGAACTGCCCGAGGAACTCCGTGAGCTTTCCGGGCTCTTCGTCCTCGAAGCGCTGGTCCACGACGACAAGCGGCGCGGTGTACTTCTCGCCGGGCCCGCCCGGGTCTTTGACGACGACGAGGTCGGTGCCGTAGGCGTCGCTAAGCAACTGCCACGAGAAGCCCTCGCGAACGAGCGCCTGGCCGAGCGCGGTGCCGTAGAGGCGCGCGGTCTCGCCGCGTGGGTAGGAGCGGCGCGCGTCGAGGGGGAGCGCGAGGTAGTCGGCGAGTTCCGCCTCGAAGGACCCGACGATGTCGGCGGGGGAGCCGTTGACGCCGCGGCCGGCGGCTTCGGCGAGGTCGGCGTCGATTTGGGTCTGGGTAGCTGAGTCGATGTCTGCAAATGCCATAGTCTGCATCGTATGAGCAAGAAGAAACCTCGTCCCACTCCCGTGCCCGCCGAGCCGATCCCCGGCCTCGTCGACGCCCACACCCACCTCGCCTCCTGCGGCGCGCGCACGCAGGAGGAGGTCGACGCAATCGTGGGCCGCGCGCTGGCCGCCGGGGTGGAGCGGATGTGCACCGTCGGCGACGGGCTCGCGGAGGCGGAGGACGCGCTCGCGGCCGCGCACATGCACGAGCGGGTGTTCGCGGCGTGCGCGATCCACCCGACGAGGGCGCTCGAGCTTGACGACGCCGCACGCGTCCGCCTCACCGCCATGGCCGCCGACGAGCGCTGCGTGGCGGTGGGGGAGACCGGCATCGACACGTACTGGCTCACCCACGACGCCGAGGGAACCGCCCCGCTCGAGGTGCAGGAGGAGGCGTTTCGCTGGCACATCGAGCTCGCCGTGGAGTCGGGCAAGGCGCTCATGATCCACAACCGGGAGGGCGACGCGGCGATGCTGCGCATCCTCGACGACGCGCCGCGACCGGAGCACGTCATCCTGCACTGCTTCTCGTCCCCGCTCGACGTGGCGCGCGAGGCGATCGAGCGCGGCTACGTGCTCAGCTTCGCCGGCAACGTCACGTTCAAGCGCAACGAGGAGCTGCGCGAGGCGGCGCGGCTCGCCCCGCCCGGGCAGCTGCTCGTGGAGACGGACGCGCCGTACATGACGCCGGAGCCGTTCCGCGGGGCGCGCAACGAGCCGTCGCTCATCGGCCACACCGCGCGCGTTCTCGCCGATGCGAGGGGCATGGAAGTGGCCGATGTGGCTCGTGAGATTGGAGAGACGTTTTCCCGGGTCTATGGGGTGTGACCTCGACACATAGGCGCGGGCAAGGCCTTGAAACCGGGCGGGCGTTACCGTATTGTTACCCGGGTTCACTCCCAGCACCGTCGTGAAGGATGCACGCATGTCCCGTCAGATGAAGCGGATCAACCCGAAGAACTCGGCAGCGAGGCGCGTCGCGGCCGGCACCGTCGCCGGCGCCGCGCTCGTCGGCGCGGCGGGCACCGCGGTGGCCGCGCAGAAGCAGGTCACCGTTGACGTCAACGGCGAGGCGCAGCACGTGCGCACCTACGCGGGGGACGTCGCGGGCGCGCTGCAGGCCGCGGGCGTCGAGGTGGCGCCGCAGGACCTCGTCTACCCGGCCCCGGAGGAGAAGCTGGCCAGCGGCGACACGGTGACGGTGCGCACCGCGAAGCCGGTCGCCGTGGTCGTCGACGGCGTGGCGCAGCAGCTCACGTCTACCGCGAGCACGGTCGGTGAGCTGCTCGATCAGGCGGGCGTGGCCGGCGCGGCGGCGCTCGACGTCGACCGTGACCAGCCGGTCACCGACGGCCTCAACGTTGCGGTGACCACGCCGAAGATCGTCGCGCTGCGCGACGGCGGCAACCTCGTCTACGTCTCCGCGGCCGCGAAGACCGTCGGTGAGCTGCTCGCCGCCCGCGGCGTCACGTTCGACTCCGACGACCGCCTCAACCACGCGCTCACCGACCCGATCACGCCGGGTATGGAGATCGTCCTCGATCGCGTGACCACGACGGACCGCCCGGAGACCGTCGTCGTCGAGGCACCGGCCGAGTACGTCGACGACGACACGCTCGACGAGGGCACCGAGAAGGTCCGCCGCGAGGCCGTGCAGGGCGAGACGAAGGTCATCCACCGCACCGTGACCGTCAACGGCGTCGTCGAGGCCGAGGGCGTCGCGGGCGAGAAGGAAGTGAAGAAGGCCAAGCCGGCCGTCATCGCGCGCGGCACGAAGAAGGCGCAGGCGGCCTCCGGCAACACGGGTGCCGCGGCCCCGTCCGTGGCCGACGGCAGCGTGTGGGACTCCATCGCTGCGTGCGAGTCCGGCGGCAACTGGGCGATCAACACCGGCAACGGCTTCCAGGGCGGCCTGCAGTTCACCCCGTCTACCTGGGCCGGCTACGGCGGCACCGCCTACGCACCGAGCGCCGACCAGGCTACCCGCGAGCAACAGATCGCCGTCGCCGAGCGCGTCCAGGCGGCACAGGGCTGGGGCGCCTGGCCGGCCTGCACCGCCCGCTTGGGCATCCGCTAGATGGCGCAGTCGCAGCTGCTCGGCCCCGCGGAGATCCGCGAGCTTGCGGCCGAGCTCGACGTCACGCCCACGAAGAAGCTGGGCCAGAACTTCCTCCACGACCCGAACACGGTGCGCATGATCGTCGCGGCGGCGGAGCTCGAGCCGGACGACGTCGTCGTCGAGGTCGGTCCCGGCCTCGGCTCGCTCACGCTCGGGCTCGTGGACACGGTCTCGCGCGTCGCCGCCCTCGAGATCGATCCGCGCCTCGCCGGCCGCCTGCCGCGCACCGTCGCCGAGCGCGCGCCGGAGTTCGCCGACCGCCTCGCCGTCATCAACACCGACGCGCTCCAGGCGCGCCGGGCCGACCTCGCCGCGGTCGGCGCAGAGCCGACGGCCCTGGTCGCCAACCTGCCCTACAACGTGTCGGTGCCGGTGCTGCTGCATTTGCTGGCGGAGCTGCCGTCGATACGCAGAGTGCTCGTCATGGTGCAAAAGGAGGTCGCCGACCGCCTCGCCGCAACGCCCGGCTCGAAGGTGTACGGCGTGCCCAGCGTCAAGGCCGCGTTCTACGGCGACGTCTCGCGCGCCGGGACGATCGGCAAAAACGTCTTTTGGCCGGCGCCGAACATCGAGTCGGGGCTCGTGCGTATCGACGTCACCTCCGGCCACCCCCGTGACCTGCGCGACGCCGTGTTCCCGCTGGTCGACGCTGCGTTCGCCCAGCGCCGCAAGACGCTGCGCTCAACGCTCGCGCCGCTCTACGGCTCGGCGGCGGACGCGGAGGAGGCGCTGCGCGCGGCCGGGATCGACCCGGGCCTGCGCGGCGAGAAGCTCACCGTGGACGACTTCGTCCGGCTCGGGGAGGCCCGCCGTGGTGCGTGAGATTGTGGCGTCCGCGCCGGGCAAGGTGAATCTCCACCTCGGCGTCGGCGAGGCGCGCGCGGACGGTTACCACGACCTGGTGAGCGTCTTCCACGCGGTGGACCGGCGCGAGACGGTGCGCCTCGCCGTCGTGGGCGAGCCGGGGGCGGGGCCTGTCGTCGAGTCGATGCGCACGACGTTTTTCGTCGACCGGCCGGGCGAGGACATCGATGGGCCGAAAAACCTCGCGTGGCGCGCCGTCGAGGCCGTCGCCGCGCGCGCGGGCGTGGCGCTGCCGAAGGTGCGCATCGAGGTGGACAAGCGCGTTTTCGTCGCCGGCGGGATGGCCGGCGGGTCCGCGGACGCCGCCGCCGCGCTCGTCGCCGCGAACGCGCTTGCCGCGGAATACGGCGCGGCGCTGCCGCCCGAGGCGCTCCACGAGTTCGCGGCCTCGCTCGGCGCGGACGTGCCGTTCGCGCTCGCCGGCGGCACCGCGCTCGGCACGGGCCGCGGCGACGAGCTCGCGCCGATGCTCTCGCGCGGCCGGCTGCACTGGGTCTTTGTCAACCCGAAGATCGGCATCCCCACCGGCGAGGCGTTCTCGCTTCTCGACGACCTCCGGCACACCAACCCCGCCCTCGTCCCGCACCTCAACACAGCGGAGCTGTCGCAGGCGCTCACCGCCGGCGACGCCACCCGCGTTGCGGCCGCGCTGCACAACGACCTCGAGGCGCCGGCGCTGCAGATGCGCCCGGTCCTGCGCGGCCTGCTCGAAGCGGCCGGTGAGGCGGGTCGCCGCGCCGTCGTCTCCGGCTCCGGGCCCACGGTCGCGGTGCTCTGCGACGACGCGGAGCACGCCCGCTGGGCCGCCGAGCACCTCGCCGCGGAGTTCGACGGGGCGGAGGTCTTCGTCGCTGAAGGGCCGGACGGGGGCGCCGTCGTCGAACGAGTGTGCTAGCCGCGCGCGGCGGCGGTCGGCGGGGCCGGTAAGGTGCCGGGCATGTCTCTGCTCGACGCCACGCGCAACTACCTCGACGGCAACACCTCCCACGTGGAGACGAGCCTCGCCGACCTCGCTGACCCAGCCGCTGCGCCCGCCGCGCCCGCGCGCAGGGGTCGGGCGGGCGCGCCGGCGAAGTGGATCCCGCGGCGCAGCGAGCTGCTGCGCGACGAGTTCGTCGCCGTCGACTTCGAAACCGCGAACCGCGTCGCCGGCGCGTCGGCGTGCCAGGTGGCGCTGGTGAAGGTCGCGGGCGGGGACGTCGTCGATACGCTGTGCACGTACCTGCGCCCGCCGGAGGAGCACATCGTCTTCGAGTTCAGCCACATCCACGGCATCGACCGCGGCGACGTCGAGGACGCGCCGAGCTGGTTCGACATCGCCGACCGGGTCGTCGAGTTCGTCGGGTCCGCGCCGGTCTACGCGCACAACGCCACGTTCGACGCGTCGGTGTGGCGCGGGCTCGACCGCTACTACTTCACCGGCACGTACCCGGAGGCGTTCTACTGCACCTGCCGCACGAGCCGCCGCCTCATGCCCGAGCTCGCGGACCACACCCTGCCCACCGTCGCCGCCTACTGCGCGCCGGGGTTCCGGCTCAACCACCACCGTGCGGATTCGGACGCGCTGGCCTGCGCGCACATCGTCGCGCAACTCCAGCGGGCGAGGGGGCTGCACGCGCTGCTGCCTGCGTAACATTGGGAGCCTATGGCTAACCTGATCAACCTGGAAAACGTCTCCAAGACGTGGGGGCTAAAAACCCTGCTTGACGGCGTCTCGCTCGGCGTGCAGTCCGGCGAGCGCATCGGCATCGTCGGCGTCAACGGCGGCGGCAAGACCACGCTGCTCGAGGTCCTCACCGGCATCGAGCCGCCGGACAGCGGCCGCGTCTCCCACACCTCCGACCTGCGCATGGCGGTGGTCACCCAGCGCTTCTCGCTTGACGACGCCCTCACGGTCGGCCAAGCCGTCGTCGAGCCACTGGGGCTGCAGACCTTCGAGTGGGCGTCGAACGCGAAGGTGCGCGAGGTGCTGCAGGGCACCGGCGTCGTCGAGCTCGGCCTGGACACGCCGGTGGGCCAGCTCTCCGGCGGGGAGCGCCGGCGCGTCAACCTCGCCGCGGCGCTCGTGCAGGACCTCGACCTCGTCGTGCTCGACGAGCCGACAAACCACCTCGACGTCGAGGGCGTGCAGTGGCTTGCCGACCACCTGTTGTCCCGCAAGGTCGCCGTCGTCGTGGTCACGCACGACCGCTGGTTCCTCGACACGGTGGCGAACCTCACGTGGGAGGTCCACGACGGCGCCGTCGACGTCTACGAGGGCGGCTACAACGACTGGACCTTCGCCCGCGCCGAGCGCGCCCGCCAGGCCGACGCCATCGAGCAGCGCCGTCAAAACCTCGCCCGCAAGGAGCTCGCCTGGCTGCGCCGCGGCGCGCCCGCGCGCACGTCGAAGCCGCGCTACCGCATCGAGGCCGCCGAGGCCCTCATCAAGGACGTGCCGCCGCCGCGCGACACCGTCGAGCTCATGGCGTTTTCGAAGCAGCGCCAAGGCCGCGTCGTCATCGAGCTCGAGGACGCGCGCATCGACGCCCCCGACGGGCGCACGCTAGTCGACCACCTCACCTGGCGCCTCGCGCCGGGCGAGCGGATCGGGCTCGTCGGCGTGAACGGTTCCGGCAAGACGACGCTGCTGCGTTCCCTCGCCGGGGAGTACCCGCTCGCGGCGGGCAAGCGCATCGAGGGCCAGACCGCGCGCATTGGCTGGCTGCGCCAGGAACTCGACGACCTCGACCCGGAGCGCCGCGTCATCGACTCGGTCGAGGACGTGGCCACCTACATCCAGCTGGGCAAGAAGGAGCTGTCCGCCTCGCAGCTCGCCGAGCGCCTCGGCTTCTCCCCGAAACGCCAGCGCACCCCCGTGCGCGACCTCTCCGGCGGCGAGCGGCGCCGCCTCCAGCTCACCCGCGTGCTCATGGCCGAGCCGAACGTCCTGCTGCTCGACGAGCCCACGAACGACCTCGACATCGACACCCTCCAGGAGCTGGAAAACCTCCTCGACTCGTGGCCTGGCACGCTCGTCGTCATCTCTCACGACCGCTACCTCATCGAGCGCATCGCCGACACCACCTACGCGCTGTTCGGCGACAGCACACTCACCAACCTGCCGGGCGGCATCCAGCAGTACCTCGACCGCCGCGCCGCGGAGTCGCAGGCCGCGGGCACGCTGGATTTGGGGGAGGAGCGTCCGGAGGTCGTCGATACGCAACCGGCCCTGAGCTCGCAGGAGGAGCGCGAGCTGCGCAAGCGGATGAACGCGCTGGAGCGAAAGATCGCGAAGGAGGACGAGCGCGCGGCGGCGCTCGAAGCCGAGATCGCGGCGCTGTCCGAGGCCGGCGACTTCGAGGCGATCGGCGCGAAGACGAAGGAGCTTTCGGCGGCGCGCGGCGCCCGCGAGGAGTACGAGATGGAGTGGCTGGAGCTGGGCGAACGCCTCGAGGGGTGACCCCTGCGCCGAAAGATGTCATCGGGGGCGCAGTGATGGCTTAATATCTCCTCCGTCACATTTTCACGCACACGAAAGGGGAGGCCACCATGACCACTCCCGCAGACGGCGGTACCACCGCCGCCAACGCCAAGCCCCCGGCCGCCGCGCGCGGCATCGGCCCGATGGTCGGCGCCATCTTCCTCATGGCCACCTCCGCCATCGGCCCGGGCTTTCTCACCCAGACCGGCAAGTTCACCATCGACCTCGGGGCGGCGTTCGCGTGCGCCATCGCGATCTCGATCATCGTGGACATCGCGATCCAGCTCAACGTCTGGCGCATCCTCGGCGTCTCGGGCCTGCGCGCAAACGAACTGGGCAACGCAATCCTCCCCGGCCTCGGCTGGGTGCTCGCCGGCCTGGTCGCGCTGGGCGGTCTCGTGTTCAACATCGGCAACGTCGGCGGCACCGGCATGGGCCTGAACATCATGTTCGGCATTGACACCCGCGTCGGCGCGGCGATCTCCACTGCCATCGCGATCGTCGTGTTCCTGTCCAAGCGCGCGGGCGTCGCCCTCGACCGCATCGTGGCGGTCCTCGGCGCGGTGATGATCGGGCTCATGATCTACGTCGCGTTCAGCTCCAACCCGCCGGTCGGCGACGCGCTGAAGCAGACCGTGGCGCCGGATCAGTTCTCCGTCCTCGCGCTGACGTCCATCACCGGCGGCACCGTCGGCGGCTACATCACGTTTGCGGGCGTGCACCGCCTCATCGACGCCGGGCACACCGGCCCCGAAAACGCCGACTACCTGTCAAAGTCCTCCGTCTCCGGCGTGATCGTCACCGGCATCATGCGCATCCTGCTCTTCCTCGCGGTGCTCGGCGTCATCGCCGGCGGCGCGGCGGTGTCCAAGGACAACGTCGGCCCGGACGTCTTCTACGCGGCCGCCGGCGAGTTCGGCCGCCGCTCCTACGGCCTTGTGCTGTGGGCGGCGGGCCTGTCCTCGGTCGTCGGCGCGTCGTTCACGTCCGTGTCCTTCATGACCAAGCAGGGCTTCGACGAAAAGAAGCGCGGCTGGATTACGGTCGGCTTCATCCTCATCTCCGCGGTGATCTTCCTGGTGCTGCAGCAGACGCCGCAGAAGCTGCTCATCTTCGCCGGCGCGTTCAACGGCATCATCCTGCCCATCGGCTTCGGTGTCGTGCTCTTCGCGGCGATCTTCCGCAAGGACTTGCTCAAGGGCTACAAGCACCCGAAGTGGCTCACTATCTTCGGCATCATCGTCTTCGCCGGCACGGTTTGGATGGGTGTTTCGTCGCTGGCCAAGCTGTCCGATCTCTAGCCATGCAGCCCTCGACCATGACCCCGGCGCAGGCGCGCGCGCTATTTCGCGAGCGCGACGTCGCCACCACCGCGGGCTACAGCGCCGGCTACGCGCAGGCCAACCTCATCGCGCTGGACAAACGCTACGCATTCGACTTCCTGCTGTTCGCCCAGCGCAACCCGAAGCCGTGCCCGATCCTCGGCGTGCTCGAGCCCGGCCAGGTCGCCTCGCCGTTGCTCGCCTGCGGCGACATCCGCACGGACATCCCCGCCTACCGCGTCTTTTCGCACGGGTCACTTATCGACGAACCAACGGACGCCACCGCCTACTGGACCGAGGACACCGTCGCGTTCCTCATCGGCTGCTCCTTTACCTTCGAGCAGGCGCTGCTTGACAACGGCGTGCCCGTCGCCCACATCGCGCAGGGCCGCAACGTGCCGATGTACCTCACCAACATCGACTGCGAACCCGCCGGGGTGTTCTCCGGGAAGATGGTCGTGTCCATGCGACCGATCCCGGCGTCGCAGGTTGCGGACGCGGTGCGCATCACGTCGCGCTACCCGGCCGTGCACGGGGCGCCGGTGCACGTGGGCGATCCGGCGTCGATAGGCATTCGCGACTTGGACGCGCCGGACTTCGGCGAGGCCGTCGACATCCCCGCCGGGACCGTGCCGGTGTTCTGGGCGTGCGGGGTGACGCCGCAGTCGATCGTCATGTCGTCGAAGCCGGAGCTGGCGATCTGCCACGCGCCGGGCAAGATGCTCGTCACTGACGCGCGCGATCTCGCCTACCAGGTTCCATAACGGGGTCGACTGTGGATAATTCGTCGCCCTCGGAGTCATGGTTATCCACAGAATTCGGGTGGGGTCTTGCGGGGGCGGCGCCGGCCTTGCGAGTCTGGGCCCATGAATCCGTTTGATGCGTTGATTGAGGCGATGTCGGTCGCGGCGTTGGAGACGCTGGATCATTTCGACCTCGATGTCGCGCTTGCCGCCGGTGTGGAGCCGGGGCGGGCGCGGGCGTGGGCGCGTCTGCGTGAGGTGTATTTCGGGGTGACGAAGTTCACGCGCAAGCAGCGCGACGCGGTGCGGTTGGCGCGGGGGCGTTCCCTCGACGAGCTCGCGCTCATCGAGCGGCGCATCAAGCCGGTGACGGACGCGGGGCAGCGGTGGGGGTTGCGCCTGGCGCTGCTGGGGGTTGCGGGGGGTTATGCGGCGATCGAGAAGGCGGCGCGCGAGCTTGTCCCGGCCGAGGAGGCGCCGGCGGTCAACCAGGCGAAGTTCGGCCCGTCGCGGCGGGGTAAGCGCACGCTGCACTTGACCTACGACGAGCGCGAGATGGCCGACATGGAGCACGCCGGCCGGCAGGGGATTGACCCGTCGAAGCCTGCGGCGCAGCAGCTTGCGGATAACTTGGTGGAGCGCTTCTTCGGCGACGGCGGGATCCCTGCGGCGGCGCCCCGGCCGATGGTGCTTGTGCCGTTGCCGGCGTTTACCCGGATCTTGGCGGGCGAGGGCGATGATGTTGTGCTGGCGATGACGGACGGCACGACGATGACGGGGGCTAAGTTTCTCGCCTTGGAGTTCGGCGAGGAGCTTGAGGTGGCGGCGTTTCACCCGGCGGCGGGTGCGGTGAACTTGTATCGCACGCAGCGGTTGGCGAATGGGAAGCAGCGGGATTTGGCGCGGCTTTCGATGCCGGTGTGTGCGTTTCCGGGGTGCCGGCACGGGGCGGAGGCGTGCGAGATCCACCACGTGACGGCGTGGAAGCACGGCGGGGAGACGAACGTGGACAACCTCGCGCCGTTGTGTCGGTACCACAACCGGGTCAATGACGACGATCCGTGGCGCAGCGTGCGCGGGCGCATCGCGATGATCCGCGGCGCGCCCACGTGGATCTCGCCCGGCGGGGTCCCGGTGAAAAACTCCGACCGCGGGGCGATGGACCAACTCTTCGGGTACGAAAAAGCGCCCCGGTAGCAACCGAGGCGCTGGTTAGGGGAGCGCCAACGCCTACGAAATCGTCGCGATCGTGGCGTTCGCCTTCACGCGCTCGCCCTGCTTCGCCGCGAGCGAGATCTGCCCGTCGCGCGGCGCCTTGATCGCGGACTCCATCTTCATCGCTTCGATGGTGGCGATCGGGTCGCCCTGCGCCACGACGTCCCCGTCGCTGACGAGCCACTCGACGATGGTCGCCTCGTACTTTGTGGTCACCGCGCCCGCCGCGTCGCCGGCCGGGGCGTCCGCGGCACCCGCACCATCCGTCGCGCCCGCGCCGCTGGCACCGAGCAGGGAGACGGGGAAGCCGATCGTGTGCAGCTGCCCGTCGATCTCGACGACGATGTTGCGGCGCTCGTCGTACAGGTGCTCGATGTCCACGCCGTTGTGGCGCGCGGACGGCGAGTAGTTGTGGTCCACCCAGTCGGTGTAGACGTCGAGCGAGTCGCCGGTGAGCTCGGGCGCGATCACCATGTCGCGGTGGAACGGCAGCACGGTGCGCACGCCCTCGATCTCGAACTCAGCAAGCGCCTGCTCGGCGCGCCGCAGGGCGGTGTCGCGGTCCGGGCCCCACACGATGAGCTTGCCCATGAGCGAGTCGTAGTACGGCGGGATCTCGCCGCCGGTGCGCACGCCCGTGTCGACGCGGATGCCGGGGCCGGTAGGTACGTCGAAACGCGTAACCGTCCCCGGCGAGGGCGCGAAGCCGTTCGTGACATCCTCCGCGTTGATACGGAACTCGAAGGCGTGCCCGCGTATCGACGGGTCGATCCCGCCGTCCGCGTCATTCCCCTCGGCGTCATTCCCCTCGGCGAACGAGAGCGGCTTGCCGTCGGCGATGCGGAACTGCTCGGCGACGATGTCCACGCCGGTCACGGCCTCGGTGACGGGGTGCTCCACCTGCACGCGGGTGTTGACCTCCAAAAACGACACGGTGCCGTCCTCCGAGACGATGTACTCGACCGTGCCCGCGGACTGGTAGCCGGCCTTGCGGCAGATCTCGCGCGCGCCCTCCTCGATGGCGGTGCGCTGCTCGTCGGTGAGGAACGGCGCGGGGGCCTCCTCGATGAGCTTCTGGAAGCGGCGCTGCGTGGAGCAGTCGCGGGTGCCGAGGACGGCGACGTTGCCGTGGGCGTCGGCAAGCACCTGCGCCTCGACGTGGCGCGGGTGGACGAGAAACTTCTCCACGTAGCACTCGCCGCGCCCGAACGCCTCCTTCGCCTCGCGGCCGGCGGAGGCGAAGCCCTCCTCGATGTCGTCCTCGTCGAAGACGACCTTGAGGCCACGCCCGCCGCCGCCGAACGCGGCCTTGATGGCGATGGGCATGCCGTACTCGTTGGCGAAGTCGCGGGCCTCCTCCCACGTCTGCAGCGGCTCGCCGGTGCCCGGGGCGAGCGGCGCGTCGGCCTCGACGGCGAGCGCGCGGGCGGAGAGCTTGTCGCCGAGCAGCTCGATGGCCTCCGGGGACGGGCCGATCCACGTCAGGCCGGCGTCGCGCACGGTGCGCGCGAAGTCCGCGTTCTCGGAGAGGAAGCCGTAGCCGGGGTGGAGGCAGTCGGCGCCGGCGCGGTGGGCGACCTCGATGAGTGCCGGGATGTTCATGTACGTCTCGGCGGACGTCTTGCCGGGCAGGAGGTACGCCTCGTCGGCGACCTGGGTGTGCAGCGCGCCGGTGTCGGGCTCGGAGTAGACCGCGATCGAGCGAACACCCAGATCCCGCGCGGTGCGGGCGATGCGGACGGCGATCTCGCCACGGTTAGCGATGAGAACAGCGTTCAAAGTCATGTATTAGTCCTTTGCAATGGGATAGCGCTCGAAGCGGAGTTTACCGCCGGGCGGCAGCTGCGCCGCAATGTCGACGTCCTCGTTGATCACGGTCGCGATGACGGGATATCCGCCGGTCACGGCGTGATCACGGAGAAAAAGTACCGGCTGACCGTTGGGCGGGATCTGCACGGAGCCGGCGACCATGCCCTCGCTCGGCAGCTCCCCGTCGCGGGTGCGGGTGATCGGCACGTCGGATTCGAGGCGCAGGCCCACGCGGTTGGATTCGCCGGTGACGGTGAAGGTGGTGGAGAAGAACTGCTCGACGGCCGCCTCGCCGAACCAGTCGTCGCGTGGGCCGAGGACGCAGCGCACGGTGCCCACGACGTCGCCGCCGACGCGCTCGACGCGCAGCGGGTTGGACAGCAGCGAGTTCGCGGACTGCGGCTGCGTGAGCGCCATCGCGATGGTGTCGCCGGCGGCGAGCGGCTTCGGGCCGAGGCCGGAGAGCATGTCGGTCGCCGCGGAGTCGAGCTCGGTGTCGGCGATGAGCCCGCCGCGCACGGCGATGTAGTTGCGGAAGCCCAGGCGCGGCTGCTTCACGACGAGCTCCGCCCCCGCCGGCACAATCGTCGGCGTGGCCAGCGGCACGGGCCGCCCGCCGACGGTGACGTCCGCGTCGGCGCCGGTGACGCACACGACCGTCTCGGCGAGCGCCGTGAGCGCGCACCCGCCGACGTTTTCCAGCAGCGTGGCGTTGCGCTTGTTGCCCACCGCGGAGTTCGCCGTGCGGGCGGAGGCGCGGTCGGCGGAACCGGACGTCGTCACGCCTAAGTTCCCGTTGCCCTGGCGGCCGAGGTCCTGGTAGAGCGTCTGCAGGCCGGCGTCGTCGAGGGTGAACACGGGCCGGCGTGGCGGGGTGGCGAGGTGCTTGTGGGCGAGCTCGGCGTCGCCCGGCAGCGCGTCGACGGCGCGGTAGTGCACGCGGTCGCCAGGCGCGACGAGCGCGGGCGGGGTGGCGGTGGAGTCCCACATCGGCGTGTTCGTCGTGCCGATGAGCTGCCAGCCGCCGGGCGAGGTGCGCGGGTAGACCGCGGAGAACTCGCCGGCGAGCGCAACGGCGCCCGCGGGCACGGCGGTGCGCGGGGTGTCGCGGCGCGGCACCTCGAGCGCGCGCGAGGCGTCCTCGGGCACGCAGTAGGTGAAGCCGGGGGCGAAGCCGCCAAACGCGGCGACCCAGGTGGTCGACGTGTGCCAGTCGACGAGCTCGTCCTCGCCCATGCCGAGCGACGCCGCGAGCGCCGCGACGTCCTCGCCGTCGTAGCGCACGTCGATGGTGATGTCGCGCGGTTCGCCGAGCTCCGCGGCGTCGGGGGAGAAGGTCTCGAGGGTGCGGATCGCCCGGGTGGTGGCCGTCGGCGAATCGAAGGTGAGCAGCACGGTGCGTGCCGCGGCGACGACGTCGGTCTGGTGGTCGAGCGGGGCGGCCGAGAGCGCGGCGTACCAGTCCATGACGGTGGCGAGGTCGGGCAGGTCGACGATGAGGCCGCGGGTGCCTACGCGTTTGACGTTCACAGGACGGCCTCGATGCGGATGCCCTGTTCGTTGAGCGAGCGCACGACGCTGCGGGTGAGCTCGACGGAGCCCGGCGAGTCGCCGTGGACGCAGACGGATTCGGCCTGGACTTTCACTTCCGTGCCGTCGATGGCGGTGACGGAGCCGGTTTCGGCGACTTGGAGCACTCGCTTGGCGACGTCCTCCGGGTCGTGCATGACCGCGTTCGGCTCGCGGCGCGACACGAGCGTGCCGTCGGGGTTGTACCCGCGGTCGGCGAAGGCCTCGCGGATGACGCGCAGGCCGGCGTGCTCGGCGATGTCGACGGCGACGCCGCCGGGCAGGAGCATGACAGCGAGGTCGGGGCTGAACGCCTTGATGCCCTCGATGACGGCTTGGGCGTGCGCCTCGTGGTGGACGATGGTGTTGTAGAGCGCGCCGTGGGGCTTGACGTATTTCACGGTGAGGCCGTGGACGCGGGCGAGGGCGTCGAGGGCGCCGATCTGGTAGAGCGTCTCGTCGGCGAGCTCGGCCGGGGCGTAGTCCATGAAGCGGCGGCCGAAGCCGACGGGGTCGTGGTAGGCGACGTGGGCGCCGAGCGTGACGTTATGGGCCGCGGCGTCCTTTAAGGTGCCTGCGATGGAGTGGGGGTCGCCGGCGTGGAAGCCGGTGGCGACGTTGGCGCTGGAGACCATTTCCAGCATCGCCGCGTCGTCCGCGACTGGGTTGCCGGCAGTGGTTTCCCCGAGGTCTGCGTTGAGGTCGATGTGCATGACCCTAGTTATACCGCCAGGGGGGTGTCGCCTAGTTCACATCCCCGTTGTTGATCTTCTCGATCATCTCGATGATCTCCTCGCTCTGCGCGAGCAGCTGCGTCTGCAGGTAGTCGGACGCGCCCTGGCGGTCGCCTGCCTTGACCATCTCGACGATGCGCTCGTTGACGTCGATGAAGTGGCGGTTGAACGACGGGTCGCGCTCGAGGATGGGCAGGGTGGCCAGGCGCATGAACGCGTCGAGCTGGTCCATCGTGTCGCCGAGGGTCTTCGAGCCCATGGAGGCGAGCACGACGTGGTGGAACGCCTGGTTCACGGCGATGAAGAGGTCGTCGTCCTCCTCCTCGATGGCCACGCGCGCTTCGGCGTTGAGCTCTTCGAGGCGGTCCACGTCGAGGTCCGGGCCCCACAGCAGCGCGGCCGGCTCAATGGCGGCGCGGGCGCGGAAGGTGTCCGTGACGAATTCGGGGGACGGGGTGGCCAGGAACACGCCGCGGTTGGGGATGCGTTCGCACAGGCCTTCCGACGTCAGCATCGCGAACGCTTCACGCAAGGTGTTGCGGGAGACGCCGAAACGCTCCGCGAGGGCAACCTCATTGAGCTTCTGCCCGGGGGCGAACTCGCCGCGGGAGATCGCGCGGCGGATCTCGGCGGAAACGTTATGTGCAAGCATGGCATCCGTTAGGCTCGTGCGCCGGGCTGCGGGGAACCGCAGGTGACCGACCAATTATCTAAGAACTGACATGAGTATAGCCCATGCATTGTTCAACAATGTGCATGCTAGCGAAAATGATGGTGCCTTCTTAGGTATCACCACCGCATTCGGGGGGACGGCGGGTTGCCGAGTACCGTACAGCCCTATGAGCACCAGCAACACCGACAAGAACAAGCCCGCGAAGCTGTCGAAGAAGGCCTACGAGAAAGAGCTGCTCCGCCTGCAGGCGGAGCTCGTCGCCATGCAGCATTGGGTCGTGGAGAACGGCGAGCGCGTAGTCATCGTGATGGAGGGCCGCGACGCCGCCGGCAAGGGCTCCGCGATCAAGCGCATCACCCAGTACATGAACCCGCGCACCTGCCGCGTCGAGGCGCTGCCGAAGCCGACGGACCGCGAAGCCGGCCAGTGGTACTTCCAGCGCTACGTGGAAAAGCTGCCGACGAAGGGCGAGATCGTCATCTTCGACCGCTCCTGGTACAACCGCGCCGGCGTCGAGCGCGTCATGGGCTTTTGCACCTCGCAGGAGTACCGCCGCTTCCTCCACCAGGCGCCGATCTTCGAGCGCCTCCTCGTCGAGGACGGCATCATGCTGCGCAAGTACTGGTTCTCCGTCTCCGATGAGGAGCAGTACAAGCGCTTCCAGTCGCGCCGTAACGACCCCTTGCGCCAGTGGAAGCTCTCGCCGATGGACCTCGAGTCCATCACGAAGTGGGAGGAGTACTCCCGCGCGAAGGACGAGATGTTCGTGCACACCGACATCCCGTCCGCGCCGTGGTACACGGTGGAAAGCGAGGACAAGAAGCGCTCCCGCATCAACGTGATCTCGCACCTCTTGTCGACGATTCCCTACGAGCACGTCCGCCCGGAGCTGCCGGAGATCCCGGACCGCCCGGAGATCACCGACTACGAGCGCCCCCCGCGCGACGAGTTCCGCTACGTGCCCGACGTCGCGGCGGATCTTGAGCGCGGTGGCAAGAAAAAGAAGAAGCACAAGAAGTAGCTAGCGCGGCTTCGGGTACCCCCGCGGCGAGGAGACGGTCTTGTCGCCGGGGATCCAGAACCGCCACGGCGCGTCCGAGTTTTTCGAGATCCCGATGCGCGGGCCCGCCACCCACTCCGGCTCCTCCGCGCGCGGGGTGAGCTGTACCGGCGTGCCGTTGTCCGGGAGTGTGAGCCCCAGCGCCTGGCCGAGGTTGCCCGGCCCGCGCGCGAGGCTCTCGAACGCGATTTCCGCGCGCTCGGGGCGCTGCCGCCGCTCGCGGGCGAGCTCCTCACCGGCGACGACTTCGCCGCCGCGCATGAGGCAGCCCTGGCCGACGCCCTCCGGCGCGCACACGATGTTGCCGTTGTGGTGGATGCCGTACGAGAAGTAGACGTAGAACCTCCCGGGCGGGCCGAACATCGTGGCGTTGCGCGCCGTTTTGCCCTTGTACGTGTGCGCCGCCGGGTCGTCGGCGCCGAGGTACGCCTCCACCTCGGTGAGGCGGATGCTCACCCCGTTGTGGGTGACCACGCAGCCGAGCAGCTGCGGGCCGACGACGTCGGCAGGCTGGGTGAAATCGATCGACGACTCGATCATGCCAGCCAAGCCTTCAGCTTTTCGATGGCGCCACCGTCTTCGCAGCGACCGACCACTTCGTCCGCGATCGCTTTGACATCTTCATGCGCGTTGCCCATCGCCACCGCATGGCCCGCAGCCTTGAGCATGCCGAGATCATTGAGATAATCGCCGATGGCGGCTGTGTCCTGCCGCGCCACACTCAACGTGGAGGCTAGGGCCTCAAGCGCGTGACCTTTGTCGGCATCGGGGTCCATGACGTCGATCCAGTGCTTGCCGCTGAGCAGCACGCGCAGTTCGGGCACCTGGGATTCGACCCAGTCCAGTGCTTCAGCCTCGGCATCCCCTTGGACGTAGATGGCGATTTTGACCACGTTGTCCAACGGGGCGTCGTGAAGCGAAAAAAGCTCCTCGCGCGAGCGGTAGTACCGCGAGACCTCCTCGCTGATCTCCGGTGGAAGGTCATTCCGCGTGAAGCAGACCTCCGGCGCGCAGACGACCGCGTATGAGGTGAACGGCGCAGCTTCGAGGGCTTCGAGCAGGCGCCGAACCGGGGTCGCCGACATCGCCGTCGTGGACACAATTTCGCCTTGATGCCACACCACTGCGCCATTTTCGGCGATGAAAGTCTCTGGTGGGTCCGCGGCAAACATGTGGCGGAGCGTGGCCAGCTGGCGGCCGGACGCCGGAGCAATCACCAGGTCCCGCTGTCGCGCTTTCTGGAGCACCGGCCAGAACGAATCGGGGATGTCCTGGCCGGTGATCAGCAGCGTGCCGTCCATGTCCAAGGCTACGAGTCTGGGTGCATTCACCCGGTCGAGCCTAGCGCGGAAGGAAATGCGCCAGCCGCGCCTGCACCTCCGGACGTGTCCAGGCGAACGCGAGACCACCGACAACCCCGAGCACCGCCACCACAATGCCAGCGATTGCGGAAGGCGAGAGCCGGGATGTCTGCTCGAACTGCACGTTGAGGTCAACCCCAGAGTCCTTCAACACCGTTCCCTTGGGGTAGTGCTTGAGCGACCGTTCCGTGCCGATAGCGGAGGTAATTTCCCGGTTGGTCTCCATGATGTCACGCGGTGGGGCGATTTCCTTGTCTAGCGTGAAGGTAACCAGAGGCTGGTCGTCACCCTCAGCGGCAACCGCCTCGTAGGTCTTGTTGGCCACGCCGCTGAGCTTGTAGTCACCGTAGAGCGTGGCCTCCTTGCCTTGCACCTGCACCTTGAGATCCCAGTACTTGACGTCGACTGCCCAACCGCTAGAACCGCCCGCGTTCTTGTACCCCTGCACATGGGCTGCGCCGTCGAGCGCAAATGTCCAGGTTCCGTCCGTGTTTGTCGCGGAGGCGATCGGGAACGTGAACTTGAGGGTTTCCGGGTCGTAAGTGGCACCGCCTTCAGTCAGCGCCTGACCTTGGCCCTTGATTACAGCTTGGTTGATGAACCCTTTAGAGATCGGCCAGACGAACGTTCCTTGCACCGGGTGGTTTGGGGCAGCTGCGGCAGAGGGGGCGGTGACAAGGGCCGCAGAGCAGAGGGCAATCGCTGTTGCAATCGCCGTTCCGGGCCTGGTGGTTGTGGCGGGCATGAGGTTCTTTTCTTTCTCTACTTTTGGATGGAAATACCCACCGCGAGCACGCGGCCAGTGAGGCTTGTGGAGTGTTCGAGGTGGGTTGCGAGAAGTTAAGGCTGCGGCAGCCGCGGCAGCGGGGGAGGGGCGAGGCTGAGGATCCTGGCCGTCCCTTGCACCAGCGCGGCGAGCACCAGCGCCACGCCTGCGGTTGCGAGCACCGAAGTGACCACGGTGGTGGCCTGTGCCGCGGGTGACCCCTTCTCAGTCGAGGACATCTGTTCGACCGAGCTTTGCTTTACGACGGGCTGTTCTTCTGCCGCGGCAGAAGGAACAAGCGTGAGTGCCACCGACAGGGCGGCGCAGGTTGCGAGTGCGCGGCGCATTAGGACGGCATGAACTGGGCGATGATGGCCTTTACCTGCGGCAGGGTGGAGGCGTAGGCCAGGCCACCGACGACCGCGAGGATGCCGATCACAATGCCAGCGATCGCACCCGGGGACAGCGCGCCGTCCTGCTTGGCGGAGCCGTCTTGGTCGGCCGGCTTCGGGTCGGCCGGCTTCGGGTGCGCAGGCTTCGTGTTGGCCGGCTTCGGTGCAGCCTTGAACTCGACCGTCGCACCCACCTTGCTGTCCTCGATTGGCTTGCCCACCTCGTAGCTGGTACCGAAGATGTCCACGCCGAACTCGGTCATCTTGGTCGGGGTGAAGGTGAGCTCCTTCTTCTCGCCGGCAACCGGCTTCGGGGCTTCCTTCACCTCGAATTCGACGATCGGCTTGTCGTCGCCGGTGGAGGTGGTCGGCTCGCTGCCGGGCATGCCGCCCTTGCGCACGTAGTCGGCCTGGAGGTGGCCCTTTTCGCCGTTGATCACGATCTTGAAGTCGGACATTTGGATGTCCATGGCGCCGTGGTGGCCTTCGATGCGGAAGGCGCCGTCGAGGTTGATCGTGCCCTCGCCCTTCTCATTCAATGCAGAGTCTGCAGCGTTGACCGGGAACTTGAAGTCGACGAGCTTGCCGTCCTTCTCTACTTTCTCAGCACCCTCAGAAACGGTGATGGTGCTGGCGACGAACGGGGCCTGCACGTAGCGCAGGAAGGATTCCTTGATATTCCAGGTGGCAGAGCCGGACTGGATCTCAGGCGTCGCAGCGAAAGCCGTGGGTGCGAACAGGGAAGTGGAGGCGACAGCGGCAGCTGTAAACAGTGCCAGGGTGGAGGTGCGGGACATCGGACGTCCTTTCAAAATTGGGCCAGGAGGCGGTAACAGTAAGGTCACGCTTATCTTACTAAAGTAAGCCTAACCTTATCAACCTATTGGGGGTAGTTGGGGTAGCCTTACCCCGTGCTGTCTGCCCTGGCAGGAGATACAAATACGTGCCCGTCGACACGCGAAACCGCGATCGGCCAGTCGTACACAGCGCTCAAGACATCCCCCGAATACACCTCGTGTACCGGTCCTGACGCCGCAATCGTTCCCTCCTTGAGGCACACCACACGGTCGCAGTAACGCGCCGCCAATTGCAGGTCGTGCAACACCACGATCACGGTGACTCCCTTCGCGGCGAGCGTCCGCACCAGCCCCATCGTCTGCTCTTGGTAGCGGACGTCCATCGCTGCCGTCGGTTCGTCCAGAAACACCACAGGTGTCCGTTGCGCCAGTACCCGGGCAAATGCTGCGCGCGAGCGTTCGCCGCCGGAAAGCGTCACTACCTCCCGGTCTTGCAGGTGCGTCATACCGGTGGCGGCGAGCGCGTCGTCCACAATCTCAGCGTCTTCGGGTCCCGCTCCCCAGGGGTGTCGGCCCATCTCTACCACGTCGCGCACGAGGAAAGAGAATGCGACAGCCACGTCCTGCAACATGACGGCTCGCGTCCGTGCGAGTTCTCGAGCATTGCTTCGTGACGTCTCTTTGCCTGCCAATTCCACTGTGCCGCCCGCAATCGGTATGTCGCCGGAGAGTGCGGCGAGCAGCGTCGATTTGCCGGCCCCGTTCGGTCCGATGAGGCCCGTGACCTCTCCGGCGTTGGCGCTCATGCTGACGTTGTCGAGGATCGTGCGTCCCTGTTTCACCACGGTCACGCCGTGTGCCCGCACCGTCATAGCTCGTGGCTCTTTCGCAGCGTTTGGCGCAGCAGGAAGAAGAAGGTGGGTCCGCCAATGAGCGCGGTAAAGATCCCGATGGGCAGGTCTGCAAACGGGATGATGGTGCGGGCGAAGATGTCGCCCGCTCCGATCAGCAGTGCGCCACCGAGTGCAGAGGCGGGAAGCAGGACAGCGTTCGACGGGCCCACGGCCGTCCGCACGATGTGCGGAATGACCAACCCCACAAAGCCAACCAACCCGGCAAACGACACTGCTGCTGCGGTGAGCAGTGTCGACAGCACAATCGCAGCCATCCGCAGCCGGGAAACATTGATGCCCACGTGGTAGGCCGCTTGATCCCCGAGCGCGAGGATGTCCAGTTTGCGTCCCAGAAACATCGCGAGGACGAGGGAGACCGCCACGACTGCGGCCACGGCACCCGTCTGGGCCCAATTCGCCCCAGCGAGGGTGCCCATCTGCCAAAAGATGATCTGGTCGCGGGCTGTGGTGGGCGCCATGAACGTCAGCAGGGAAATCACGGCGCCGCTGATGGCGTTTGCCGCGATGCCAACCAAGATAAGGTTGATCACCCGCACCTTTCCTCCGGAACGAGAGAGGTAGTAGACCACGGCGGTGGCGAGCGTGCCGGAGAGGAAGGCGAAGACGGGCACCGTCATTGTGCCGAAGGAGCTGATTCCAAATACCAGCGCCGTGGCGGCGCCCACGCCCGCGCCGGAGCTCACACCAATCACACTTGGTTCCGCGAGAGGGTTGGCAAACACAGCTTGCATGAGTGCCCCGCCCACACCGAGTGCGGCGCCGACAAAGAGTCCGAGGACGAGCCTCGGAAGACGAATTTGCCACACTACAGAGGCGTCGAGCGTGGTCGCAGACATCGGCCCGGCGGTGATGATCGGCCACAGCTCGCCCGGAGAAAGCTCGAATTGGCCCACCATGATCGAGGCCACCGCGGTGCATGCCAGCAGCACAACAGTCACAGCAAAGAGCACAACGCGGCCCCTGCGGCGGGCCTGGAAGGCGGAGAGTTGGGAGCTCACTCATCCTCCCCGTACAGAGCGTGGGCGGCGCGGAGCAGCATTTCACCCGTTTGCGGCCCAAAGGCGAGCGAGTCGCCGTCGGGAAGGGAGAGCACCCGTTTGTTCTGTCCGGCGGTGGTTTCGGCAACGCCAGGGCGCTGGAGCAGACCCTCGATGTCGCCGGTTGATTTCAGCCCGCCGTTCATCATCACGAACACCTCGGGGTTCACTTCCGCCAACGCCTCGGGGCTCGCGGGGGAGGAGCCTCCCATACCGTGCTGGGTGTTCACGTCTACGCCGCCGAGTGCTTCGATCAGATCCTGCGTGCCGTCTTCGCCGCCGAGAAGGTAGAACACGCCGCCAGTGCCGCGGGCGTACAAGAACGACATGCGCAGCGGCTCAGCTGGCGCAACTTGCGCGATGGCAGCGAGCGCCTCGTCCACCTCCCGCTGGCTGCGCTCGGCCAAGAGCCGACCGGCTTCTGGCTCGCCAACAATCGTTGCGAGGTTGATGATGTCTTCGCTCATGGATTTCATCGATCGCGTCGGCTCCATCACGACCGTGGTCACGCCGGCCGCGCGAATCTGGTCGATGGCTTCAATCGGGCCTACCGAGTGGTCCACAATCACCAGCGTCGGGCGCAGGTTGAGGATGGCTTCAACGTTGAGGGAATGCCCGTTTTCGGTCACGACGGGCAGATGGCTTAACGACGGCTCCGCTGAACTCACCGTCCTTCCCACAATGTTGTCCGCCAGCCCAATGCCGCGCAGGGTCTTCGTGTAGGTGCCGTATATGTCGAGGGCGAGGATGCGCGACGTGTCGGTGATTGTGACGTCGTAGCCGTCAGCATCGGTGAGTTCAACCGGGAGCGCCTCTTGCCGCGGGGCATCTACCGGCTCCACCTCTGAAATCTCCGTGACCATGGCGACCCCCTGTGCTTGGTGTGGGTCACCTCCTGCGTGCAGCGAATCCGCAAGCTGCTGAGTCTCCACCTGAACCGGGTTGTCCCACGCGGCGCAGCCCGCAAGTGGCAGCGTCGCAGCGAGCAACACTGCAGCGAGCGTCTTGTTGAATTTCATTGTGTGTTGTTTCCTTTGTGTCCCAATCGGGTTCCTTAAGCCGACATTGCGAACCGCGCGAGGGCACCACCTGCACCAACGAGTGAGGCGATGAGCAGGAGCAGTTTGGCCACCACTTCGTCATCCCACCCGCCAGTTCCGGTGTTGGAATCCCCAGCCACGTTCTTTATCTGGAATTTTCCGCCTTCAGGTTGCTTGGCCGAAGCCACAGTCTCAGCTCCTTCCACTTCGTCGAACACGGAGCCGCCCATGCTGGCGCCGCCGGATTGCAGCTTGGCCTGCGCTTGCGACGTGCCGCCGCGGAGTTTTGCCGCGTCATTAGCGGAGCCGCCTTTGCCGGTCGCGGCCGCCGAAGTTGTCTCGGCCTGGCCTTCAACACAGTTGGCGGAGCCTCCGAGTTGTGCCGTGAAGCTGATCGGATCGAGTGCATCCCCGGCTGGGTAGAACTGCCCGAAGGCTTCTGCACCGACGTCGGTCAGCGATGCGGTAGCGGTGCCGGAGACGTGCGAGTCCCCCACGTTGAGGTCAGTGAACTGCAGGTTTGCAATGGCAATGCGCCCAAAATCGTTTGATTTACCTTCCGTGCTGTTGGAGGAGGCGTTGAGGATGATTTGGCCCGTATTGCCGTTGAATTGGATCTCCATGTTGGAGAATCTCGTGTCCAACACCCCGCCGTGGCCGGTGAAACGGATTGAGCCCGGGTACAGAATGGACCCAGAGCGTGAATCTGGATCGACAGCGCCTGAGTTGCCGGTGAAATTGAACGCGTCACCGTCATCTCCCACGCCGGTCAGTTCCCACGAGCCCTTCGCGATGTTGCCTCGGATGTAGGTGCGGAACGACTTTCGCACACCCCATTTCGCTTCCGCGCTGGTCACGCCCTTCGACTTCGCACCGGTGCACACCGCACCTGGAGCACCGCCACCGGCTGCGCCAGCACCGGTCGAGCCACTCGTGCCAGCTGCTGCGCCGTTGCCGCTCCGGGTGACGCCCGTTTGCCTGGCGGTCGTTCCAGTACTAACGCCTTTGCCCGCACCTGATCCCGTGGTTCCGCTCGTGCTCGTCCCCGAAGCGGTGCCAGTACCCGATCCGGTCGGACGACTGGTTCCACCAGCGCCGCCGGTTGGCTGCGGTGCTAGTGCCTGGGCCTGTGACGCCGCTTGCGTTAGCCCAGTAGGGGGATTGGTCCGGTTGTACAGTGCCTCGCCATTTTTCAACAGGTTGTCAGAGTTGACCACGAGGCCGTTGAGCTCAATGAGTGTGTCGTTGATGGTGCCGAGCAGGCTCGCGGGTCCAGAGGTCGCGTTGGAGCGGGTCGCACCCGTGCCGCCGGTGCCACTTGGAGAGACACCTTGCGCAGCACCGACCGAGAACTGCGGCGTCGGGGCTGGTCCGGACGCGTCGGTGAGCGAGAGAGTGATCGAGATTGGATCGAGCGCCTCGCCTACTTCGTAGAATCCACCGAAGATATTGGCTCCGCTGGCCGTCAGCGTAGCGGTGCCCGAGAGAGTGGTTTGCGGCGCAGTGAAATCGGGGGCGTGCGTCAGCGCAATCGTGGCCAGGACTTCCTGGCGCCCTTCACGGATTGCGCCTGTCTTTTCCATGCCTTCGTATTTCCGCGAGGTGTAATCCACGCGTAGTTCACCCTGGGTCCCATTCACCACCACGATCGGGTTGCGCAGAGACATGTCCAGTGCCCCATTGTGGCCGGTGAAGTGCACCTCTCCTGTGAAGTTGATCTGGCCCGAGTCGGCCGAACTGATGGCGGCGGATTCAAAGGGGAATTGAAAGGTGGAGCCCGAGCGGGTGGTGCCGCCGCTGGTGGAAATGGTGCCCTTGGCAACGCCGGTCTCGATGTATTTGCGGAATGATTCGCGCACGCCCCAATCCATCGTTGCCGCGGTGACAGACCGGTAGGAAGCTGCGGTTTGGGCGTAAGCCGGGGTAGTCATCATTGGCGCGGGGCCGAAGGCAAGTGCGGTAACGGACACGAGGCCGGTGGCGGCGGCTGCGGCGCAAGCTTTGTGGAAGTGCATATTTCCCTCGACAGGTCCTTAGGGTCAACTTCGGAGAGATAGGTTAACCTTAGCTAACTAAGGTAAGCATTGCGAAACAAAGGGGGTGGCCATGGTGGCCCCTGAAACAGAACCGGTAACCGACTTCATTCCTGTGGTTGATGCCCCAGAAAGTGGGGGAGAGCGTGCGGACGCGCAGCCGCACATCGCCACATGGGAGCGGGCGCTCATCGCCCTCATTGCAGGCGTTGTTGCATTTGGCGGAGCGGTGGGCAATATTTGGGTGGCGTTTCCCGCCTGCGTGGTCATGGTTGGCGTGTTATTTGCGCTGCCTGCTTTGCCTAGTCACCGCGGGCGGAATGGGGCGCTCGGCCGTCGCGCTGGCGTGGTCCTGGGGGCTGTGTGGGCAATCATTGTTGCCGTCATCGCCCTAGTGCTGTTTCTGGTACCGGCAAAGTTCGCACTTACAGGTGGGGTGATCACAGCGCTCTTTGCAGGCGTCGTCACCTGGGGGGCGATCGCGTACGTGGATCGCCCCTCGGTGGGGCACTGAGGCGAATGCTCGTCTCTAGTTCAGTCCGCGTAAAGCGGCGAGGTCGGTGAACACCGCCTGGTTCAGGACGAAGACGTGCTCGGCGGTGTCGATGAGGCGGGTCTGCTCATTCCCGGTGAGGTTCATGTTGTCGAGCGCGGCCTTGTACTTCGCACGGTAGGGCGGGATCTTGCCTACGGTGGAGAAGTCGTAGAAATGCAGGGCGTCCTCGCTCACGCCGTACTCGTTGCGGAAGACTCGGGCCAGCACCTGCCCGCCCGCGATATCCCCGAGGTAGCGCACGTAGTGGTGGGCCACCACTTCTGGCCCGTCCTCAGGGCCAAGCTGTTCGAGCTCGCTCACGTAGCGCTGGGTTGCGGCGAGTGGCGCTTCATTGCGCCAGGCGGCTCCAGTCAATGCGGTCAGGTCCTCGGTCAGGGCATCAACCCGCTCGAGGCGCGGATCGAAGATCAGGGCCACAGCGGGGTGCTTCGCCGCCCGACGCACTGCCGCTTCGAGCGCGGAGTAGATGTGGAAGTACTGCAGGGTGAGCTCGGCCACCGCGTCGCGGTCCAAGTTCCCTTTGCCCAGGTTTGCCATGAATCGGGAGTTTTCGGCGTTGGTGTGCGCGGTTGCGATCTGCGCTTTCAGGGCAACGGAAAGCTGCTCACTGGTGGTCGGCAGGGTGGTGGTCATTGAATCCTCCACGGTCGGAACGGTAATTATGGGTAGTTGCCTGAATATCATAAGGGAAGCCTTGCCTAATCTGAATCAGTAGAAGGGATGAACTCAGGCCCCCACTCCGCTGTGATGTGGAACACTGGTCCGCATGAGCGAACAGCACGTGATCACGGAAGTCCGGGACACCACCGGCATCATCACCCTCAACCGCCCGAAGGCGCTGAATTCCCTGACCCATGAGATGGTTACCGCGATCCAGGGCGCGCTGGATCAGTGGCGCGACGACAGCGCCATCGAGCAGGTCGTCATCGTGTCCAGCGGCAAGCACTTCTGCTCGGGGGGCGACGTCCGCCAGGTCCGCGACGGCGTGCTCGCAGGCGACCTGGACCGGGTGGATACGTTCTTCCGCGAGGAGTACGCGCTGAACGTCGATATCGCGAACTACCCGAAGCCCTACATTGCGCTGTGCAATGGCGTGATCATGGGCGGCGGAATGGGGGTCTCCGCCCACGCGAAGTACATGGTGGTCACCGAGGACGCCTTCGCGTCGATGCCGGAGATGTTCATCGGCTACATCACCGACGTGGGCATGTCGTGGTTGTTGCAGAAGCTGCCGGAGGTGCCGTCGCAAAGCTTGGGCACCTATTTGGGGCTCACCGGCTACCGCATGACTGCCGACGACATGCTGGCCACCGGCCTGGCCTCGCACAAGGTGGCCACGCTCGACGGCGTGCTCGACGGCATCGTGGCCGAGGGGCCGGGGTACCTGGACACAGTCGCGCTGCCGCAGGGCGACAGCGAGCTCGTATCGCGTATCGACGACATCGCCCCGGTCTTCACCGGCTCCTGGCCCGAGATCCAGGCGAAACTCGCGGACGCGCCGGAGGAGTTCCGCGCGCAGGTGGAGGAGCTCACGGTGGGCGCGTCGCCGTCGTCCCTGGTAGCAGCCGCGGAGCTGTTCGAGGCGAACAAGGACCTCGACCTGGAGCGGGCGATTGCCAACGAGTTGGTGCTCGGCGGGGTGGTGTACCGCGAGCCGGACTTCGCCGAGGGCGTGCGCGCGGTGCTGGTGGATAAGACGAAGGACGCTGACTTCGCGCCCCAGCCGGATCCGGAGAAATACCGCAAGGTGCTGTCCTCGTAGTGCGCGGGCGGTAAGGTAGAGGGCGGTTCGGGGCCCGAAATTGCCCCCGATTCCCACATTCCGTGGGCCCGAAAGTTGATTTTTCCCTGGAGGAGCGACGTGACCGAAACCACCACCCAGCGCGACGACTGGAACCACAAGCTGACTCTGGCGCAGGAGATGCTGCCGCTGATCAGCCGCCTGCACCGCGAGCACAACGCGGCGACGTCGGTCTACGGCCGCCTGCTGGTGGGTGTGACCGACATCGACATTATTAAGGCGCACCGCTACGCCCGCCGCATCGACGAGCAGGAGCTGCCCCTGGACGAGACGCTGCCGATCCTGCGCGAGCTCGTGGACATGGATCTCGGCACCGCGTCCATTGACCTGGGCCGCCTCGCCGCCGACTTCCGCACGGAGGGCGGGGAGCTGCGCCCCTTCCTCGAGCGCGAGCTCGCCGACGTCATCGGCACCTCCTCCGAGCTCGAGGCTCGCGACGTCGTGCTCTACGGCTTCGGCCGCATCGGCCGCCTGCTGGCGCGCATCCTTATCGCCCGCGAGGCGATGTACGGCGGCGTGCGCCTGCGTGCGGTGGTGGTGCGTAAGAAGGGCGACATCGACATCGTCAAGCGCGCCTCGCTCCTGCGCCGCGACTCGGTCCACGGCCCGTTCAACGGCACCATCACCGTCGACGAGGACAACGACATCATCTGGGCCAACGGCACCCCCATCCAGATGATCTACGCGAACGACCCGGCGGAGATCGACTACACCGCCTACGGCATCGACAACGCCATCGTCGTGGACAACACCGGCGCGTGGCGCAACCGCGAGGGCCTGTCGAAGCACCTCGAGTCGAAGGGCGTGGATCGCGTGCTGCTCACCGCGCCGGGCAAGGGCGACATCCCGAACATCGTCTACGGCATCAACGAGGACATGATCGGCGACGAGCGCGTGCTCTCCGCTGCGTCCTGCACCACGAACGGCATCACTCCGGTGCTCAAGGTGATCAACGACCGCTACGGTGTCACGCACGGCCACGTGGAGACGGTGCACTCCTACACCAACGACCAGAACCTCGCCGACAACTTCCACAAGGGCAACCGCCGCGGCCGCGCCGCCGGGCTGAACATGGTGCTCACCGAGACCGGCGCCGCGAAGGCCGTGTCCAAGGCACTACCGGAGTTCGAGGGCAAGCTCACCGGCAACGCCATCCGCGTGCCCACCCCGGACGTGTCCATGGCCGTGCTCAACCTCGAGCTCGAGCAAGAGGTGGACAAGGACGAGGTGAACAACTTCCTGCGCCGCGTGTCCACCGACTCGAACTTGCGCCAGCAGATCGACTACGTCAACTCGCCCGAGGTCGTCTCCACCGACCTGCTCGGCACGACGCACGCCTCCGTCGTCGACGGCCTGGCCACCATCGCCTCCGGCAACCACCTCGTGCTCTACGTCTGGTACGACAACGAGTACGGCTACTCCCACCAGGTGGTCCGCGTCGTCGAGGACATCGCCGGCGTGCGCCCGAAGGTGTATCCGGAGCGCAAGGATCCGTCCGAGATCCAGTAGCTTCTCGACGTAAAAAGCTTCGCCTCGGCCCCGTTTCGGCCGGGGCGGAGCTATGCTGCGGGGTATGTTACGCAAAATCATCGCAATAGCCAGCGCGTTCGCGCTGGCTGGCTGCGGCGCGCACGGAACCGAGATGGGGCTGCAAGACGCCGCGCTGGCCGGGGACTTCACCGTCGCGGACGCGGCGGGGCCGGACGTGGAGCGCGCCTACGTATTCTGCCCGTACACGGACAAGGCCGAAGCGCAGCGCCTTGGCTTCGACCCGGAGGACGTGCCCGGCATCGACGACAACTCACAGGCTTGGGAGACCGCCTCCGGCATCGGCGTGATTGCCGGCGACCGTGCGGAGATCGAGTGGTTCGACCCGCGCAAAGTCGACGCCTGCGGGTCAGGCGTGGAGGCCTACGGGGAGATCGACCCGGCGGCGACGGTGCGCACGGCGACGGAATCCCGCGAGTTCGCGGACGGTGAGACCGCCGAGGTCACCGTCTTGCGCTTCGAATGACCTCGTCGTAGTAGCCAAGCACCGTTTCGGTTGAGGCGCGCCACGTCCAGCGCTCCGCCTCGGCGCGGCCGGCCGCAGACATGCGCTCGCGCAGCTCCGGCCGCGTCAAAATACGCTCGATCGGGTCGGCCCAGGCTGTGTCCGGTGCCTCCGGGTCGACCAAGACACCGGTGTCGCCGTCCGCCACCACAAACGGCAGACCGCCGGCGTTGGCCGCCACCACCGGCACGCCCGATGCAAACGCCTCCAGTGCCGCAAAACCCAACGTCTCCGTGGTAGAGGGAAACAGCAGCACATCGCCCGAGGCGTAGGCTGCGCTGAGATCCGCCCCGGACAAATACCCGGTGAAGGTGGCCCAGGCGGGCGGGTCGGCGCGGAGCTCGTCGTAAAGAGGGCCTTCTCCCACGAGTGCGAGGCGCGCGTTGGGGACGCGCTTTCGCACCTCTTCGACGACGGGGACGCAGCGCTCCACAGACTTCTCCGCGGAGATGCGGCCGACGTAGAGCACCAGCGGCGCGTCCGGGTTGCCGCCGGTGAGGCGGGCGCGGGCCTCGAGGGTGCGCGCGTCCGGGGTGAATGACTCCGTGTCCACCGCCTTCGGCCACAGGTGCACGTTGGGGATGGCGTAGTCGGCGGCCTTGTCCATCATCGGCCCGGAGGTGACCAGGTTGACCTGGGCCTTGCCGTGGAAGGTGCGCAAACCCCACTCGGCGATGGGTTTCACCCACGGGATGCCCAGCTTGAGGCAGTATTCGGGCACGTCGGTGTGGAAGGACGCCAGGATGGGGTAGCCGCGGCGCGCGACCATGAGGGTGGACCAGCCGGCCGTCCAGATCGGGTTGACCGCGTGCACGATCTCCGGGTCAAACTCTCGCAGACGGCGAAACGCGCGCGGACCCATCATCCCGTGCTTGACCTCCGGGTAGACCTTCAAGCTGCGTGATGCGATGGGCACGACCTCGAAACCGGCGTAGCTCGCGGGCGGGTTGCCGGGGGCGAAGATCAGCACCTCGTGGCCCATCTCCGCCAGCTGGTCCAGGTGGCGGGTGGTCCGGGTGACCACGCCGTCGATCTTGGGCAGGAAAACCTCGGTGAGTACCGCGATGCGCATTTACTTCTCGCCCTGCGGCACGCCCTCTGATTGGTTCGAGGTCCACAGGGAACGCGCCGGAATCTTGGAGCGGTCGACGCGGTCCGCGTATCGACGAGCCACGTCCTCGACCTCCACCAGCAGCCCCTCCTCCAACTTGGTGGGCCGAAGGCCCAGGTCGAGGAAGGCGTCGTTGACCACGTGGAGCTCGTTCTCCGCGGACTCCTTGCGCGGGTTGGGCACCATCTGCACCTCGGCGTCGGCGATGCGGCCGATGAGCTCCGCCAGGTCGCGTACGCGGTGGGTCTCCGTCATCTGGTTGAAAATTTTGACCCGCTCCCCGCGCGCCGGCGGGTTCTCCACCGCGAGCTGGATGCACTTGGCCATGTCGCGGATGTGGATGAACGCGCGCGTCTGCCCGCCGGTGCCGTGAACGGTGAGCGGGTAGCCGATCGCGGCCTGCATAAGGAAGCGGTTGAGCACCGTGCCGTAGTCGCCGTCGTAGTCGAAGCGGTTGATCAGGCGCTCGTCGCGAAGCGTCTGCGCGGTGTGCGTGCCCCAGACAATGCCCTGGTGCAGGTCCGTGATGCGCAGCCCGTCGTTCTTCGCGTAGTAGGCGAACAGGTTTTGGTCCAGCACCTTCGTCATGTGGTACACGGAGCCCGGGTTGGTGGGGTAGAGGATCTGCTGCTCCACAATCCCGTTCTCTCCCGCATCCACCTGAATGTCCAGGTAGCCCTCCGGGATCTTCATGCCCGCGGTGCCGTAGCCGTACACGCCCATCGTACCGAGGTGCACGACGTGGACGTCCCGGCCGGATTCCACGATCGCGGCGAGCAGGTTGTGCGTGGCGTTGACGTTGTTGTCCACCGTGTAGCGCTTCGTGCGCGAGTTCTTCATCGAGTAAGGCGCGGCGCGCTGCTCCGCAAAGTGGATCACCGCGTCCGGCGCGAACTCCTCGATGAACGCGAGCAGCCCGTCGTAGTCCTGGGCGATGTCGATGTTGCGGAACGCGATCTCGCTGCCAGTGACCTCGCGCCAGGCCGCGAGGCGCTCGTCGATAGTGGCGATCGGCGTGAGCGACTCCGCCCCGAGCTCGGCGTCGATGCGGCGTCGCGAGAGGTTGTCCACGATGGCGACGTCGTGGCCGAGGCTCGACAGGTGCAGCGAGGCGGGCCAGCCGCAAAAACCGTCGCCGCCGAGGACCGCAATCTTCACCGTTGCCCACCTTTCGTATCCAGCATTTCGCGTCAGGTTACCTGTGCAGCGGCCTCCGCGCCGGGCGACGAGGACCCCGCTTATCGACGCCCTCACGGCACCCCGCGTCCCTTGAATACATAGCGGGTGGACAATACAACTCAGTGGTAATGTTCCCTGTGTTTTGCCGGAGTGTTCGCTTCGCCGTCACGTTGGAAAGGTTGGGAGCCGCATGTCCCCTCGTCCATCCATGAAGAACAGCCGGGCGCGCCGGGCCGCCGCCGTAGCCACGGCGTTGGCGCTGGCAGGCGGGGCGACCGCCGTGCCGGCCGGCCCACTGAGCGCGGTGGCGCAGGCGCAGACTGAGTACCAGCTCGGGGCGACCGCGACCAAGGACTCTCTCGGTGGAGGGGATTGGCTCGGGTCTGTTCGCCTGATGAACGGAGATTATGCGCCGAAAACGATTTCGTCCGTGCGTCTCAACTTCAGCTCCAGCGCGGGCAACGGACTCAGCTTTCCGCCCCACGACACCTACGACGTTAGGCTCGTCCAGGGTACGACTGTGCTCCAAAACTCAGGGACCATTGAGGGGTATGGGGAGTCGGACAGCTCCGGAAACCGCTGGCTCGATCTCGATCTGCGCTCGCCTGTCACACTCCAAGATGGGCTCACTTTGCAAATTCGCAAACCAGGAGCCGCCAATTCACTGCCAATCCGGGCGGGTCTTACCGCCCCGGGTCCGACGGCGATCGGCTACTCCGACCGGCGTTTTGAAGGAATCTCTCTGTCGCCGACTACGGGTTCGGTGTCTGGAGAACAAGGCGGGCAAGCAGGTCTTTAGCGACACGTTCAACGTCTCCGCCCTCACCTACACCGAGGAGGAGATGAAGCAGGTCCTCGACCTCGTGCGCAACTCCAACGAGGACCCGGCGCTCAAGGCGTTCGCCGAGCAGCGCCTCGCCCCGGTGAAGGAGACCGGCCGGGTGACGAGCACCTCCACGGCGCCGAAGCCTGAACGGAAGCCGGCGCCTGCGCCGTCGACAAGCAATACGCCCGAGGCCCCGAAGAAGGGCTCCGGCAGCTCCGACTCGCCGCTCGCGATCGTCATCGGCGTGCTGCTCGGGCTGCTCGGCCTCGGCGCGGCGGCGTACGGCTGGGCGGTGCAGCAGGGCGTTGTGACGGCGCCGTTCTGACGGGGAGAATTGGGTAAGAGATACAATTTAGCTGGTAGTGTTTCTTACGATTTCTAGTCGCACGTTGAGGGAGTTCGTATGCAGCACAACGGCCACCGGCCGGCCCGTCGCATCGTCGCAGGTGCGACCGTTGTCGCGCTGGCATCGAGCGCGCTCGCGGTGCCCGCTCCCGACGCCGCTCCGTCCGCGCACGCGCAGGTAGCCACCGAGGGCGGGTTCCTCCTCGGTGCCTCGGCGAACGACACGCCCGGCCGGCGCGGGTGGACAGGCCAGATCCGGCTTGCCGCCGACGAGCACGAGCCGCGCACCGTGCGCTCCGTGCGCATGTTTTGCGACCCGCGGCGCTGCGGGCGCAAGGAGTTCCCGGAGCAGGGCAACTACAACGTCACGCTCATCCGCGGTTCCGAGGTGCTCGAGGACTTTGGCACCCTGCCCGGCTACGGCTTCAAGGACGGCGAAGGCAACCGCTGGCTCGACATCGACCTGCCCCGCGACGCCAAGATCATCGACGACTCGGTGCTCATGCTCCGCAAGCCGGACGCGTTCAACGACATGCCGGTGCGCAACTGGTGGCCGGACGACGTTCCCTACGCCCTCGGCTACACCACCGCCCGTTACCAGCCGGTCACGCTCGCCGGGTCGGTGGCGGGGCTGCCGGCCGGCAGCAAGGTCGCCGTCCGCGCGACCGATGAGGCGACGGGCAAACACTTCACCCAGGACGCCACGGGCCCGTACTCGCTGTCGCTGCGCGCCGGTTCGTACACCGTCCAGCTCGTCAACGTGCCCGCCGGTTACACCGTGCCGAGTCCGCGGCGCGTCACCGTCGAGCCGGGCGGCACCGCTCGCGCCGATTTCGCCATCGCCGCCCGCGACGTCAACGCGACGATCGCAGTGCGTAACGACGCCAACCAGCCTGTCCCCGCCGCCACCGTCGACCTCGCCCGCGGCGGGGAGGTCATCGCGTCGGCGACGGCGGACGACCAGGGCACCGTCATCTTCACCGGGCTGGCCCCGGGCGTGGCCTACGAGGCGAGCGTGAAGGGCACCGGCGGGTACTCCGGCGGCAGCGCGGCGCTCAACCCCAAGGTGGGCAAGGATGCTTCCGCGACGGTGCACGTCGGTTCGCTCAACGAGATCAGCGGCACCGTTGTCGACGACCACGGCGCGCTCGCCGGCGCGAAGGTCACCCTCGGCGGCAAGGCGAGCCGCACCGCCACTGCGGGTTCCGACGGCACGTTCCATTTCGAGGGGCTTCCCGCCGGCTCGTACACCGTCACGGTGCCCGCTACCGGCACGCACGGCTCGGATTCCCAGACAGTCGACCTCGTCGCGGGCAAACGCGCCGACCCGGTGCGGTTGACCGCGCCGCTGATCCGCGGCGGCGTCGCCGCGACCGTGACGGGGTCCGTCGCGCCGTCGGCCGTGACCATCTTCGGCGGCGGCCTGGCCACCCCCGCGCCGCTGACCCGCAGCGGCGCGAGCTACACCGCGTCCGACCTGCTGCCGGGCACGTACACCGTCGCCGCCGAGGCGCCCCGCGGCTACGCCGCTTCCGGCCCAGCCACCGTGACCGTCGCCCCGAAGGCCACTGCGACCGCCGCGCTGAGCATTTCGCCTCTCGACGGCTCCGTCACCGGCCGCATCGTCGACGGCGCCGGCGCCCCGGTGGCGGGCGCGAGCGTCGCGCTCGTGGCCAAAGACGGCACGCGAACGCAGCTGCCCGTGCGCGCCGACGGCACGTTCTCCAGCACCGCCGTGAAGCCGGGGGACTACACCGTCTCCGCAACCGTGCCGGGCACCTACACTGCGCCGAAGGATCGCCAGATCACCGTGAAGCCGGGCGACGCTGTCGCGCTCGGCGAGCTCCTCGCGTCGCGGATCGTGGTGGCCCCGACGCCGAAGCCGACGCCGACAACCAGCGCGAAGCCCGCCCCCGACGACTTCGCGTGGGAGCGCGTTGAGGTCGCCCCCGGCGAGGTGAGCGTGACCTCCCCGAGCCGCAAGAGCGGGGCGGGCCAGGCGCAGTTTGAGAAGGTGTCCGTCACGCAAGTCTCCGGCGCGGGCGGCGCTGTGCCGGCGGACAGCTGGGTCGCGGTGCAGAAGGACGGCACGCTCGTGGCCACCCCGCCGCGCGGCATGGCGCCGGGGGAGTACACGCTCGAGGTCGTCGCCACGACGGGTGAGCGCGACACGGTGACCATCGTGGTCACGCAGGCGCCCACCATGGCGGAGCGTTACACGGTGACCTACCCCGCCGTCGGCGCCCCGGCGGGCATGGCGTCGCAGTCGGGCGCTCCGCGCGCGTCGGTAACCGAGGCCGGCTTCGTCTACCCGGACCGCGCGCTGCCCGAGGGCACGACGTTCACGCTCCACAATCCGTCCGACCCGGCCGCCGCGGCCGTGACCGCCATCGACGGCGAAGGCCGCCTCACGCTCACGGTCCCCGCGAACGCGGCGAAGGGAACGCACACGGTCGCCATCGACATCGCCTACCCGGACGGCAGCCGCGGCACCGCCAAGGCCACCTACGAGGTCCGCGACGCGCTACTCGCGGATCTCGCACAGATCGGCCTGGAGACCGGCCTCAAGGTCGTCCGCGGCGACTCCGTCACCATACTGCGCAGCGACGACACCGTCCTGCCCGAGGGCACGACGTTCGCCCTATCCAACGGCGCGAAACTCGGCGGGTGGGGCGCGACCGTAAACGCGTCCACCGGCGCCGTGCGCGTCACAGCACCCGCCGACGGCACCTCCGGCATTGTCATCCCGCTCACGGCGTTCTTCCCGGATGGCTCGTCGAAAAGCCTGCAGACGAGGGTCGGTGTAGCCGAGCCCGGATCCCAGGCGGCCCGCACGAACCCGGGCTACGAGGACGTGCGTGGCACCCGCGGCACCCACGCGACCGTCGGCGTGACCGGCGGCGTGCCGGCCGGCGCCACGTTCGAGGTGGTGGATGACGGCGGGCTCCCTGTGGCCGTCGATACGTATTCGGGCGTACTGCGTGTCGACGTCCCAAAGGACGCCCCCCTCGACGCCATCTACAAGGTGCTGGTGCGCGTGCGCTACGCGGACGGCAGCACGAAGGAGGTGCCGATACTCGTCTCGGCGGTCTCCGACGCAAGCCGGCACACCGTCGACTTCACCGGCGCGCACACCCCGGTC
Organism: Corynebacterium jeddahense; assembly: GCF_028609865.1. Lineage (NCBI taxonomy): Bacteria > Bacillati > Actinomycetota > Actinomycetes > Mycobacteriales > Corynebacteriaceae > Corynebacterium > Corynebacterium jeddahense. The sequence continues at coordinate 802,719 of NZ_CP063194.1, forward strand.
GGCGGCAACTCCACCCAGCGCCCGGCGGCGGGCCTGCCGGACGGCACGCGGTTCTCCGTGCCGGAGACGTTCAAGCAGCCCGGCTGGAGCGCGACCGTGAACCCCACAACCGGCGAGCTCGCCGTCGGCCCGAGCGCGTCGGTGCCGGTGGGGCAGTCCATCGCCGTGCCGGTGGACGTGACGTACCCCGACGGCTCGACCGCCCGCGTGGAGGTGCCGTTCACCGCCGCGGAGCAGGAGGCGCCGGTGAAGTCGCAGGGGTCCTCGGCGAACCTCGACTGGCTGGTCATCCTCCTCGGCGCGCTCGCCGCGCTCGTGGGTGCGGGCTACGCCGCGTGGCTGAACCAGGATCGCATCGCCGGGGCGCTGCAGGAGCGCGGAATTGCAATTTAGGAGCGGGAACGTGCGCAAATCTCACCAAGCAATCCTGGCCGCGGTGCTCGTCCCGGCGGTGGTGCCGGGCATATGCGCCGCCCCGGCGCGCGCGGCGGTGCAGGTGGCGGACAACCACGTAAGCGTCACCGGGGAGGCGGCCGGTGCGTGGGCGCCGCGCATCAACGCGGAGGTGCGTCCCGACGGCCACGGGCTGTTCACCTACGACAATCCTGAGTCCGTCGTCGACGTGCACCGCTTTGACGTGACCAGCGACGTGGCCATCGACGGCGCGGCCGTGCCGGCGGACTGGTCCGCGCAGCCGGTGGCAAACACCCATCTCGGGGCGGACACCGTCACGTACACGCAGAGCGTCGGCGGCGTGACCGTCGCGCGCACGTTCCGCACCGACGGCGACCGCGTGGACGTCACGGTGACAGTGCGCAACGCGCGCGACACCGCGGCGAAGGTGCAGGTGGACGTGGCCAACACCGTGGACGACGGGGCGGCGCGGGCGCAGGTGCGCGACGGTTCGTTCGTCGTCTCCCCGGCAGCGCGCGGCTACGAGACCACCGTGTACTTCGGCGCGCCCCAGCAAGCGGGCACCGGGCCGAGCGCGGGGGAGGCGCTCGCGGCGGGCGGCGTGGGCGCTGGCGCGCCGACGGTCCAGGCCGCGCGCTGGGCGAAAACGCTCCAGCCGGGCGAGGCGCTCATCGCGCGCACCGGCATCACGTCGGCGGCGCAGCCGGGCGCGCTTGACAGCGACGGCGACGGCCTGCGCGACGTTTGGGAGGCCAACGGCATCACGCTCGCCGACGGCACGTCGCTGCCCATCCACGAGTGGGGCGCCAAGCAGACGCGGCCCGACCTGTTCCTGCAGCTGAACTGGATGAAGTCGGAATGGGAGAGCCTCGGCTGCGACCGGGCGTCGCGTTTCAGCGCCACGGTGGACGGCTTCGAGGCGTTTGCGAAGTGCGCCAAGGCGAACACGAAGGACTACGCGCCGACCCCGGAAACGCTCAAGGAGCTTGAGGATCTCTTTGCTCAGAACGGGGTGGCGCTGCACATCGACGCCGGCGCGGGCTACGTCTCCTCCGACATGGCCGCGATGCGCGAGCGCCAGGGCGGCAAGACGCTCGACTACCAGGCCAGCTACTTCGACGGCGAGGACGCCGGCACGAAGCTGCTGCGCGAGCGCGACCGCCTGCTGGGCAAGCGCGCGTCCGTGTTCCGCGTCGGCATCATCGGCGACGCGATGGACGCCGGCAACCAGGCCTCCGGCGTGTCCGTCATGAACGATTCGGTGTTCTACGTGGCCAACCACGAGGGTATGACCACCCAGGACCAGCTGCGCAACTCCATCCTCCACGAGTTCGGCCACACCCTGAACCTGGGCCACAACGGCGCGCACGTGCCCGGCAACACCGCCCCGGCCACGAACGACCTGGACTGGTACAACTCGGTGATGAGCTACGCCCACCAGTTCAACCACTTCGACTACTCGTCGAAGGACGAGTCCTCGAGCAACTACACGATCCCGGCGGACTGGGCGAACCTCAATTTGCCCGGCAACAACGTGGGCAAGGGCGCGATCAGCGTCGGCACGAAGGGCGCTGAGAATGGCACCGGCGGCGACGCCGAGAGCGGCAACGGCAAGACCAACGCCAAGCCGCACGAGCACCCCGCAGAACCGGACGTGGAAACGCTCGTGCGAAACGCGGCCGACGAGCACAAGGGCAAGGCCGGTTTCCGGATGCTGGCCACGAAAAACGGCGACAACGGCATTGTCACCCAGCTCGACGGCGACAACGTCGTGCGCGGCGAGGTGCGCAACCTCGGCTCGACGCCGGAGACCTACACAGTCGCCGTCGACTACGGCACCGGGACGTTCCGCAAGCAGTACCGCCTCGCGCCCGCCCAGTACGCGGACGCGGCGCACCAGGTGGACATCCCGATCGACCGCGCCGCCTTCATCGACAGCCCCGTCGTGCCGCTGCACGTCACCGTCACCAACTCGAAGGGCGAGCAGGTGGTCAGCGACACCTTCCGCCTCTCCGCCCTCGAGTACACCCCCGAGGAGATGCAGCGCGTGCTGCGCGAGGTGCTCGCCTCCGACAAAGACCAGGCGCTCAAGGACTTCGCCACCCGCAAGCTCAACCCCGCCGACCCGGAGCAGAAGGTGACGAGGGCGAAGCAAGCGCAGCCAAGCATCCCTGCGACCCCGCAGGGCAGCTCGGCCTCGACGCTGTCCATCGTCATCGGCGTGCTGCTCGCGCTCGTCGGCGCGGGCACGGCGTGGTACGGCTGGGCCGTCGACCAAGGTCTGGTCGCCGCGCCGTTCTAGGCGGGGTATGTTTCCTGTGTCATTTTTCGCCTGTACACGGAACCGAGCTGATTCATGGAAACACCCGCCGCGGCAACCACCGAGCTGAAACGCGCGCTTCGCACCCCGTCCCTCGTCGTCTTCGGCCTGGCCTACATGGCCCCGCTTGAGCTGCTCGCCATCTTCGGCGTCATCTCCGAGAACTCGCTCGGCGCGTCCGCGGGCGCGTACCTGCTGGCCACCTTCGCCATGCTGCTCACCGCCGCGAGCTACGGCAAGATGGCGCGCGCCTACCCGGTCTCCGGCTCGGCCTACACGTACGCGCGCCGGGCGATCGGCCCGAAGGTCGGGTTCCTCTCCGGCTGGGCGATCCTGCTTGACTACATGTTCCTCCCGCTCGTGGTGTGGCTCATCGGCGCGAACTACCTGCACGAGGCGGTGCCGGCGCTGCCACTGTGGGCGTGCATCGTGTTGTTCATCGTGATCACGTCGGTGCTCAACATCCTCGGCGTGAAAGTGGCGGACCGCGCGAACCTCATACTCATGGCGCTACTGTTCCTCATCATCATCTTCTTCGTCATCCTCGCCGCCGGCCAGATCGCCGGCCCGGAGGGGCACGGGTTCAGCCTCGACCCGTTCTACAACGACGGCACGAATTTCGGCGCCATCTCCGCCGCCGCGGCGATCGCGGCGTATTCGTTCCTCGGGTTCGACGCCGTGACCACGCTGACGGAGGAGACGCACGAGCCGCGAAAGCGCATCCCGCGCGCCGTCATGCTCGTCGCGGCGCTCGGCGGCGTCATCTTCGTCGGCCTCGCGTACTTCGCGCAGCTGGTGCACCCGGAGCCGTTCTTCGACAACCCGGACACCGCCGCCGTGGACATCGTCGCGCAGATCGGCGGGCCACTCTTCGGCGCGATCTTCATCTCGGGTGTGATCATCGGCGAGTTCGCCTCCGGCCTGACGTGCCAGTGGGGCGCGACACGCCTGCTCTACGCCATGGGCCGCGACAACGTCCTGCCGCGCCGCTTCTTCGGCCAGCTCAGCGAGCGGTGGCAGACCCCGGTCTTCAACACCGTGCTCACCGGCGCGGTCGGGCTCATCGGGATTGTTATGTCCGTGGAGACGTCCACCTCGTTCATCAACTTCGGCGCGTTCATCGGCTTCGCCATGGTGAACCTCTCCGTCATCTACTACTGGTCGAAGCACCGCGGCGAGCGCCTCAGCGTGTTTGGCTACGTCGTCGCGCCCGCCCTCGGCGCGCTCGTCGCGGTCTTCCTCATGACCCAGCTTGACGGCGCGGCGCTGCTCGTCGGCGCCATCTGGCTCGTCATTGGCGTGGGCGTGCTTGCGCGCATCACGCGCGGGTTCAAGGTGGACCCGCCCGAGATGGAGGCCTAAGCGTTACGACGCCCGTTCCGCGTAGTACCGCTTCAAATACTCGATTGACTGGTCGATGGCGTGGTGCGTGTCCACCGCCTCCACCGTCGGCAGCCCCTCGGAGCGGAACTGCGGCCCCAGGTTCTTGAACGGGCTCGTCTCGCTGCCCGTTGCCGCGGCAACCTGCACTTCTTGCAGTAGCTCCGCGAGGCGCCGCTCGACGATTTTCCGCTGCTTCCGGTTGAAGGTCGGCGGGGCGAAGGGGTTGTCGTCGAGAAGCATGTGCCCGGTGATGCGCCCGATGCGCGGGTCGAACGCGAACACCGCGACCGGGAACGAGAAATCGGACATGAGGTTCGGCCGGAACTCGATGCAAAACACGGTGTAGAACGCGTTGTCCTGCGAGTCTTGAATCATCGCCACGGTGGCGGTGCTGAGGCTCTCGGCCTGGAACGCGCTGCAGCGCTTGAGCGCGAACGCCGGGTCCTGCGGCTCGACGATCCGCACGGTGTGGTCGTCCAGCGCGACGAGCATGCGCTGCAGCTCCGTGGCAGCGGCGAGCACGTCCTCGTCCGTGTACCACTCCGGCGCGTGCGGGCTGCCGGGCTGCACGAGCGCGACCTCGACCTCGTGCGTGTCCAGGTCGTGGACGATGACGGCGGCTTTCACGCCATAGTCGATGACGTACTCGGCATCAATGTGCCAGGCGACCTCCTCCTCAAAGCCGGGGTCGTCGCGGTCGAGGTCGAAGTCGTCGACAACGTCCGCGACATGGTCGTCGTAGGAGTCGAGGTAGTACAGTTCGTAGGTGGCAAAGGTCATTGGTATCCCCCCAAGGATGTCGGTCGGGAGCCCCCTCGCTCCCGCGTATCGACGACACTAAAGCCCCCAGCCGCCCCCCGCAACACTTCGCGTGTCCACGATGATGCGCAGCCGGCGCGGAACCGCGGCTCGTGGACAGCATCAAGCGGCGCTAGCGCACGTCGCGAAGCACCTCGAACGCCCGGCGCACGAGCGCCCGCCCCTGCTCCGGGTCGCGCGGCTCCGGTAGCGCCAGGTACGCCTTGATGGCGGTTGCCCCGGCGATGCCGTAGGAGTTGAGCAGCACCTCGGCGTCGAATTCGGTGGCGCCGGGGGTACGCCCGCGCATGCTCTCCACGAGCGGCGCCCCGAGCTCGCGCATCGTCTCCTCGGTCGGTGGCTCACTCGACGCGGCGCGGGCGCGATCGCCGAGCAGGACGAGCGTGGAGGCGGAGTAGAGCTCGAAGCCGTCGTCCCGGAGGGCGTCGATAATGATTGCCTCCATCGCCTCCGCGGCGGTGAGTTCGGCGGGCAGCGACGAGAGCTGCTCGGCGATGGCAGCGAACACCTTGCGGAGAAACTCCACGAGCGCCTCGTCGATGTCGGCGAAGTAGTTGTGGAACGTGCGCGCGGACACGCCCGCGCGCTCGGAGACCCGCGCGACGGTGACGGCCCCCATGCCCTCTTCGAGCAGCAGCGACGCCGCCGCTTCCGAGATGGCGTTGCGGGTGGCGGCCTTCTTCTCTTCGCGCAGGCTCATGGTCTACACCGTAACCGGCTCGGGCTCGCGCGAGTGCACGCGGTGGAGCTTCTCGCCCTCGATGTCCAGGTTCGGCAGCGCCTTGGTATCTGCGCGGCGTCCATGTTGTCGGTGGTGCCGACGATCTGCGCGTTGACCACGCCCTCGGTGCCCGCGAAGTCCTTCAGCAGCGTCTGGTAGGCGCCCGCGCGGTCCTGCTCGGCGACGTTCGCGGCGTCGACGTACGCGACCATTGGGGCGTTGCGGCCGGGGCCGAAGGCGTCGTCGATAAGCTCGTACGCCTCGCGCTGCGGGGAGCCGAGCTTCGCGGTGCCATCGGTGGGCATGGCGAGGCGCAGGTTCGCGGCGGGGATGGCGAGGATGCCCAGGAGCAGCACGCCGGCGATGAGGTTCACCCACGGGCGGGCGCGGATCTGGCGGGCCCAGAGCAGGCCCATCGTCGGCTTTTCGTCCTCCGGATCCGGCACGCGCGGGCCGGGGATGCGGATGGCGAAGGCGCGGGTGCCCAGCAGGCCGAGCAGCGACGGCAGGAACGTCAGCGCCACAAGCACGGCGACCGCGACCGTCGCCGCGGCGGCGAGCGCCATGGTTGTGAGGAACGGGATGCGGATGATGGACAGCGCGGCGAGCGCGATGAGGACGGTCGTGCCGGCGAAGACGACGGAGCCGCCCGCGGTGCCGAGCGCCATGCCCATCGCGTGGGCGCGCGTCGCCTTGTCCATCGTGCGCAGCTGCTTCGCGAGCTCCTTCGGCGTGAGGTCGTTGAGGCCGGAGGAGGAGATGAGCTCGTTGCGGAAGCGCGCCACGATGAACAACGAGTAATCGATGCCCACGGCGAGCCCGATCATGGACGCGAGCGTCGGCGTCACGCTGCCTCGTCCACGCCCAACGCGTGGTGCGCCGCTACACCACCAGCAACCCACGCACGGATGCCGGGCGCACCATCTACAAACTCGCGCTGAAACTGACCCGAATCGCCACCCTGGATGAAGCTGCCGCATGGGGTGCGCAACTGCACGAATACTCCACGCTCTACCGGGCATGGATGGACGAGAAAACCCTGATCAAAGACCCAAAAACCGGTGCATGGACCCGCCGAGAGAGATGAACGTTAGGTGAAAGAGCTATTGCTTCTATGCGCGACGCACTGTCGAGTTAAATCTCAGCTGCTGCCAACGTGGGTGTTAGGTGCACAGCAAGCGCGAATCCGATATGGTCTACACATCATATTTTCGTACTGGGAGTTCAGGGATGAAATCAAGCAAACGGGATTTTTACGTTGCACCCCCGCGCAAGTCGGTCGCTGTAGTGACCGCGCTGGCGGTGGCGGTAGCCGTCCCCACAACCCCGATCCTTTCCGACAACGCCGTCTATACGGCCTCGGCGCAAACCGCAGTGCCGCTCCCCGACGGTGTCAGCAACGTCGGAGTGATCCAGGATGGAAAGGACTGGAAGGTCGACGTTTTCTTCCATAAACCGATGACGCTGGACACTGTGACCGTCGAATTCGTCCCACCATCTTCGAGTAATCCTAAGGATTCGGCTTCTGCCGGTGACTCGGTACTCTCCAGGATCCCCGAGCAGAGGTCGTATCGCTTCGACCACGTTCGGAACGGAAAGGTCGTTTCCACCGTTGACGTGCCCGGGTACCGCACCCTGAGCGCGTCGAGCACGGAGAGGAACACTATAAAGATTGCGTTTATTTTGCCTCAAGGCACAAAAATCGAGGCTAACGATAAGATTTCGTTCGTTGCGCCGGGGGAGGGGTCTAATTTCCCCACTCCGTATCGGAGCGGGGTAAGTGGATCACGATTCACCAGGGTCGGGTTGAACGAAGATCCCGATCCTGCAGGATCCCAGAGCTCGACGACATCGGTGACCAGCACTGCGCCAACCGTAACGGTGACCCCGACGCTGACCGTGACCAATACCCCAACCGTGACTGCGAAAGCCACCGAGCTGGTGGAAACTATCGTCAGCACAATCACGCCGACCTCGGCAGTAATCGAGGTCCCGACCGTGACGGCGCCGACGACCACCATCACTCGAACCGCGTCAGCGTTGACGGTGACACCGACTTCGACCGAGCGGAGCACCCCCACAGTGACCGCCCGTGCGACAACCACAACGCAGCCGGTTAGGACTGTTGTGGTTACGCCATCGACAACAACATTCACCACCCCGACGACGACCGAAGCGCCGACCACAGTGACCGCCCCAACACGGACTGAAACCGTCCGGGCCGCTGCCTACACGACGACTGAAGTAGCGACGGCTGCGCCTACCACCGTCACGCGGACCGTAGTCACGAGACTGACGGTGACGTCACGCCCGACGGTGACACCGACAGTGACAGTCGACGGCACTCCTAAGACCATCATCGCCAGCACCCGCACGGTCACCCCGACTGTGACCGTACAAACGGAGGTTGTCGAAACCGTGCCGGTGACGCGCACAGTCCGTCCGAATGCGCCCACCTCAACCGCACCAGGTGCGGCGACGATGCTGGGTCAAAATCGCAACTTGCCTGTCAGCCAACCTGCTGCGTCTGCCCCCAGTGCGCTACAGGGAGCTCTTTCCCCCAGCTCAGCGGAGGTGCACGCCCGCCCGGAGGAACGCGCAATGTCCCAGCCGAACGGCGAGTTCATGAAGGGGCAGCCGCTGATGGCGGACCGCTTTCCGTTCGAGTACCAAACCGGGGCGTCGGTTGCCGCAGGTAACACCACAGTTCTAAAACTCACCAGTGATGAGAGTTTGCCCGCGGGTACGACGTTTGCTCTGCGCGACATCACTGAATTTGGTGAATGGATTGCTACGGTGGATAAGTCAACTGGGGCAATTAGGGTGACCGCACCAACATCCGGCGGCGGTGCGCTAGAGCTACCGGTTGTCGCGTATTTCCCGGATGGCTCTACACGTGAGTTCGCTACGACGGTCGCTGTCAAAGACCCGCAGGAGCTTGCAGTCATCAGACCCGATACTAAGCAGCCACAGACGGACGAGGCCTCCTCACGCGGGACATGGATTGCCGTAGTGGCCAGTGCACTCACCGCCCTGGCCGTCGTCGGCGGCGCCGCCTGGATGAACCGCACCGAGATCCGCCACACCCTCGCGCAATTCGGACTCGAGTTTTAAAGCATGCTTTTCGACGCTTTCCTGCCTTCCCACCCCGACCCGCATCCAGCCAACAAGGAGTCCCCGATGTCGGCACGCCACAATCAACGGTTCGACCGAGCACTTCGGCGCACAGTCGCTGCCGCAACTTCCTTCGCCGTTGCAGTGTCTGCGGTGGCCGTGCCTGTGTTGTCGACGGATACCGGCGCGCGGGCAGTGGCACAGACCGAGTACACCCTCAGCGCCACTGCGACCAAGGATTCGCTCGGTGGGGGAGGCTGGCTAGGAACCATCCGCCTCGCCGACGGTGACTACACACCGAAGACTATTCGGTCCGTCAGACTGCACTTCGGCTCCAACGCGGGAGCGGGCTTAGGCTTCCCGGCAGAAGACACCTATGATGTGAGGCTGGTGCGGGGGACATCGCAGCTGCAAGACCTCGGCACGTTAACGGGCTTTGGCGGTTCCGATACCGCTGGCAACCGCTGGCTCGACGTAGACCTACCCGAGGATGTCACGCTGACCGACGGCGCAGGTCTACAGATCAGAAAACCTGGTGCGGCGAACACCCTTCCAATCCGCGCGGGCGTGACAGCTCAGGGGCCAACAGCCACGGGATACCCGGAGGCCCGGCTGAGTACACCGACGGAAGCGGTGACGCCGACGGTGACTGCAGGGCCCAGGACCGTCACGGTTCTCGCCCCAGCGACGACAGTGACACCCACGGTGACCAGGACAACGTCCTCAACTACGACAGCTGCGCCCACCACGGTGACGCAACAAGCACGACCGACGACGATTACACCGCGGGCGATTCGAACAACCACTCCCACGGTCACGGCAGCCCCCATAACCACGACAGTGCAAGCACCGGCTGTGACCATCACGCCGACAGCGACCATCCGCTCGACCCCGACCGTGACCGCCCCGACAAACACAGTCACGGTCACCGCGCCAGCGGTCACCCGAAGAGCACAAGCCGTGACGGTAACACCGGTTGTGACTGTAACCAGCACCCCCACTGAGACTGTGCGATTGACCACCACGCCCACTGCCGTGCGGCAGGTAACGGCGGTCGGCCCCACGCAGACAGTGACTGCGCCGACCGTGAGCGCTCCGGCTCAGACGGTCACCAACACTCCGACCAACTACGCGGAGTCCACGGTGACGGCGGCACCTGTCACGGTGACTCAAACCCTGGCATCCACAATCACCCCGACGGTGACAGAAAAGCCCTCCAGCTTCGGATGGGGGCCAATTGAGGTGTCTGCTGGGGAGATCAAGGTAGCTGAGCGCGTTCCCCAGTTGAATAGCGATCCGATCATCACCACGATGATCACCACGCCACCGACTACCGTGGTCCAGACGCTCCAGCCGACCCTTGAGACACGCACTTTCGTCACCACTCAGAACAACACACCAGTGACGAGCACTACGACGGTAATGCGCCCGCCGGTAACCACCACCGCAGTTCGACCGGGTGAGCCCACCACGGTTACATCCACACTTCCAGCTGTAGAACCCAGCCAGAGTGAAGGGTTCACCACCGGCCGGGTGGTCAAGGTTGGAGACAACGGGTCCACCGAACCGGTCGAGACCGCCGCCGAGTGGATCGAAGTGCAGCCGAACGGCGCACTCGTGGTCGCGCCGCCGACGGGGACCAAGGCTGGGGAGTACCGCGTCGAGGTGATCGACCCAACCGGCGAGCCAGAGACCGTCACCGTCACCGTGCGACCCGAGTTGTCGATGGCGGAGCGCTACGTCGTCACCGCACCTGACGTGGTCACGCCCGCCGGCTCCGAAGGGTTGTCTGCAATCCCACGCGCTGACGTGACCGAGGGCGGCCTGCGCTATCCGGACCGCGCGCTGCCGAAGGGGACGAAGTTTAGGACGACGCATCCGGGGGCGAGCGTCGATAAGCATGGGCGCGTGAGGTTCACTCCGCCAGCGAACGCGAAGCCTGGCCGGGTAAATGTGCCTGTCAATGTCACGTTCCCGGACGACAGCACCGGCTCGTTCACGGTCGTATTCGAGGTGGGTGAGCCGCTCATGCAGCACCGCTTCCCGGTCGAATACGGCAAATCTGCCCCGGTGCCGGCGGGCAGCTCCGCGACGGTATCGCTGGGTAAGCACGCGCAGCTGCCGAAGGGCACCACCTTCGGGCTGCGAAACGGTGCCAGCCTGCGCGGATGGCTGGTCAGCGTCAACGAGGAAACCGGCGCGGTGCGTGCGACGCCGCCGTCGGCAGACGCCAACTCACTGACTGTACCGGTGGTGGCGTTCTTCCCGGACGGCTCGACGCGCGAGCTCAACGCCCAGTTCGAGGTCGCCGGCGCCGACACGCAGGCCGCGCAAACCAACCCGCCGTACCAGCCCGCGACCGCGACGCCGGGCACGAAGGTGCGCGTGGCGCTCACGGGCGAGGTGCCGGCCGGGACGCGTTTCGAGCTCGTCGGCACGCCACGCGAGGACATCGCGGTCGATCCGGTGACGGGCGAAGTCACCGTCACAGTCCCCGAGCAGGCCAGCGAGGACGAACCGTTGACCACCCGCGTGCGCGCGTTGTTCCCGGACGGCAGCGCCCGCGAGATCACGGCGACGGTGAACGTGGTCAACCAGGCGACGGCGTTCAAGCCCGAGTTCCCGCGCACTGAGGTGCGGATCGGGGAGAAAGCCTCGCTCAGCCAAGTGCGCAACGTTCCGGTGGGCACGAAGTTCGCGATCCCGGACACCTTCAAGAAAGACGGCTGGACGGTCACGATCAACGAGGAGACCGGCCAGCTCTCTGTCACCACCGACGCAACCGTGCCCAACAAGCAGGAGGTGCTGGTGCCGGTGTCGCTGACGTACCCGGACGGCTCCACGGCCACGATTGCTGTCCCGGTGACGGCGGTGCAGCCGACCAGCGCCGACGGTGCGGCCACCGGCTCGTCCACGATCGACATCGTTGTGGTGCTTATCGGCGCCCTCGCGGCGATCGGCGCGACCGGGTACGCCCTCTGGCTCAATCAAGACGAGGTCCGCCGGTTCCTCAACCAACTCGGCATCAACATCTAAAGGGGAATCGACATGACGTTTTCGAAGCGCACCCTCGCGCTCAGCCTCTGCGCCGCGATCGCAACAAGCGGTGTCACCGCACCCGACGCGTTCGGCGTCGCCGAGCAAGCCGGGGCCCAGGTCCGCGTGAATCGCGCCGCCGAAGCGGGGGAGTCCGGCTACATCAACGGCTACATCAGGCCAGACGGCAGGGCCGAGCTCACGTACACCAAACCGGGTGCGGCAGCGCTGCCCCACAACGTCGACTTCACCCTCGAGGCGACAGTCGGCGGCAGCAAGGGCAACCCGTGGGGCTCCAGCGCCGTCCCGTCGCGAAGCGGCACGGCGGACATCGTCACCCACACACAGACCATCAACGGCGTGACCATCACGCGCACCTTCACCATCGACGGCAACCGCGTCGAGGCCAAAGTGCACGCGCGCAACACCTCTGGCGCAACACAGGACCTCACGGTAAGCGCGAAGGTCCAGGCGGATAGCACCGACGCGTACGATGTCAGCGCCGAATCCCCCGGTGCGACGGACGGGCGTTGGACACGCGCGCTCGAGCCGGGCGAGGAGTTCGAGGCGACCTCGACGGTCACCGTCTCCATCACCCGCGACGCGCTCGACAGCGACGGCGACGGCCTCCGCGACACGTGGGAAACTAAGGGGCTTTTGCTTGACGACGGCACCCGCCTCCCCATCAACCGCTGGGGCGCCGACCAGAACACCCCCGACCTTTACCTGCAGCTGAACTGGATGAAGTCGGAGTGGGAGACCCTAGGCTGCGACCGCAAGACGCGCTTCGAGCCGACCGCGGAGGACTTCAAGAAGTTCGCCGCCTGCGCCACGGCCAACACCAAGAGTTACGCGCCCGACCCGGCTGTGCTGCTGGAGCTCGAGCAGATCTTTGCCAAGGAAGGCATCAACCTGCACATCGACGCCGGCGATCACTACCGCAGCACAACACTCGCGAACATGTCGGACGCGCACAGCAAGGGCGGCAAGACCGAGCCGTACGAGGCCGAGTACTTCAAGGGGCTGGACAACTACGGCAAGGCGAGGAAACTCCAGGATCAGGCCGAGCACCTGCTGGGGAACCGCAAGGCCGTGTTCCGTGCCGGGTTGATCGGCTCGCGTTTCGATAACGCATCCCGCGTGACCGGCCTGGGCCAGGTCAGCGGGTCGACGTTCTTCGTCTCCTCCGACCTACTGAGCACCGACGACCAGTTGCGTAACACTATCCTCCACGAGTTCGGCCACACCCTGGGCCTGCGCCACTGGGGCCGCGAAACCGCCGACAACACGGCGGCGGACCTGCACTACGACTACCTCAAGGGCTACGAGTCGGTGATGAGCTACGCCCACCAGTTCGGAAACCGCGGCCTGACCAGCCAGCGAACAATGGTGGACGGGGAAATTATCCCCGGTTTCAGCGACAAGGTGAATTACACCATCCCCTCCGATTGGAACCACCTGCACCTGGCCAACGGCATCATCGGCAGCGGCGTCAAGGCCAGCCCCGACGAGCCGGAGGACATCGTCGCCGACGTGAAGTTTGAGAAAGAGGACGTCTCAGCCGACGATCTGGTGGTGGCTGCCGCCGCGCAGAACAACTACAAGGCGGGTTTCCGCATGGCGCGCGGCAGCGAGAACGACAACGGCATTGTCACCCTCTCGGGCAACAACGTCCTCCAGGGCGAACTCCTGAACCTGGGCAGCGAGCCAGACACGTTCACGGTGGAGGCGGACTACGGTGTGGGTCGCTTCAAGAACAGCTATTACATGCCCGGCATCCAAGGTAAAACTTTGGTCCGCGACGTCGACATCGCGATCTCCCCGTCCGCGTTCATCAACACACCCGTCGTGCCGGTGGAGATCACTGTCACCAACTCGAAGGGCAACCAGGTGTTCAAGGACACATTCAAGGTTTCCGCGTTGGACTACACCCCGGAGGAAGCCCGCAAGGTGCTGCAGGAACTGCGCGCCACCAACGCTGATCCGGAACTGATCAAGTTCGCCGAGGCCCGCCTGAGCGGTCTCAAAGAACCCGTGGTGCAACAGCCCAAACCGGCGCCGGCGACGCAGGTGAAGGAGACGGGGGAGGAGAAGGGATCGTCGTCAAGCGAAGGCCCCGTGTCCACCTGGGCGATCGTTCTAGGTTCGCTGCTAGGCGTGCTCGGCCTCGGTGCCCTTGGGTTCGGCTGGGCCGTCAATCAAGGCATAATCCAGCTGCCGTAGACCGAAAGGACGCGCACGAAGTACGAGAACATCCTGACCGAAACCCGCGTCCGCGTCGCCCTGATCACGCTGCACCGCCCCAAGGCGCTCAACGCGCTGAACAGCGACATGATGCGCGAGGTCACCACCGCGGTCGCCGAGTTCGACGCGGACGAGGGGATCGGCTGCATCGTCATCACCGGCTCCGAGAAGGCGTTCGCCGCCGGCGCGGACATCAAGGAGATGGCTCCGAAAAGTGCGACCGAGATGGACCGCCTCGACTACTTCGCCAACTGGGAGGACATCAGCCGCGCGCGCACGCCGATCATCGCCGCGGTGAACGGCTACGCGCTCGGCGGAGGCTGCGAGCTGGCAATGATGTGCGACTTCATCCTCGCCGGCGACGGCGCCAAGTTCGGCCAGCCCGAGGTCAACCTCGGCATCTCGCCGGGCATCGGCGGCTCACAGCGCCTCACGCGCGCCGTGGGCAAGGCGAAGGCGATGGAAATGTGCCTCACCGGCCGCCACATCGACGCCGAAGAGGCGGAGCGCGCCGGCCTCGTCGCGCGGATCGTGCCCGCAGCACAGCTTCTCGACGATGCCCTCGACACCGCCCAGACCATCGCCTCCAAATCCCTCGTCGCCACCGCCGCGATCAAGGAAGAAATCAACGTGGCGCAGGAAACCACGTTGAGCCAGGGCCTGCTGTTTGAGCGCCGCCGCTTCCACGCGCTATTCGCGTCGGAGGACCAGAAAGAAGGCATGGCCGCGTTTGTGGAAAAGCGGGAGCCGAACTTCACGCACCGCTAGCCGTGCGGCGCGCCTACAGCGCCTACTGTGGGGCGCATGGCTGAAACACTCAACGACAAGGTAGTAATCGTCACCGGCGGCGCGGCAGGCATCGGCGGCGGCATCACCCGCACGCTCGTCGCCCGCGGCGCCAAGGTTGTGGCGGTGGACATTAACGACGATGCCGGTGCTGCCCTAGAGCAGGAACTCGGTGACTCCGTGGTGTTCATCAGCGGCGACGTGAGCAAGCCGGAGACTGCGGCGCAGGCAGTTGATACGGCCGTGAGCACGTTTGGTCGACTGAATGGTGTGGTGAACAACGCGCACGCGTCGCGCCAGAAGCCGTTCACTGATCTCGAGCAGGCTGACTGGGACCTGTCCTTCGGCACCGGTTTCGAGGCGACGAAGAACTTCATGCTCGCCGCGTACCCGCAGCTGAAGACGGCCGGCGGTTCCATCGTGAACTTCTGCTCTGGCGCCGGCATCAACGGCCAGCCCACTCAGGCCGCCTACGCGGCGGCGAAGGAGGCGATCCGCGGCCTTTCGCGCGTGGTGGCCAACGAGTGGGCGGCGGATAACATCCGAGTCAACGTCGTCGGCCCGATGGCGATGACGGAGGGCGTACAGAAGTGGTCCGAAGCCGCGCCCGAGCTGTACCAGCAGTCGCTCCAGCGCATCCCGCTCGGCCGCTTCGGCGACCCGGAGACGGATGTCGCGCCGGTGGTGGCGTTCCTGATCAGCGATGACTCTAAGTACGTCACCGGTCAAACCATCATGGCCGACGGCGGCACCAACAAGGTGTACTAACGCCCCTACTTGGGGTGGACCACTTCGAAGGTCTCGCACTGAACGAGCTCGGCGTCCGAGAACTCGCGGCCGTAATACGGGGCGACACGGGCGAAGAACGCGCGGTGTTCGCGACGCCAGCGCTCGAGTGAGAGGTCGCCCTCGCCCTCGGTAGCGGCGAAGTCTTCGGTGACCTCGAGGAAGGGGTCGACCTTGATCTCGCGGATGAGCGCGGCGGGGTCGCCGCGGCCGTCGACGACGATGTTGAGCGTGCCTTCTGTGATCGATGGGTCGAGCGGCCACGACGTGGTCGCCGTCTTTCGGCCGGCGAGTACGAGCGCAGCTCGTGTTGGTTAGCCAAAGATCGCGAACGCCCGCATGATCGAGTCCCACAGGCCGACGATGGAGTAGCTCAACGCGTCAAGCGACGCCTGCCACGAGGCGGCGAGGAAGTTGTTCGTCACATCGGTGGTGAGCAGGATCCGCAGATCCTCCGCGCCGGCGTGCATGTTGCGAGTGAGGACGGAACTCAAATTTATGCCCCCGATGCTACGCACCCCCTGTAGCGCGACAGGAAATAGGCCGTTATACAGCGGAAATCACACCGGCACTGTTTGGCCGAGGGAATAAGTGCGATTAAAGTCGGTGATAACACCTAAATATTGAGGAGGCACACCGTGAGCACGGCCGTCAGCGGCAACGGGAACGACCCGAAGCCAACTGCGCTACAGGATCACCAGCAACCCGCCCCGACCACCGGTACCGGCAACAGCACAGCCGCCGGCGCCGGCGCAGACGCAGGTGACAAAGAACGTGGCAAAGGCAAAACGGTCGCATTCTTCCTCGCGTTCGCCGCGCTGATTGCGGTGCTGCTCATCCCGATTCCGGGCCTCGACTACACCGGCCAGATCGCGCTTGCCATGCTCGCGTTCGCCGTGATCATGTGGGTTTCCGAGGCGGTGAGCTACCCGGTCAGCGCCGTCATGATCGTGGGCCTCATCTCGATTTTGCTCACGTTCGCCCCCGACCCGGAGAACCCAGAGAAACTAGTCGGGTCGAAGGAAGCGCTCTCGACCGCGATGACGGGCTTCTCGTCGTCCGCGGTGGCGCTGGTGGCCGCGGCGCTCGCGCTCGCCACCGCCATGCAGGCGACCGGCCTGCACCGCCGCCTGGCGCTCTACATCTTGAAGTTTGCAGGTGAAAAGGTATCCGCCATCGTCATCGGCGCGATCGTCATTTCGATCGTGCTGGCCTTCTTCGTCCCGTCGGCGACCGCCCGTGCCGGCGCTGTCGTGCCGATCCTGCTCGGCATGGTGGCCGCGTTCGGCCTGCCCACCGATTCGAAACTGTCCGCGCTGTTGATCATCACCGCAACCCAGGCGGTGTCCATCTGGAACGTGGGTATCAAGACCGCCGCCGCCCAAAACCTCGTGGCCATCGGCTTCATCGAAGACCAGATGGACCAGTCCGTGTCTTGGGGCCAATGGTTCATGTGGGCCGCGCCGTGGTCGGTGCTGATGTCGATCGCGCTGTATTTCATTATGCGCTGGGCGATCAAGCCGGAGACGGAGTCGATTACGGGCGGGAGGGAACTCGTCGAAAAGCAGCTTGCGGAGATGGGGCCGATGTCCGGCGCTGAGAAGCGCCTCACCGCGATCGCCATCGCCCTGCTGTTCTTCTGGGCCACCGAGGACGTGCTGCACCCGATCAGCTCCGCGGTGATCACCATCGTCGCCGTCGGCATCATGCTCATGCCGGGCGTGGGTGTGATGACCTGGAAGTACGCGCAGGAGAAGATCAACTGGGGCACCCTCGTGGTCTTTGCCGCCGGCATTTCGCTCGGCTCGTTCCTGCTCGACACCGGCGCCGCCACCTGGCTGTCGGAGAAGACGTTCGGCGCCATCGGCCTGTCGTCCATGCCGATCATCGCCGCGATCGCGCTGGTGTCGCTGTTCAACATCGTTATCCACCTCGGCTTCGCGTCCGCGACCTCGCTCGCCTCGGCGCTCATCCCGGTGTTCATCGCGCTCGCGTCCACGCTTGACGTGCCCAACGGCGGCCTCGGCTTCGTCATTATCCAGCAGTTCGTGATCTGCTTCGGCTTCCTGCTGCCGGTCTCCGCGCCGCAGAACATGCTCGCCTACGGCACCGGCGCGTTCACCTCGAAGCAGTTCCTGCGCACCGGTATCCCGCTGACGATCATCGGCTACCTGCTCATCCTGCTGCTCTCCGCGACGTACTGGCACTGGATCGGGCTGGTCTAAACCAGCACGAGCCCCAGGTGCAGGCTGGAAAGCTCGTGCTCGCCGGGGCCGGGCGGCAGCGCGGCGAGCTCGGCGGCCGTCTCGGGCGTCACGGGGATGATCCACCCCAGCTTCGGGTCGAGCACCGGGTCGGCGGCCTGCTTTACCGGCACGAACGTCACCGCGCGCTCGGTGGGGTGCGTCAGCTGCACGGCCTTACCCATGTGCTCGAGCGCGCCCGCGGACACGGTGAGGATCACCAGCCGTTCGTTGGAATCCGGCGAGATCCGCGCGGTGTGCACATGCAGCCTATCGACGTCTACAGCTTCCACCCGCGCCGGCACATCCACCAGCGGCGCCGGCCCGATCCCGAAAAGCTTTCGCGCGCGCTCGAGCAGTCCCATGCCGCCCGAGTGTATAGGGTGGGCGCCGGGAACCGCGTCTTCCCCGGCGCGAACCGCGGCAGCATTTACAGTGGCAGGCATGGGAAACGCTGGCACACCGGAGGGATTCGCGCACGCGCCGGGTTCCTCACACCTCGCCGAACTGGTCATGACGTACGGCACGGGCGATCTCGTGGTCTCGCCGCACGACTACGAGTCGCCCCTCGGGCGCCGCAACCGGCTCACGCGGGCCGGGTGGAAGTTGGTGTTCCGGCGCGTTGTCACGGATTTCACTAACGACGCCATGGTGGACCGCGCCGCCGCAATGACGTACTACACGCTGCTGTCCGTCGCGCCGATGCTGCTCGCCGGCTACTCCATCTTCAGCTTGCTCATGCCGCGTGAGGAGGACGCGCCGGATTCGCTGCTGGCGGAGCTCATCCAGACCTACGTCCCGGCGGAGCTGCAGGCAGATGCGTTGAAGTTGTTGTTGACGATTGTCGGGACGCCGTCGCAAAGCACAATCGCCCTGACGGTGTCCGTGGTGATCTCGCTGCTCTCCGCGTCGGGGTACGTGCGCTCGTTTTCGCGCAGCGCGAACCTGATTTACGGGCGCACCGAGGGCAGGCCGATCGCGGTGACGTGGGCGACGATGTGGATGGTCACGCTCGTGCTGGTGGTCGGCGCGGTGGTCATCGTGCTCGGCGCGCTGCTTACCGACGGCATCGTCGGCGCCGTGCTCGGCCCCATCGCGCGCCCGCTGCACCTGGAGGAGCAGCTGGAATACCTCACGTCGATTTTTCTCCCGGTGTGGGACTGGCTGCGCGGGCCGGTGATCGCTGTCGTCGCCATCGCGCTGGTGAGCGTGCTCTACCACTTCACGCCGAACGTGCGGCCTGGGCGCTTCCGGCTGCTCACGCTCGGCTCGGCGCTGGCGCTCGCCGTGGTCGCGGTGCTGTGGGTGGGCTTCGGCTGGTACCTGCGGCTCGTGGGTATCCGCAGCACGTACGGGGCGTTCGGGTCGGTGCTCGCGGTGTTGGTGCTGGTGTGGGCGATGAACGTCGTGCTGCTCGAGGGCGTGAAGATCGACGCCGAGGTGCTGCGCGCGAAGGAGCTGCAGGCGGGCATCGATTCGCGCCGCTGCATCCAGGCGCCTCCGCGGTCCAGCAACGGGGCGGCGTGGCGGCTGCAGACGCGGCGGTGGACGGACCGGGCGGCGCAAGAAATCTTAGACAGTTGAACACCCGGGTATGGGTAGGGTGGCGTCCATGGCACTTATTGATCCCCGCACAAAATACCCGTCCGATTTCCCCTCCGAGCCGCGCCAGGTCAACCCCGGCCTGGACGTCAAGATGGCCACCGCACCCGACCTGGGCCAGGACTCCTACGTCGGCTCCGGCAAGCTCGAGGGCCGCCGCGCCCTGATCACCGGCGGCGATTCCGGCATCGGCGCCGCCACCGCGATCGCGTTCGCCCGCGAAGGTGCGGACGTGGCCATCTCCTACCTGCCGGAGGAGCAGGAAGATGCCGAGCGGATCGTTCAGCTCATCGAGGACGCCGGGCGCAAGGCCGTGGCCATCCCCGGCGACCTGCAGGAGCTGGAGAACTGCGTGAACGCCGTGACGAAGACGGTCGAGGACCTCGGCGGCATCGACATCCTGGTGAACAACGCCTCGCGCCAGGTGTGGAACGACGGCATCCTCAACATCTCCGACGAGGACTTCGACGCGACCATGAAGACCAACATCTACGCCGCCTTCCGCGTGACCAAGGAAGCGGTCAAGCACATGGAGCCAGGCTCGTCCATCATCTTCACCACCTCCATCCAGGCGTACGACCCGTCGAAGGAGCTGCTCGACTACGCCATTACAAAGGCCGCGTTCAACAACTTTGCCAAGGGCCTGTCCGGGGAGTTGCTGGCGTCGAAGGGCATCCGCGTTAACGCCGTCGCCCCGGGCCCGATCTGGACCGTGATCCAGCCCGCAGAGGGCCAGCCGGCCGAGGTCGTGGACAACTTCGCGCAGGATTCGGACATCGGGCGCCCGGGCCAGCCGGCGGAGCTCGCCGGCGCGTACGTGTTCCTCGCCTCGGAGGCCGCGTCCTACGTCTCGGGCGAGACGCTCGCGGTCACCGGCGGCGCGCTGACGCCGTAGCGCGGGTTGGCGCGGCCTCGCTCCGCCGTCTCGGCTGCAGATCCAGCTACCAAGACCCAGCTAATCGCCCCTAGGAGCCGAATAGCTGGGTCTTATTAGCTGGATTTGGCGATTTGGGTGGGCCGGCGCCGGGCCGGGCCGGGCCGAGCCGCGCCAGAGCCGAGCCGCGCCGGCGCTCCCGCGAGCCGGACCCCGTCGCCGGGGGCGTAGGCTCGCGGGCATGATCGACGCCCGCGACACCGCCCTCATCTTCGAGGGCGGCGGCACCCGCAACTCCTACACCGCCCCCGTGGTGGAAAAGCTCATCGCGGAGGAGGTGCAGTTCGGCTGGGTCGGCGGCATCTCCGCAGGCAGCGTGCACGCGCTGAACTTCGCCTCCCGCGACACGTGGCGCTCCGAAAACGCCTTCACGGAATTCGTGGCCAACCCGAAGTTCGGCGGTTGGCGCTCGGTCGTGCGCGGCAAGGGCCTCATCAACGGCGAGTGGGCGTACGAGGAGTCCGAGGACGTCTTGCCGTTCGACTTCGACGCCTTCTCCAGGACCACCGAGGAGGTCCACGTCGAGGCCGTGCGCGCCGACACGGGGGAGACGGTCGCCTTCAACCGCAGCGACCTGAACACGCTCGAAGACGTCGCGCTCGCGGCGCGCACGTCGTCGACGCTGCCGATCCTCATGAAGATGCGCGAGATCGACGGCGTGCCCTACGTCGACGGCGCGCTGGGCACCTCGGGCGGCCTGCTTATCGACGCCGCCCGCGCCGCCGGCTACACCCGCTTCCTCGCCGTGCTCACCCGCCCGCGCGACTACGTCAAGGGCCCGCAGAAGCGCGAGCGCGCCGTGCGCCGCATCCTGCGCAGCACCCCAAAGGTCGCCGACGCGATGGTCGCCAGGCCGGAGATCTACAACGCCGCGAAGCAATCGCTTCTCGACGAAGCTGACGCCCACAACGCCTACATCTTCTTCCCCGACGCGATGGGGGTCGAGTCGACGGAACTCGACGCCGACAAGCTGCGGGCGAACTACCGCGCGGGTGCGGAGCAGGTGGAGCGGGACTGGCCGGCGATGAAGGAGTTCCTCACCGCGCAGCGCTAATCCGCGATGAGCGGCTCGATGGTGAGCTCCGGGTGCTCCTTCTCCACGAACGCGAGCTTCCACTTGTCGCCGAACAGGGCGATGAGCTCGCCGTCGGTGCGGGTGAAGATTTCCACGCCGCGCTGGCGGCCCAGCTCCGGGGCGGAGGCGGCGTCGGTGCGCCGGGCCACGGAGTAGGGGATCGGCTCGGTGACGGTTTCCACATTGTACTCGTTTTCCATGCGCGCCTGCATGACCTCGAACTGCATGGGGCCGACGGCGGCCATGACGGGGGCGGCGTCGCCGCGAGCGTCGTTACGCAAAATCTGCACGACGCCCTCGGCGTCGAGCTGGTCGAGCGCCTTGCGGAACTGCTTGTACTTGCCCAGGGACTTCGCGCGCAGGGTGCGGAAGTGCTCCGGCGCGAACTGCGGCATGGGCGGGAACTCCACCTTCTTGCCGGCGTAGATCGTGTCGCCAGGCGCGAGCGCCCCCGCGTTGACCAGGCCGATGATGTCGCCCGGGTAAGCCGTCTCCACGGTGTCGCGCGAGCGGCCGAAGACCGTCAGCGCGTATTTCGTGGAGAAGGAGCGCCCCGACTGGGCGTGGGTGACCTGCATGCCGCGGTCGAACTCGCCGGAGACAACGCGCATGAAGGCGAGGGTGTCGCGGTGGTTTTTGTCCATGCCGGCCTGGACCTTGAACACGACGCCGGAGAAGTCGTCGCCGACCTCGCGGCGCTCGTCCATCGCAGTGGAGGACGCCTCGACGGCGCGCGGGTCGGAGCTGCGCCCCTCCGGCGCCGGGGCGATGGCGCACAGCGTGTCCAGGATCTGGTGCACGCCGAAGTTGAGCATCGCGGAGGCGAAGATGATCGGGGAGGTCACGCACTGCTCGAAGAGCGTTTGGTCGTGGACGGCGCCGTCCTCAAGGAGCAGCGAGGCTTCTTCGATCGCGGTCTCCCACGCGTCGCCTTCGCGGGCGAGGGCCTCGTCGGGCGAGTAGTGCTCCTCCGGCGCGATGGTGGAGCCGCCGGCGGTGCGGATGAAGTGGATGTAGCCGTCAACCTCGCCGTCGGTGGAGACGTGCGCGAGCCCGCGGAAGTCGCCAGCCTCGCCCACGGGCCAGTACAGCGGGGTCGGCTGCAGGTCGATCTCGGTGACAATCTCGTCGACGAGCTCGAGCGGCTCGCGGCCCACACGGTCCCACTTGTTAATCACGGTGACGATCGGCAACCCGCGCGCCTTGCACACGCGGAAGAGCTTGAGGGTTTGCGGCTCGAGGCCCTTGGCTGCGTCGATAAGCATGACCGCGGCATCGACGGCGGAGAGCACGCGGTAGGTGTCCTCGGAGAAGTCGGCGTGGCCCGGGGTGTCCACGAGGTTGATCATGTACGGCTCGCCGTCGTGAGACTCGGGCGCGTACTCGAACTGCAGGGCGGACGAGGCGACGGAGATGCCGCGATCCTTTTCCATCTCCATCCAGTCCGACACTGTCGCCTTGCGGTTGCCCTTGCCGTGCACGGCGCCCGCCTCCGAGATGACGTGCGCGTGCAGCGCCAGCGCCTCCGTCAGCGTCGACTTACCGGCGTCCGGGTGGGCGATGACGGCGAATGTGCGGCGGCGCGCGGCCTCGGAAACGGTACTCATAAGCGGCTAGCTTATCGACGCACCTCCGGCAGAGTACAGTCGTGTCCATGACAACAAACGAGACAAACGAGCCAACCATCGGAGTCATTCTCGGGTCTGTTCGCCAGGGCCGCTTCGGCGAGGCCGTGGCCCACTGGGTGGTCGACGCCGGTCAGGCCCGCGAGGGGTTCAGCTACCAGCTGCTCGACCTCGCCGAGTTCAACGTCCCGGCGCTCACCGCCGCCGTCACGCCGGGCGCGGCGAACAATCAGTACGAGGACCCGGCCGTCACCGCCTGGTCGAAGGCCGTGGACGCCTGCGACGGCTTTGTCTTTGTCACCCCGGAGTACAACCACTCCGTGCCGGGCGCGATGAAGAACGCGTTCGACTCGCTCGGCCCGGAGTGGGCGGGCAAGCCCGTCGCCTTCGTCGGCTATGGCGCGGACAAGGCCATCCGCGCGGTGGAGCACTGGCGCCAGATCGTGGCCAACTTCTCCATGTTCGACGTGCGCAACCAGGTGGGCTTTTCCATCTTCAGCGGAGAGTTCGATGAAGCGAAGGCGGCCAACGCGGGCGCGCTCGACCGGATGCTCACCGACCTCGAGGGCGCGCTCAGCGCGCGTGGATAACGTTTTGCGCCTTCGCCAGCCCCTCCGTGACCACGAGGCGCGCCGCCTCCGAGGCCGTTGCAATCGCCTCCTCGCCTGAGACCGGCGAGAGCACCCAGTCCGGCACGCTCGTGCCGGCCGGCGGGCGCCCGATCCCGATGCGCACGCGGACGTAGTCGCGCGTGCCCAGGTGCTCGGTGATGGACTTCAGCCCGTTGTGGCCGTTTTCGTTGCCCCCGAGCTTCACGCGCACCGTCCCCGCGGGCAGGTCGAGCTCGTCGTGCAGCACCACGATGCGCTCCGGGGCGACGCCGAGCTTGCGCGCCAGCGGCGCCACCGCTTCGCCCGAGGCGTTCATGTAGGTCTGCGGCTTCGCGTAGGCCACACTATCGATGACAGCCACCCGCGCCTTGATCCCCCGCACCGGCTCGAGCGTTTCAGCCAGCTGATCCAGCGCCATCCACCCCACGTTGTGCCTGGTAGCAGCATATTCTGCGCCAGGGTTGCCCAAGCCCACCACCAGCCACTCGGCCTGCAATTTCGTTTCGCGTCTGCGCCTGAAGAATCCGAACACGCCCCATAATGTACCCATGCAATTCCCACGCATCGTCGCAGCGCCCATGGCTGGCGGACCTACCACGCCAGCTCTGGTCAACGCGGTCACCTTCGGGTTCCTCGCGCTGGGCACCTGCACGCCCGTGCAAGCCCGGCAGTGGCTCGCGCAATGCCAGGCGCCCTTCGGCGCCAACCTCTTCGTTCCGCAAGAGGAGCCATTGCTTGACGACGTCTCCGTCACCGCCCAACTCCTCCACACCGACGTCCCGACTGTCGATGTGACGTCCGGCTTCCAAGAGAAATTCTCGCTGGTACTCGAAGCGGCCCCCGCAGTGGTGTCCTCCATGTTCGGTGCGTTCACGCACGAGCAGGTGGACCAGTTGCGCGCGGTGGGGTCGCAGGCCTGGGTGACGGTGACGAGCGTCTCCGAGGCGCATCAGGCGCTGCACGCCGACGGGCTGATCGTGCAGGGCCCGTTGGCCGGCGGGCACCGTGGGACGTGGGATCAGCGCACCGAGCCGGGGGATGCCTCACTCGGAGAGCTGCTTACCCAGATCGTTCCATTGGGGTTGCCGGTGATTGCGGCGGGCGGGGTGCGGGGGCCGGAGGACGTCGATAAGCTGCATGCGTTGGGTGCGCGAAGTGTGGCGTGCGGGACGGCTTTCCTGTTGGCGGATGAGGCTGGGACGAGCGAGCGTAACCGGGAGCTCCTGCGCTCTGACGCGCCGTCGGTGAGCACTCGAGCTTTTTCCGGCCGTTACGCACGAGGGCTCGAAACAGCGTTCACGCGGGCGCACCCTGACCTGCCGCCGATCTACCCGTACTTGCGTCCCATGACGCTAGAAAACGACTACTGCCTGGTGGGCGCGGACCGCGGCGAGCTCATGGAGGCCCCGGCCGCAGAGATCGAAGCGTTTCTAGCTGCTGCTCAATGATCGTGAGATCACCCGCGTAGTGTTCTCGATTGCGCCCAAGCCCTCGATTTCAACCCGCACCACGTCCCCGTCAGCGAGGTAGCGCTGTGGGTCTCGCGCGTGGCCCACGCCATCCGGGGTGCCGGTGGCAATCACGTCCCCGGGCTCGAGGGGGTAGAGGTGTGAGATGAACTCCACCAGCTTCGCAGGCGTGAACACCAGGTCGTCGGTGGGGGCGTGCTGCATAACTTCGTCGTTGACGGTGGTGGTAAGCGCAGGGCCCGGTTGCCATTCGGTGTCGAGCCACGGGCCGAACCCGGCCGTCTTCTCCAGCGATTTCCCCTGGTGCCACTGCTGCGTGCGCTTTTGGTAGTGGCGCTGTGTGTAGTCGTTGATCACGCTGTAACCGGCGATGTAGCCAGCGGCCTCAGCCTCGCGGACGTGGCGCGCTATCTTGCCGATCACCACCGCGAGCTCGCCCTCAAAGTCAAGCGTCTCGGCGTTGAAGCTGGGCACCTCCGCATCGTCATACGGCCCGGTCAGTGCCTCCGGGAACTTGATGAACAAGGTGGGCACTTCCGGTTTGTCGTGCCCCATCTCCTCGATGTGCTTCGCGTAGTTCAGGCCGACGCAGATGATCTTGCCCGGGCGGGGGATGACAGGAGCCAAATCGGTGGGCGCAAAGTCGATCCCCGGCCCGTTCTCCGCGGCGACGTGTCGCCAGTTCGGCTGCTGGAGGAGCGCGCCGGCGTCACTGAAGTCGTCGATAAGCACAGCCCTGTGCTTATCGACGATGCGGGCGGCTCGGGTGCCGCTTTCGGTTCTCAGGGTGGCAAGTCGCATGGGGTCAGCTTAGAGCGCGCAGGATCTCGTCGGCCGCGTCCGCGGCAGCGATGGTGAGCTCGACCTGCTCCTTCGCGGTGAAGGGCTTGAGCACGTAATCCGCGGGAGCCATGCGCCCCGGCGGACGGCCGATGCCCACGGCGACCTTGTTATAGGGCTTCCCGCCGAGTGATTTGGTCACGGACTTCAGCCCGTTGTGGCCGTGGTCGCCGCCGCCTTCGCGCAGCTTCACCTCGCCGAGCGGGAGATCCAGCTCGTCGTAGACCACGTAGAGGTCGCTCGGCTGGACCCGGAAGTATTCCATCAGCGCCTTGACCGGGCCCCCGGAGAGGTTCATGAACGACCGCGTCCGCGCGAGCACCACCTGGTCGCCGGCGATCAGGCGGCCGGCGGCGAGCTCCGCGACCTCAGTGTTTGTTCGCTTGTGCACAGAGAGCGTGGCGGGCATCGGGGTGGTGCGGCCGAGGAGCTCCTCGATCACAGCGACCCCGGCGTTGTGGCGGGTATCGGCGTACTGGGGGCCGGGGTTGCCCAGGCCCACGATCAAAATGGTCACACGGCACAGGATAACTGGCCGGCGAGGCCGAAAATAATGTTGTAGTGCGGTTGTAGTTGCCTGGGAGGACACGTAATTTCGTTAGAGAAGTTCCGGGCTGCGATAGCAGTTGCTTATCGACGAAATGAGGGTCACGCCGTGCGTCCATCCAACCGATTTCTCGCTATCGCGCTGTGCGCAGCGGTTGCATCTGGCGGCGTCGTTGCCAACCCTGTGACCGCGCAGGCAGCCGTCGAAACGACAGCGCGAGGATTCGCCTTCACTGCGTCACCTGCACAAACGGGTTCCATCGTGGCAGGCCAGTTCGACCGCGGTGGTCGAGCGAATTACACCTATTTGCACCCTGCATCCGGCGTCGCCCGTCTGGAGGCGGAGATTGTCACTCTTGTCCACGCGCGTGGCCGCCAGGTGCAGTTCGATCCGGCAACGGTCACCGCCTCACGCAGCGGCGACACGATGCGCTTCGTCAGCCGCGACACTGCGGCCGGAGTGGACATCACGCGGAGCTATACCGTCCGCGGCGGCAGCATTGACGTCGCTGTCGAGGTGACCAACGTGGGCTTCACCCCGACCAGCGCCATCGTTGCCGTTGCCCAGCAGTTGTCGTCGAATCGGCAGAACCCCCCAACCTACGAGGCGACGCAGAGTGAGACGCTCACGATTACGGATACGAGCGGCCGCGGCTACACCATCGAGGCGGCATTCCCTGGCACCTCTGACGTGGGGGCGGGTGACAGCCTTGCAGCTGCAGTGAATGGTCGCGGTGGCGGGAACCCCACCGCTCAAGCAGGCCGATGGGTGAAGAATCTGGAGCCGGGGGAGAGCGTCACCGGTAAAGCAACGTTCAGTGTGAACCTTCAGCCCGGCGCGCTGGACACCGACGGCGACGGCCTCCTCGACGAGTGGGAGACCAAGGGCTACCCGCTTGCCGACGGCTCCGTCCTCCCCCTCCACCGTTGGGGAGCAGACCCGACACGCAAGGACCTGTTCCTTCAGCTGAATTGGATGAAGTCCGAATGGGAAACCAGTGGGTGCGACAGGGTGAACCAGTATGCGCCTACAGGCGAGGAACTGGAGAAGTTCCTCATCTGCTCCTACAAGAACACGAACTCCTACCGCCCGTCGATTTCCACGCTGCGCCAGCTGGAGCAGTTGTTTGCGCAGCAGGGGATTGCGCTGCACATCGACGCCGGCGAACTGTATAAGAGCGCGGACATGGTGGGCTACAGCGAACGCCACGGCGGCAAGAAACTGGACCACCGGGAGGGGTTCTTCAAACCGGGCGAGTCGAAGGGCTTGGCGCTGCTGCGCACCCGCAACGAGATGCTGGGCGATCGCGTCGGGGTGTTCCGTGTCGGCGTCATCGGGGATAAGAAAGAGGTGGGCGACCGATCCTCCGGGGAAGGCATGGTCGGCGACGGCGCGTTTTTCGTGGCCAAGGGAGCCGGATTGAATTCCCAGGACATGCTGCGCAACACGATCCTGCACGAATTCGGCCATACACTCGGCCTGACCCACTACGGCGCGCCTGGACGGCCAACCGGTGTCCGCCCAGATCAGTTCTTGCCGGACTACTTCTCTGCCATGAACTACCTGTACCAGTTTGGTCCGTTCAATTTCTCCACCACGGAGGCGAACGGCCGTGGCCAGCGGCCCGAGACGTGCAGACCCTACAGCTGCTTCGACGGCAACTACTCTGTGCCGGCCGACTGGGTGAGCTTGCAGTTGCGCGGTAACCACTACGGAACCAACGCCTCGAAGCGGTATGTGGAGGTAGAGGAACCGCAGAACACTGATCCCGTCGTTCAAAATGACGATGAGACGGTACGCGACCTCACCATCGCCGCCGCAGACCAGAACGAAGGCAAGGCCGGATTCGAGCTCACCGAAGGGCAAGATAACGGAATTGTCACCTTGCGCAACGACAACGTCCTACGCGGCCAGTTGTCCAACCTCGGCTTGGACGACCACACCTTCACAGTTACCGCAACGTTTGCCAACGGTGCCAGCCACACCCAGACAATCAAACTTCCCGGCGTGCTCAAGCCTGGATCCACTGCTGACGTCCGCATCCCGGTCCCGAACGCCGCGGTGCTCAAGGGGCCAAAGACTAACGT
The DNA here is from genome assembly GCF_028609865.1 of Corynebacterium jeddahense. Classification (NCBI taxonomy): domain Bacteria; kingdom Bacillati; phylum Actinomycetota; class Actinomycetes; order Mycobacteriales; family Corynebacteriaceae; genus Corynebacterium; species Corynebacterium jeddahense. The sequence continues at coordinate 831,375 of NZ_CP063194.1, forward strand.
CACCGTCCAGGTCCGTAGCACCAGTGGAGTCGTGTTCGACGAGCGATTCGCCGTCTCCGTCCTCGATTACAACCGCGACCAGGCTGCGAAGGCGCTCAGCGAGCTGGAGCGGTCCGGTGCCGACCAGGCCGTCAAGGATCGTGCCCGCGCCCGCCTCGACACGGCACACACTGGCACCCCCGCGCCGCAGGTGCCCCAGAAGTCTCAGTCACCCCAGCAGCCCGCGCCCGCACCGCAGCCCGCTCCGGGGAACGACGGCGGCAGCTCGACCGCAGGCATCATCGCGATCGTTCTCGCCGTCTTCGGCCTCCTCGGCGCCGGCGCCTTCGCCGTGAGCCAGGGCCTCATCCAAATCCCGAACCTGCCGTTCTAGCGAGGAAGAAACATGAAAGCACTCACGCGCCTTTGCTTATCGACGGCTACCGTCGCCGCCCTCACCGCCACCACCATCGCCCCGGTCGTCGCACCCCCGGCCGCGGCCGTCGAGAACCCAGCTTCGTGCCTGGGACAACCTAGGGCGTATGTCAACTCCTCTGTAGTAGATCTCAGTGACGGTTGGCTGGCGAACGTGTACGTCGACGAAAGAGTGACCACCTCAACGGCTCCAGGGTTCACTGCGGCTGTTGTGTCGTTTCCTGGACATATCACTTTGGAAGACGAAAACGCGAGGTTTCCCTCGGCCGATTTCTATGAGGTTCGCTATACCCCACAGACCGAGTACCAACGGGTGCCTGGGTACGGCAGCGTCGACGAAACGGGCCGCCCAATTCTGTACGTCTTCCTTCCCATGAGAACGAAGGGGCTCGGGACGATACTGATTCGAAAGGATGGATCGCACAACCTCCCAACTCCGAGGGGAACCCGGAGTGTCGAAGCGCGATTGTTCACAATCCCACCAGCGTTCGTGGACGGGCGGGTAGTCAACGAATTCGGGAACCCCGAACCGCGTCTCGGAGCCAACCTGCAGGTCGATGGAGTGACCGTGGCCTCAACCCGCCCCCGTTTGGATGGCGCGTTCGAATTTGGCCATGTTGCCCCATGTGTGCCGGCATCGGTCCAGCTTGATGCACCTCCGAAGTATTCGGGATTCCGCCCCCATCAGCCCGTGTCTGTCGGAATCCTTAATCCGGGTCAGAGCAGCGCACTCGAGGACGTTACGATGCCGTACGAGCGCGGTTCGATCAGCGTTGTGTACGACGACAATCCCGATCCGAGCGCGGGTTTCCCGGTGTTCGACGTCACCGGGCCAGCGGGGCGCAAGACCTACACCGGGTACAACGGTCGTCTCTACTTTGGAAATGCGCAGCCGGGGGAGTATCTCATCACTTCGGAGGGCACCGGCCGCTACAGCGGCATGACGTTGCGTAAGCGGGTGTTCCTGAAGCCAGGCGAAAACCTGACCGTCGATGCGCGGTATGCACCGGTCTCGGGTGTGAGTGCTCCCGGAACCGCGACGACGACACAGGTCGTCTCGCGCACAACGGCAGTGACCCCGCCCGCGCGAACCACTACGGCAACCGTGGCCCAACCGGTGACCGAGACATGGACGACGACACAGGTTGCAGCTCCCACTACGAGGACGGAAACCGCTCCCGCGACAACTGTGACCTCAACGAAAGCGACGCCCGCAACCGCAACGGTGCGGCTGACAGAAGCGGTCACGGTCACCCCAGATCCGGTGACCGTCACGGAAGTACCGGCGCGACTGACGTCGACGGAAACAACGACAGTCAACCGGACTTACACAACGACGTCGTTTAGGCCGCAGCCGTTGATCACCGCGCCCCGGGTAGCCACCGCCACGTCAACGGCGTCCGCACCTGCGGTCACCAGGACGGTTGATGTGACCGACACTACGGTCACCTCCGAAGTTGTGACCGCCACCCGAATGAATACCGTGACCACCACCCAACGGTCCACTGAGGTGGTCACCGAGACGGCGGTCGTCGATACGAAAGGCAACCTCATCGCCGCAGGTGTCGCGCTCGCTGCCGCGGCCTTGACTCTCGGTGGAGCGGTCGCCGCCGCCATCGGGGCTGTACCGGGGCTTGCCGACGTACAAAAGCTGGTCGCGCCGATCGGAGGGAAGTAACCATGCGGAATTTCAACAAGAAAGCTGGCCGAAAGGCCGTTGCTGCGGTGTTGGCCGGGACGTTGGCGGTGTCGTTGGTAAGCGTGGGCGCGGGTGAAGCTCAGGCGCAGGCGTTGGTCACGCGTCAGGCATCTGTTATCCACCACATCGTGCACGACGCAACACCAGCGTCGATCGTTTCCGAAACTCAAAATATGTTCGACGTGGATGCCATTGCTTCCGGGCAAATTAAGGCAGTGGCTGATTTCCAATCCGCTGAACACATGGTTTATGGACGCGTTTCAGACGAACGCGACGGCTCGAGTTATACCGATGGTAACTTCGTTTACCTGCGCTGGATCGACCGAGACGGTCAAACATCGCCTATGTACACCGCAAGGACTCACAGCCTGGGGCAGAGCCGCGGCTACTACGCGTTCGCTGTACCGGATTGGGTGGATGCAACCGGACGTATCCATTCGTTTACGGCGGCCCCTGAACAAAGAGTTCAGCTGGATGCTTACGTCCCATACCGCCATCAAGCTTCAGTGAGGGTAATCGGTTACTCCCAAGCTCAACCCTATGCTTTCGTCGCTCCACGACCTGGGGACAGAGTGGATCTGAGAATCACCTCGTCTGGGGCTCTGCACGTCTCCAGTGATTCGGAAATCGCAGAATTTGACTCCTCGCAGCTTCCCGCCCGCGCCGGGCAGATCGCGCACGCGTTGAGATGGAATAACGGCAATGCTCAGTCACTGCAATTCCTCGCTCATAACGGTGAAAAGGTGAGTTACCGGTGGAGGAACGAAACCGAGGACCGGGTGGAAAAAAGCTGTTCGGAAGAACGCACGGTTACGAACCAGGATGGCACCACCTCGATTGTGCGACTCACGCAAACAGAGCTCAACCGATGTGCCACACTCCAGATCCCTTCGTACGCGCAGCGCGGCGACGTGTACTCGTTCGAGGTCCTCTCCAATGGCACCCCGATCACTCACGAAAGCTTCATCGTCACGGGTGCGCTCAACGACAGGGACCGCTACATCTTCGACGCGGATCCAGAACTTGTGACGGCGCAGGACAAGGTCCAGGTGACGGGCCGATTCAACGACGGTTTCGATCGCTACCAGAAGTCTTTCACCGCACGGCCCCCGAGCGGTGTGTCGGCGGAGGTGGACAACGCCAGCGGGACGATGTCCGCGTCGCTCAACGCCAACCTTTCCAACGCCACTCCGGACGAGTTCAACCTGCCGGTGGACGTGACCTTCTGGAGCGCGAACGGCTCCACCACGTCGCAGAAGCACTTCCTCCTGGACACCGACGGCGACGGCAACGCTGACATGTACGACCCGGACGATGACGGCGACGGCGTGATCGACTCCGTCGAAGTTGGGGACGACTCGAACAAGAAGAACCCCCTCTCGGCCGACGCACGGATCACCGCGCAGCTTCCGGTTGGTTACCAGGGCGGACGCTACGTCGCTCGTGTCGACGCCACCAAGCTCCCCCGCAACGCCGAACTGAACGTGACGGGTTTGCCCGCCGGGTTGACGTACAACGCGCAGGCCGGCGTGATCGAGGGAACCCCGACCACTACCGGGTCGTTCCCGCTGCGCGCCACCGCAGAAGCAAACGGCACACCGATCCGCAACGCGTCCGGCAACCCCATCAACCAGGCGCTGGGCACGCTCACCATCAGCCCGGCTGAGGTGACTTCAACGGTGTCCACGACGGCCACCACTACCAGCACCGCACCATCGCCCACCGTGACCCGGGTGACGACGGTGCCCTCCACCACAACCCGCATAGCTACAGCCACCGCCACAGCCACTGGGCACACCAGCACCGTCACCCCCACGTCTACCGTGATCGTCACACCCCCGACCCCGGCGGTGACCGAGCGGACTAGGCTCACCACCACCCTCCCGCGCGAGACATCGACGGTGCGCGCTCTGCAAGAGACCACTACGGCTACCACGACAGTGACCCGTGAGACGCTCGCCACCGAGACCCGGGTGTTGGACCCAGGGGTGGTGACGGAGACGTCGAAACGCACGGCGACTGTGACTCCCGCACCGACGACTGAGACGACGACGCGGCGCTCGACCGCGACCTCGACGGCACTTTCGACCACGACGGTCGACCGCACGACCACCGCAACCACCGCGGTGACCACGACCTCGACCACCACGACGACGTCCGTCCAGTTCCCGGAGTACACCTCGGAGGACCTCATCATCGTCCGCGCTGGTGACCGAACGTCGGTGAGCGCTGATCGCAGCGATGCGACTGGCGAGCCGTTCACCGCGGGTGAGGACAACCCGGAGTGGGCGACCGTCTACCCGAGCGGGGAGGTCGACATCGCACCGCCAGCCGACGTGACCCCAGGGCAGTACCAGGTCACCGTCGTGGCGCCGACCGGCGAGCGCACGGTTGTGCCTGTTTCGGTTGCGGCGCCCGTGCCCGACGCCGAACGCTACACCGCGCGTTACGCCACCGCGCTCGGCCGCCGCGGGCACGAGGCCACAAACTTCGCCCCGCTTTTCGACGTCACCGCGAAAACCTTCATCTATGCCAACCAAACCGCGCCTGCGGGCACACGGTTCAGTAGCGCTAATGCGCAGGTGGACGAGGAGACCGGGCGCGTGACGTACCGGATCCCCGCTGACGCGGAAGTGGGATCGGTCGTGAACGCGAAGGTCACCGTGACTTACCCGGATGGCTCGGAGTCTGTCGTGGACGCACCGTTCGAGGTTGCGGAGGAAACGCTTGCGGATACCCACGCCCCGCGCTACGTCAACGGCGTCACCGCAGGCCCCGGCCAGCGTGTGAAGGTGGCGCAGGTTGGGCTCCAACGGGTCAGCGAGATCGCGGAGTTCACCCTCGCGCCCGACCAGGATCTCCGCGGCTGGCAAGTTGCCATCGACGAGGAGACCGGCGAGATTTTCGCCACCGCGCCTGTGTCGAGCCCCACGCCGCTGGATCTCAAGGTGCACGTGCTTTACGCCGACGGCAGCGTGGACGAGCTGACCGCGCCCGTCGGGGTCAGCGACGCCCGCCTGAATACAGCGACCGTGGAGCCCGAGTTCCGTGACCAAGTCGGCGGGCCGGGTCAGACCGTCCGCGTCCCTCTGGCAAACACGGTCCCGTCGGGCACGCTCTTCGACGTCGCCGACGACGGTGGCCTGCGCGCCACCGTCGACCCGCGCACCGGCGAAATCTCGGTTGAGCTCCCCTCGGATGCGCTGGCAAATGCCGAATACGTCATCGGCGTGCGGGCCACCTACCCGGACGGCACGAGCGAGGTTGTCCCGGTCAAGGTCGGTGTGCGCCCGCAGGGGGCGTCCCAGGCGGTGCAACCGTCCGGCACCGAGCGACCAGCAGGGGCGGGGCAGCCTGCCGGTGCGGGGCAGCCTGGACAAGCAAGCGTGGCTGACCAATCCGGTCAGGATCGCTCTTCCGGTTCCTCGGACGGGCCGTGGTGGATTCTGATCCTCGTCGCGGCACTCGGCGCGATCGGCGCAGGCGCGTACTACGTCAGCGAAAACCAGGATCAGCTCCGGGAGCAGTTCCCGCAACTTCCCCCGTTGCCGCGGTTCTAGGAGCAAGAGCGCTCGAGCTCTACAACCGGCGGCCCGGGTTGTAGAGCTCAAGGAAATGTAAAAACATTCCACCTGGGGTTTTGTAGTCGCTTTCCCCCAGGAAACGCGTTGAGCTCTACACCCTGCAGTGCGGGGTGTAGAGCTCAGAGAATTGCGTAAGCAGAAGCGGGGAGAGCTTACTCGGAAGCGCCCTCGTCGCCCTCGCCACCGTCGGCGATCTCAACGGTCTCGTCGGCGTCGGCACCAGCCTCGGCGCCGCCTTCTTCAACCTCGGCTGCGGCAGCCTCGAGCTCCTCGTCAACCTGCTCGAAGGTGACGTTGACCACGAGGGTTTCCGGATCGGTGATCAGGGTCGCGCCCTCCGGCAGCGTGATGTCGGAAGCGAAGATCTGGTCGCCGATCTCCTTGCCCTCGATGGACACGGTGAGCTCGTCCGGGATCTGGAGCGCGTCGATCTCGATCTCCACGACCTCGTTCTCCTGCAGCACGACAGCGCCGTCGGCAGCCTCGCCCTCGGTAACAACCGGGACCTCGACGGTGACCTTCTCGCCGCGCTTGATGCCCAGGAGGTCAATGTGGTCGATCTCGAGGGAGAGCACGTTCTGGTCGATGTGCTTGACCATGGACAGAAGCTTGTCGCCGTCAACCTCGAGCTCGACGATGGCGTTGGTGCCCTCGTTGCGCACGACCGCGGTCATCTCGATGCGGTCGACTGCGAAGTGAACGTTGTCGACGCCCTTTTCGTACAGGACGCCGGGGATCTTGCCGTCGCGACGCAGGCGGCGGGCGGAGCCCTTGCCAAACTCTTCGCGGCGCTCAGCCTTGATCACGGTGGGGGTGATAGCCATGTGATGCTCCTTCGTGTTGGAAGGGCCGCGGAAGCAAAAACCGCGACCACTTGAACGGTTGTGTCCTCGTCGAGTGATCGCGTGAAAGCGTTCTATCGCGTCGATAACGGCTTTCGCTGATGCGCAGCGGCAGCCCTCGCCGAGACCGCTACAGCCTAACAGGGGCCTTCTGCCACACAAAATGGCCCACTGCCTGCTGTTCCTCATTCTCGTGGCCGAGCGCAATGCCCTTGCGCTCCCGCAGTGCGAGTGCGACCAGGAACCCGATTGTGGTCATCACCAGCAGGTAGACGGTGATTGCGCGCGTGCCGCCGGTGGCCTCGTACAAACTCGCCGCGATCGTCGGTGCGAAGGCTCCGCCCAAGATCGCACCCAAGGCATAGCTTATCGACGCACCAGAGGCCCTCACCGAAGCCGGAAACAGCTCCGCGAACAGGGCGGCAATCTGGCCGTAGGTTAACCCGATGCCGAGGGAGAGAAAAATGAGCGCGAAGTAGATCTTGGCCAGGTCACCGGTGTTCACCAGCGGGAAGAGGAGCCCGACGCCGACTGCTTGCACGATAAATCCCATGGCGAGGGTGTGGGTGCGGCCCAAATAATCCGATAGCCACCCGGCGAAGGCCGTACTGAGCATCCATACGGCCGCAGATGCCGTGACTGCCCAGAGTATGTCCCCACGCGGGATGGCCAGGCCCTCCGGGTTGGTCACGTAGTTTTGGACGAACCCGCCCGTGGTCATGTACCCGACTGCACTGTTGGCCGCGAACGCGAGCGCCGCGGCGAGTACGAGCGGAAAGTGCCGGCGGAACAGCACACCGAGCGGGTTGGCCGCCTCGTGGGCGCGATCTGCCGCCATCTCGGTGTAAACCGGGGATTCATCCACCCCGGTGCGAATCCACCAGCCCACCAGCATGAGCACAAGCGAGAAGAGGAACGGCACGCGCCAACCCCACTGCATGAACGCCTCGCCAGGGGCGATTGCGTTCACGAGCGCCAGCGCTGCGGAGGACAGCAGTAGACCCGCGGGCACGCCCACCTGCGGCCCGGCGCCGTATAGCCCGCGTTTGTTCACCGGGGCGTGCTCGACGGCCATAAGCACGGCAGAACCCCACTCGCCACCCGCCGAAATGCCCTGAACTATGCGCAGGAAGATAAGCAGAGCCGGAGCGAGCCAGCCAGCGGTGGCATAGGTGGGCAGAAGACCAATGAGCGTGGTGGCCAGACCCATGCCGAACAGCGTGACCATGAGCACGGTGCGCCTGCCGACCTTATCGGCGAAGTGGCCGGCGAGCACCGCGCCGAGGGGGCGGAAGAGGAACGACAGGCCGACGGTAAGGAAACTGACGATGGTCGCGGCCGCGGCGCCGAGCGGAGCGAACATCACCTCCTTGAACACTAGGCCGGCAACGGCGGCGTAGAGGAAGTAGTCGTACCACTCGATGGCAGTGCCGATCGTCGTCGCGGCGATGACCCGGCGGCGTTCCTGACTAGTCGGCGCTGCGGCGCCGGGAGGTGTCAACGTCATGCGATTAACGTACACAGCAATCCGCCGCGTGCGCTGGGGGAACCGCCGAAAACCGCTTCTGGTGTCGGGCTCGGGTGGTAAACACAGACACATGGACATTCAAGCTCTGCTGTACAAGGTAGAAAAGCGCCTTTACATCGGCGGTGAATGGGTCGACGGCGCCAACGGCGAGACGTACGAGGTGGAAAACCCGGCAACGGGTGAGGTCATTGCAACTCTCGCGTCGGGGACTCGCGAGGATTCGCTGCGCGCGCTCGAGGCCGCCGACAACGCCCGCAAGGAATGGGAGCGCACCGCACCGCGCACCCGTGCGGAGATCCTGCGCAAGGGGTACGACCTGGTCAAGGAACGCAAGGAAGAGTTCGCCCACATCATGACGGTGGAGATGGGCAAGGCGCTCACCGAGGCCCGCGGCGAAGTGGATTACGGGGCGGATTATTTGCTGTGGTTCTCGGAGGAGACGAACCACTTTTACGGTGAGACGAACCAGTACCCGGCCAAGGACAACCGAATGATTACCGTGCGCAAGCCCGTCGGCCCGTGCCTGCTGATCACCCCGTGGAACTTCCCACTCTCCATGGCCACCCGCAAGATCGCCCCCGCGCTTGCGGCGGGCAACACCGTCGTTATCAAGCCGGCGAAGCTCACCCCGCTGACCATGCAGTATTTCGTGCAGACGATGGAGGAAGCTGGCGTGCCCGCGGGCGTGATCAACATCGTGTCCTCCACGTCCGCGCGCGACGTGTCCGAGCCGATCATGGCCGATCCGCGCTGCCGCAAGGTGTCGTTCACAGGCTCAACTCCGGTGGGCGCGGCGCTGATGACGCAGGCCTCCGAAAACATCCTGAAAATGTCGCTGGAACTGGGCGGCAACGCCCCGGCCATCGTGTTCGCCGACGCCGATATCGACCTTGCGGTTGAGGGCGTGAAGGCTGCAAAGATGCGCAACATCGGCGAGGCGTGCACGGCCGCAAACCGCATCCTCGTGCACGAGTCCATCGCGGACGAATTCAGCGAGAAGTTTGCCAAGGCCGTCTCCGAGATGAAGGTGGGCAACGGCCTGGAAGAGGGCGTGGAGGTTGGCCCGCTGATTGAGGCCAAGGAGGTCGACCGCATGCGCGAGCTGGTCGAGGACGCGAAGGCCACAGGCGGCGAGGTGCTCACCGGGGGTGAGGCGATCGACGGCCCGGGCAACTTCTTCCAACCCACCGTTATCCGTGGTGCATCCCGCGACGCCCGGGTGTTCAAAGAGGAAATCTTTGGCCCCATCGCCCCGATTTTCACCTTCTCCACCGAGGAGGAGGCGTGGGAGATGGCCAACGACACCGAGTACGGCCTGGCCTCCTACGTGTTCTCCGAAAACCCGGACATGCTGTGGCGCGCATCCGACAACCTCGAGTTCGGTCTCATCGGCTACAACTCCGGCGTGGTCTCGGACGCATCCATCCCGTTCGGCGGCGTGAAGGCCTCCGGCCTGGGGCGCGAGGGGTCCAAGGAGGGCATGTTCGAGTACACCGAGGTGCAGATGATCGGCGTGCGCGACCCCTACGCGCGCGGTTAGAGCACCCTAGAGAACTTCAGTCCACACCCGCATGCAGGTGTCCGCCTCTTCCTGGTTGGTTACCGTGATGCGGATGCCCTCGTCGAAGGCGCGCACCAGCAGGTCGGCCTCCGCCAGGGTGGCGGCGGCCTCCTGCGGGCTCACCCCATGGGCGGCGCGGAGTGCTTCGGCGGGTACCCACACGAAGTTCGCCTCCGAGTGCGGGGTGCCGTAGGGTGCCAGGAACGCTTCTAGCCGGTCGCGCTGAGCGCCGGTGGAGGTGGTGCGGGACCGGAGGTCGTCGACAAGCGAAAGCGAGGCTAGGGCGCCCGCCTGAGCGGGGACCGAGACTGAGAAGGGGACGGCCACTTTGTTGAGTGCCGCGATGATGGGCTCGGGGCCGAACGCGTAGCCCACGCGCGCTCCGGCAAGGCCGTACGCCTTGGAAAAGGTGCGAAGCCCCACGACGTTGGGGTGGCGCAGGATCTCCTCGGTAGCGACGGGGGTGTCGGTGGCGGCGTTGTACTCGAAGTAGGCCTCATCGAGCGCGACGATGACATCGGCGGGGACGCGCGTCATGAACTGCGTGAACTCGGAGGTGGTGATGGTGGTGCCGGTCGGGTTGTTCGGGTTGCACACGAATACCACGCGGGTTGCATCCGTGATCGCGTCGGCCAACGCTGGCATGTCCAGACGGTGGTCGGCGGTGAGAGGAACCGGAACCGGGGTGGCGCCGACGATCTGGGCGAAGATGGGATACGCCTCAAACGAGCGCCAGGGGAAGACGATCTCGTCGCCCGGGCCGGCGGCCGCGGTGACCAGCTGCTGGCACAGGGCGGAGGATCCCGTACCCACGGCCACCTGCCCAACCTCGACACCGAGGTGCGACGCCAGCGCCTCGCGCAGCTCGAGCGCGCCCATGTCCGGGTAGCGGTTGACCTGCGCGAGTGAACGGGCCATCGCCTCAGCGACGGTCGGCAGTGGCGCCTCGGCCGACTCGTTGGACGATAACTTCAGCGCGCGCTCGTTGCGGGCGCCGGGGACGTAGGCGGGGAGGCGCTCAAGGTCGGGTCGAATCATGCGGACTATGGTACGGCCGCAGGCTCGCCGCGATGGAGAGTAGTGCCACCCAGATGGCGAGCGCGAGTAAGCCGGCCCGGTATTCCGGCAACCACGCCATGAGCGCCAGCACCAACACGAAGTAGCCAGCGCAGAGGTAGTTGGCGTACGGGGCACAAGGCGCCTTGAAAGAAGAGCTCAGGCCCCGTTTGCGGAAGCCCAGGTGCGCGAAATTCACCGCGGCCCAGGTGATCAGTTCGCTTCCTACAACGACGGCGAGCAGTACCTGGAAGACGCGGCCCTCGAAGAAGTAATTGAACAGGACGACGGTGCCCATGAGTGTGGCGTCGAAAAGCAGTGCTCGCAGGGGAAGGCCTTTCGCAGTCGTCGCCGCGAAGAAGCGGGGAGCTTGGCCGTTAATAGCCAGGTCACGCAGCATGCGGGACCCGGAATAGGTCATCGTGTTGCACACCGACGCCACGGCGGTGAGGATCACCAAATTCAACACGTGGGCCGCGCCATCGATGCCCACGAACTGCAGCACCCGGACGAAGGGGCTGGCGCCGGTATCTTGCGCGTCCCACGGGGCGAGCAACAAGATGACCCCGATGCCGCCGATGTAAAACACAAGAATGCGCCAGATCACGGAGTTGATGGCCTTGGGGATGGCGCGGGAGGGATCTTCCGTCTCACCCGCGGCGGTGCCGATAGACATGATGCCGCCGAAAGTGAAGGTCACCGCGACCAGCGAGAACACCACACCGGTTGCACCGTTGGGGAAGAAGCCCCCGTGGTCGACCAGGTTGTGCAGCCCGGCCTCCGAGCCCGGCGAGAAGGCCAGGACTACGCCGAGCGCGATCATGGCCAGAAGGGCAATGACCTTGATCAGGCTGAGCCAGTATTCGGCCTCCGCGAACACGCTCACCCTGGCAGCGTTGATGCCCACGATCACAACTAACGTGACCAGGGCGGTGACCCAGTGCGGTACTTGAGGTAGCCATAGGTCAAGGAACGCTCCCATCGCGGTGAGCTCGATCATGCCCACGACGATGGTGGTGTACCACCAGTTCCAGCCGGTGACGAATCCGGCGCGGGGGCCGATGTAGTCGCGCGCGTACGCGGCGAATGATCCTGAAACAGGGTTGGCCACGGCCATTTCGCCCAGCATGCGCATGAGCGAATACACGATCATGCCGACGATCAGAAACGCGACCAGCACCCCCGGCCCGGCGTAGCCAATCGACTCGGCTGAACCGAGGAAAAGTCCGGTGCCGATGGCTGAACCGAGTGCGATCATGCGCATCTGGCGGCTGGACATGCCGCGGGAAAGGCCGGCGTCCCGTTCTTCTAGGGATACGCCGGCCTGTTCGGAGCCACCCACAGTGATTACGCCTGGCCCTCGAAGAGGGTGGTCACGGAGCCGTTCTCGAAGATCTCGTGGATCGTCTTCGCCAGCAGCGGGGCGATGGAGAGCACCGTGAGGTTCTTCCAGCCCTCGGTGTTCTGCGGGAGGGTGTCGGTGGTGATGATCTCCTCGGCACCGCACTCGTTGAGGCGCTCGCGGGCCGGGTCGGAGAACACGCCGTGGGTGCAGGCGATGACGACGGACTTCGCGCCCGCCTCCTTGAGCACGCCGACGGCGCCGGCGATGGTGCCGCCGGTGTCGATCATGTCGTCGAGGAGGATGCAGTCCTTGCCCTCCACGTCGCCGACGACGCGGTTGGAGACAACCTTGTTTGCGGCGTCGACATCGCGGGTCTTGTGCACGAAGGCCATCGGAGCGTCGCCAAGCATGTTGGCCCACTTCTCGGCCGTCTTCACGCGGCCCGCGTCGGGGGAGACCACGACGAGGTTGTCCAGCGCGTACTTGGACTTGATGTAGTCCACGAGGATCGGCATCGCGTGCATGTGGTCGACGGGGCCGTCGAAGAAGCCCTGGATCTGATCCGTGTGCAGGTCGACCGAGACGATGCGGTCCGCGCCGGCGGCGGTGAGCAGGTCCGCGATAAGGCGGGCGGAGATCGGCTCGCGGCCACGGTGCTTCTTGTCCTGGCGCGCGTACGGGTAGAACGGCAGGATCGCGGTGATGCGCTTGGCGGAGCCGCGCTTGAGCGCGTCGATCATGATGAGCTGCTCAACGAGCCACTTGTTCAGCGGCTGGGCGTGAGACTGCATGACAAAGCAATCAGCGCCGCGGACGGACTCCTCGAAGCGGATGAAGATCTCGCCGTTGGCGAAGTCGCGCGCGGTGGTGGGCACGAGGTCGATGCCGAGCTCCTTGGCCACGGCCTCCGCGAGCTCGGGGTGCGCGCGCCCGGTGAAGACCTTGAGGTCTTTGTGGTTTTCAGTGGAGTAACCAGTCATGTTTAACCCTCTCGCTTTTCGCGTGCTTGCTTCGCCGCTTCCGCGGCCTCGGTGCCCGGGCGGCGCTTTTCCACCCAGCCCTCGATGTTGCGCTGACGGCCCTCCTTGATGGCGAGCGCGCCGGCCGGCACATCTTCCGTGACCACTGTACCCGCGCCGGTGTAGGCGCCATCGCCGATGATCACGGGCGCGACGAACATGGTGTCCGAGCCGGTGCGGCAGTAGTTGCCGATGGTGGTGTGGTGCTTGTTCACGCCGTCGTAGTTGGCGAAGACGCTGGATGCGCCGATGTTGGACTCGCGGCCCACGGTGGCGTCGCCGATGTAGGTCAGGTGCGGCACCTTCGAGCCCTCGCCGATCTTGGCGTTCTTGGACTCGACAAAGCCGCCGAGCTTGCCGCGCGCGCCGAGCTCGGTGCCGGGGCGGATGTAGGTGAACGGGCCGACGGTGGCCTCCTCGCCGATGACGCCGAGCTCGCCCTGCGTGCGCACGACCTTCGCGCGGACGCCGACCTCCATGTCGGTCAGTGTGGTGTCAGGGCCGATCTCCGCGCCGTCGCCGATGACGGTGGAGCCCCACAGCTGCGTGTTCGGGTGGATGATCACGTCGCGGCCGATCTCCACCTCGACGCCGATCCAGGTCGTCGCCGGGTCGATGACGGTCGCGCCCGCGCGCATCGCCTTCTCGACGAGCCTCCGGTTGAGCTCCTTGCCCGCCTCGGCGAGCTGCACCCGGTCGTTCACGCCGGCGAGCTCGCGCGCGTCGGGGGCGGTGAAGGCGGCGACCCGGAGGCCGTCGTGACGCGCGATGCCCAAGACATCGGTGATGTAGAACTCGCCCTGGGCGTTGTCGGGGGTGATGCGCTCGAGCGCGCTGCGCAGCACGGCGCCGTCGAACGCGAAGACGCCGGAGTTGACCTCCTTGACCTTGCGCTGCTCGTCGGTGGCGTCCTTCTCCTCGACGATCTCGAGGACGTCGCCCGCCTCGCCGCGGATGATGCGCCCGTAGCCGGTCGGGTCCTCGAAGTCGAGGGAGAGCACCGTCACCGCGGCGTGCTCCTGCTCGTGCTTGTCCACGAGTGCCTCAAGCGTCTCGGGCGTGAGCAGCGGCACGTCGCCGTTGGTGACCACGACGGTGCCGTCGAAGTCCGGGATCGCGGTGAGCCCCACCTGCACGGCGTGCCCGGTGCCGTTCTGCTCCTCCTGGACGGCCTGGCGGATCTCCACCTGCATCTCGTCCGCGATGGCCTCGACGGCGGGGGCGACCTGGTCGCGCTGGTGGCCGACGACGGCCACGAGCTGCGACGGGTGGATCCCGGCGGCGGCGTGCAGCGAGTGGGACAGCAGGCTGCGGCCGCCGATCTCGTGCAGGGTCTTCTGCCGGTCGGACTTCATGCGGGTTCCCGCGCCGGCCGCGAGCACGACGACGGCGCGTTCGGAGTGGTTCGGCACTCGTTTGCTCCTTGGTGTGGGGCTGTAATGACGTGCCCAGCATAACGCCTAGCCGCGCGCGCCCGAGACCTCCTTGAGGTTCGACGCACCGAACACGCCCGCGTACCCCACGACCGCGAGGAAGAGAAGCGCCGCCTGGGGGCCGAGCAGCGCAACCGCGGACGAGATCGCGCCGACGACAAGCAGCACCACGCCCATGACGGTGTTGGATGCCCCGGTGATCATCGTGCGCTTGTCCCCGGCGGCCATGTCCACGAGGTACGTCTTGCGGCTCACGCGCACCGCGGTGTGCGCGAGGTTGACCAGGAAGAAGCCGAGCGGCATCACCCACGCGTTGACCCCGGGACCGAACGCCCGCGCGCTGAGCACGAGCGCGACGATAACGGTGGAGGCGATGCCCGCCGCCCACGCCATCGTGCGTTTCGACGACCTATCGGACCACAACCCCGAAATCCGCCCGCCGACGAGCGACGCGCCGCCCGAGGCGATGACGAAGGCGCCGAGGCCGGTGAGGTCCGCGCCCTGGTCCCCGGCGAGCACGACGATAAACGGCGTGGACAGCGCGGTGAGGGCATGAGGGAGCGCACGAGGAGAAAGCGCTGCAGGTCCGTGTCGCCCTTAACCAGCGCCCACATTTCGGCGAGGCTCTGCCCGTCTTTCGCGGCCGGCTCGGCCTCCGGCTCGTCGATACGGCGGAAGACCACGGCGGCGAGCGCCCACGTCAGCGCGCCGCCGAAGAGCAGCGCGGCGAGCGCCCACCGCGGCAGGTCGTTCGGCACGAACGAGAGGATAAGGCCCACCGCCAGCGTGAACGCGCCGGCAAGCTCGGTCGCGCGGCCGGTGATCTCGCCGCGGCGGCCCTTCGAGATCGTGCGCCCCTGGACGTCCTTGCCGGCGAGCGAGCAGATGGAGCGGAAGACCGCGTGCACGGCGAGCAGGGCGAGGACGGCGGCGCCGAGCGCTGCGCCGTCGAGAAGCAATGCGCTCACCGCGATGAGGGTGGCGGCGAGGAACTGGCCCCACGAGCCGATGAGCCACACGCGCTTGCGCGAGCGCTGCGAGGTCACCCACGGGCTTAAGAACGCCTGCGGCAGCATCGAGCCAGACTCGCGGATGGGCACGAGGAACGACGTGAGCACCGCCGGTACACCCGCGGCGCTGAACAGCCACGGCAGCGTCGTTTTCGGGGCGACGATCTGGTCGCCGATGTTTTGCAGGCCGTTCGACCAGATGAACCGGCGGGCGTTCGCGTCCTCGTTATGCATACTTGCGGATAGTAGGATCATTGGCAAAGATCGGCGAACCGGGAGGAGCGATGGAGATGGACAGACGGACGTTTTTCAAGGGCATGGTGTTCGCCGCGGCGGCCACCGGGGTGGCGGCCACGGCCGGGTGCTCGAGCCAGCCGAAGCCGCGCGGCGCGGACGCGGACCCCCGCCCGCTGCCCATCCCGCCGCTGGAGCAGGGCACGCTCCAGGGCAACGTGCGCCGCTTCGAGCTCACCGCGCAGGAGGGCGAGTACGAGATCGTCCCCGGTACGAACACTAAGACCTGGGGCTTCAACGGCCCGTTCCTCGGCCCGACGCTGTACATGCGCCGCGGCGAGACGATCGAGATGACGGTGCGCAACGAGCTGCCCGAGCCCACGGTCGTGCACTGGCACGGCCTGCACCTGCCCGCCACCGCGGACGGCGGGCCGGCGCTCATGTTCGGCCCGGGCGAGACGTGGTCGCCGACGTGGACCGTCGACCAGCCGGCCGCGACGTGCTGGTACCACCCGCACCCGCACGAGAAGTCCGCCCTGCACGCCTACCGCGGCCTCGCCGGGGGCCTCATTATCGACGACGACGATTCCGCCTTCTCCGGCCTGCCCAACGACTACGGGGTGGACGACATCCCCGTGATTATCAAGGACGCGAACTTCACCGACGACGGCCAGTTCGACGAGGACAACGGCTGGCTCGGCGACACCGTCCTAGTCAACGGCATCACGAAACCCCGTTTCGAGCCCACCACCCAGCGCCTGCGCCTGCGCGTGCTCAACGGCACGACGATGCGCTACCTCCACCTCACCCTCGGCGTGCCGTTCACGGTGGTGGCCACGGACCAGGGGTTCCTGGAGAACCCGGTCGAGGTCGACGGCGTGCTGCTCAGCTCCGGTGAGCGCGTGGAGATCGTCGTTGACCTCGAGCCGGGCAAGAAGCTCATGCTGCGTAGCGACGCCCTCCCGGACGACGGCGGCCTTACCGACAAGGACGCCGTCGAGGAATTCCAGGTGCACCGGAAGTTCGACCTGCTCGAGATCGCGGCACCCCCGGAGACCGTGCCCGCGTCCCCCGCGCTGGCGAGCACGCTCGTGCCGTTCGACGCGCCCACCTCGGCGACGGTGACCCGCGAGTTCCGCCTCAACGGCATGGAGATCAACGAGAAAACCATGGACATGTCGCGCGTGGACGAGGTGATCGACCACGAGGGCCCCGAAATCTGGCGCGTGACCAACGAGAACTCCGCCATGCTGCACAACTTCCACATCCACAACGCCCGGTTCGCCGTGCAGGGCGTCGAAGACGGCGATGTGGAGTTCACCTCGGGCTGGCACGACACCATCGCCGTGCCGCCGCTGGCGACGGTGTCCCTGCTTGTTGAGTTCGGCTACTACCCGGACCCGACGACCGCGTACATGTACCACTGCCACATGCTCAACCACGAGGATAAGGGCATGATGGGGCAGTTCGTCGTGGTGAAGCCGGGCGAGAAGCCCGCGCTCGCGCCGCCGCGCTGAGCCAGTGCGCCGGTGAGCGCCGGCTAGTCGCGCACGTTGTGGCCGATGATGCCGGGCAGCAACAGTGGGGCCTCGCCGAGCAGCGCGCGCAGGTTGCCATCGCGCTCGACCGCGCTGGTCACCGTCTTGACCTTGGCCGCGCCCCTGTCCTGGCGCCGGTTCTGGCCCGCCCCGGCCGCACCCATGTGCCCGCCGCCCACGACGGACCCGCGCGCCCCTTGGGAGCCATTGCTTGACGACGCCGTTCCGTAGTGCGCCGCGCTTGACCCGCCGGGCGCGCTGGTGCTGGTGCCGGTCGCGTTCGCGCCTGTGCCTGCGGCGGGGCCCGCCCCGTGTCCCGCGCCCATGCCATTGCCCGCGCCGCCACTTGCCCCGGCACTTGCCCCAGCGCCGCCACTTGCCCCGGCGCCGAAACCCGCACCCGAACCGGTGCCCGGTGCGAAGCCAGCGTTGCCGAAGCCCGGACGCGCGGCGTGCATCCCGGCGCCGGCCGCCGCGCCGGACCCCAAGCCTGGCCCCGTGCCTGCCCCGGTCCCGAAACCGGGTCGGACAGCGTGAGCACCGGCGCCGTGCCCCAGGCTGCCCGCACCGCCCGGTGCGCCGCCAAGGCCGGGCACCACGCCCGCGCGCGGGCCGAAGCCCGCCGCCCCGCCGCGTGCTGCGGCGCCGCCGTTGCCGGGCCCGCGGCCTGCGTTCCCGCCGAGGGTGTTCCCGCCAAGCGAGCGATTACCCGCGCCCGAGCCGACGTCAGCGCCTATCCCGCCAGCTCCGGAACGCGGCCCTGTTCCAGCGAGGCCCGGAGCTGCCGATCCGGCACCCGCAGTCCCGACACCACCGCGCTGCGAGCCGTACTGGCCCACGGCCGCGGGTGTGAGACCTCCGCCGGCAAACGCGTGACCGACGCCGGGCGTGCCTGCAACGCTCGGCCCAGTGGGGGCGAATGCACCGGCCGCTGCCGGGTTCGGCGGGGCCATCACCGCAGATGCGGCGTGGGTGCGCGCAGCGCTTGACGGAACGCCGTCGATACTGGTGCCGGTCGGACGCCCGAACTGCTGCACGATCTCCGACGCTGTATGCGTGTTCGCCAGATCGCCGTAGCCCTGTCGCGTGAACGCCTCCTGCAGCGGGGTGGGCAGTGGAGCCGGTTCGAACTGCGGAGCGACGGGTTTCGGCATGCTGCCGATGTTGTACGGCTCTGCCGGCATCGCGGAGGGCTCCGGCAACAGCCTGTTGAACGTCGGGATGGTGGGGGCGAGGTTGCCGGTCATGCGCCCGGGGAAGGAACTCAGGTACGAGTGTTCGATGGCCTGTTTTTCTTCCGGTGTTTCCGCAGCGGTGTACGCCGCCATCGCTGCTCTCGCGATCGACGACTCCGCGTCTGCCGCGTCAGCCAGCATCGACGTGTGTGTTGCCAGCGAAGTCGAGTTTGCGGCGTATTCGTGCCCCGCGTTTTGGATCTGGGTGATCTTCTTCATTGCCTCGGAGACCCACAACGTTTCTGCCGAGGAGCTGAGTAGGTGGTGCACCTCGTTGAGGTCTTCGACCGCAGTGTTGATGAGCTTTGCATTCGCAGTCCAGAAATCGGATGCGGCCAGGGCAAGGCCGGTGTCGGTCGAATCGAGTTTCAGATTCACCGAATTCAGGGAACCTTCGGAACCAGCGATCGCCGCGGAGTTGTCGAACTCGTTCGTCTTTGGATCCGCGGTGCGGATGGCGTGGGCGGTAAACGCCAGTCCCGGCGCTGCCATCGCGCCGCGGTCGCTGAGCGCACCGCCAAACGACGACACGAACCCCGCGAAACTGTCGTCCGCGCAGCGGGTGTTGCTGAGGGCGGCGTCGAGCCGGTCAGCCGCAGCCATGAGGTAGAGGACGAGTGCTTGTGTGGCCTCGGGTGCTCGTTCGGCAGAGATCGGGTTCAGTCGCTCGCCTGCTTCATCTAGACCACTTACCGTGGAAAAGCTGGTCAAAGACCCTTGGTATTCTGACCTCGTAGCTTGCGAAAGTCTCGAGGCGACGCGACGCAGTTGCTTAATCGAACTTTCAATTTGTTCGGTGTCAATCAATACACCCATTTTGGAAGACCCCCTAGAAACAACGATTCTGGGGATCAATCTAACGTCAATTCTCTCTTGACTGAAGAGATTGTCCACTGAAGTGGACAGGCTTAACTTGCACGGGTTGCTCTGAAAAGGTTCTCAAGATTTTCGATCGCAAGGGAGCAGGTCACATCCTGCGATTGGTATCCTTCGAAACCTGCGATTTGGGATACCAGTCCGCCACGAAGCGTGTCGACTTGTGCGTAACAGTAAGTTCCGGTTCCGCTTCGAGGACCATAGACAAACATGCTGGGGAGCAAGTCAGACCTATATTTTTCATAAAGCGAACCCTGTGCTTCGATCTCTTTTCTCGAAGCGTTGTTGTTCGAAAAGCCCTCGCTCGGAACTTCTGGGTGCTTGGAAAAATCGCAGACGCTCAACCCCCGCGCCAAACCCCGGTACTCCTCGGGCATGGGCTCGATGTTGTCGAAGCCGGCGGCCGCGAATTCTTCGGGCGAGATCTCGGTGCAGGGGTCGAAGATGTTGTCGCCGAGGGTGTACGGGTCGAAGTCGCCGATTTCCAGGACGCCGCTGTCGAATACGAACGTGGCAGCATCGGTGCCACCACCGCCGGGTGTGGTCTCCGCGGTGGTTGGGGTGGGGGAGGGGGACCTGTGGTCGTCGATAAGCGAGGGCCCCGAGCATCCGGCGAGGAGGCCGCAACCGACAAGTAACCCCGCGAAGTTTCGCTTCATAGACCCCTCCATACGAAAAAGCTTCCCCACCAGGACTCGAACCTAGAATGACGGTACCAAAAACCGTAGTGTTGCCGATTACACCATGGGGAACAGCATCCCGCATTGTAGCCCACGCCCACCGCACCTCACCAAACCCCACACCACACAAGGGACCAAACGTGGTGTGATGGTGTGCCATGGACCCGCTACGCAAAGAAAATGTTCTGCCGCTGATCCGGATGGGCCTGGAGGAGGACTTCAGGGACGGCCCGGATGTCACCGCAACTTCCACGCTGGACCCTGACCAGACTATGACGGCCCACTTCACGGCCCGCCAGCATGGCACGGTGGCCGGGTTGCAGATCATCGAGTGGACGATGCACGAGCTCAACCCCGACATCAAGATCACATTCACAGCCGCTGACGGCGACCGGGTTGAACCGGGCACCAGGCTCGCCACCGTCGAGGGCAACGCCATCGACATCGTGGGGGCGGAGCGCACGGCGTTAAACCTGTTGACGTATGCCAGCGGCATCGCCACGCGCACCCGCCAGTGGGCGGACGCCATCGCGGACACGAACGCCAAGGTCCGCGACACCCGCAAGACGCTTCCCGGCTACCGCGCGCTGGCGAAGTACGCCGTGCGCGCGGGCGGCGGCGTCAACCACCGGATGAGCCTCAGTGACGCCGCGCTGATCAAGGACAACCACATTGCGGCGGCAGGAGGAGCAGCAATTGCTTACCGACGCGTCCGTGACCGGTTTCCCGCCGTCCCAGTAGAAACAGAGGTCGACACCTTTGAGCAGCTCGAAGAGATGTTGCAGCTGAAGCCGGATTTGATCATGGTGGATAATTTTTCGCCTGAGGGGGTGCGCGGAGCCGTCGAGAAGCGAGATGCCCTAAGCCCCGAAACGAAGCTGGAGGCCTCCGGCGGGCTGACGTTGGAAAACGCCGGCGAGTATGCCGAGACCGGTGTGGACTACATCGCGGTTGGGGAATTGACCCATTCGGTGCGTGTGCTGGATATAGGGTTGGACGCATGAGCTGGAAAGACGAAGTAGCAACCCTGAAGGCTGAGCGCAACGCGGTCATCCTTGCGCACAACTACCAGCTGCCGGAGATCCAAGACATCGCAGATTACACCGGCGATTCGCTCGCGCTGTCGCGCCAAGCCGCGGCAACCGACGCGGATGTGATCGTGTTTTGCGGAGTGCACTTCATGGCTGAAAGCGCGAAGATCTTAAGCCCCGGCAAAACGGTGCTCATCCCGGATGAGAGGGCGGGCTGTTCGTTGGCGGACTCTATCACCGCTGAACAGCTCGCAGAATGGAAAGCGCAGTACCCGGATGCGGTGGTCGTCTCTTACGTCAACACAACCGCTGAGGTCAAGGCACTGACCGACATCTGCTGCACGTCCTCGAACGCCGTTGACGTGGTCGAATCCATCGACCCGGACAGAGAGATCCTGTTCTGCCCCGACCAATTCCTCGGCGCGCACGTCAAGCGTGAAACCGGGCGGGAGAACATCCGCATCTGGCCGGGCGAATGCCACGTGCATGCTGGCATCAACGGCAAAGAGCTCGCCGAGCAGGCGCAGGCGCACCCTGACGCGCCGTTGTACATCCACCCGGAGTGCGGGTGCGCCAACTCCGCGATCTACCTGGCCGGCGAAGGGGTGGTGGAGCCGGAGCGCGTGCACATGCTGTCCACAGGGGGGATGTTGGACCGGGCGCACGGGGAGCAGAGCGGCACCGTGCTGGTCGCCACCGAAACCGGCATGCTCCATCAGTTGCAGCAGGCAGCCCCGGAAACCAACTTCAAGCCGGTCAACCCGCGTGCGGAATGCCGCTATATGAAGATGATCACGCCTGAAAAACTCGTGGAGTCGCTGCGGCAGATGCGAGACGAGGTCACGGTCGATCCGGAAATCGCCGGCAAGGCGCGCGCGTCGCTGGAGCGCATGATCGAGCTCGGCAACCCGGGCAGCGGGGAGTAGCTCCCACAGGCGCTCTATGCTTGTCAAACATGGCTCGTACCCGGATGACAGGTTCCCAACGTCGTGATCAGCTGATCGGCGTTGGTCGCGCGGCGTTCGCGGAACGCGGTTTCGACGGGATTTCGATGGAGGAGATCGCGTCGCGCGCCGGGGTGTCCAAACCTGTCGTGTACGAGCATTTCGGGGGCAAGGAGGGGCTCTACCTCGCTGTCGTCGAGCGGGAGATGGCGGCGCTGGAGGCCACGATCACGGCGTCGATCCAGGATGGGCGGTGGCGCGAGCGCATTGAAAACGGTGCGGTGGCGCTGCTGACGTACGTGGAGGAAAACACCGACGGATTTGTCATTCTCGTCCACGGCCAGCTGCCGGGGGAGGTGGGGACGTACTCCACTATCCTGAACCGGGTCACCGCCGAGGTGTCGCACCTTCTGGCGCAGGCGTTCGCGCACCGTGGATTAGACGAGTCGATGGCGGGGTTGTACGGTCAGGCGCTCGTCGGCACGGTGTCGAATACGGCGCTGTGGTGGCTGGATGAGCGCTCGCCGGACAAGCACACCGTGGCCGCCCACATTTCCAACCTGTGCTGGAACGGTCTGTGCGGCATGGAGGCGCAGCCGAAGCTTCAAGGCATGAACACGAACGACCAGAAAGTATCGAATGACTGACGCCACCCCGCCGGTTCTCGGCGGGCTTCTCACCACCGCCCTGACGGATCCGAAGCTCAAGGGCCTGGTCACCCACGTCGGCGACGAGCACCTGCACATCACGGGCATCGACCAATCCCGGTCGTGGGCCGCGGGTGCCATCGCCCGCGAGACCCCGTTGCTCTTGGTCACGGCCACCGGCCACGAGGCGGAGGATCTGACCGCCGAGCTCAAGGCCATTCTGGGCGAGGAGAAGGTTGCCCACTTCCCGGCCTACGAAACGCTGCCGCACGAGCGCCTCTCGCCAGCCGCCGACATTGTGGGCCGCCGCTCGAAGGTGCTGTGGGAGATGCCGCAGGTCATTGTCGCCGCCGCCCGCGCGGTGTGCCAGCCGGTGCTTCCCGCGGTCGAACCGATCCGCGTCGCGCTTGAGGCGGAGTACGACTTCGAGGAGCTCACCCGTGAGCTCACCTACTTCGCCTACAAGCACGTGGACATGGTTGCGGCGCGCGGCGAGTTCGCCACCCGCGGCGGCATCATCGACGTGTTTCCCACCACCGCGCTCAACCCCGTGCGCATCGAGTTCTGGGGCGACGAAGTCACCGACATCCGCACCTTCGCGGTTGCGGACCAGCGCACCGTCGACGAGGTCACCTCGGTCGAGCTCCACCCCGCGCGCCAACTGCTTATCGACGACTCCGTGGCCACCAAAGCCGACGAACTCGCCCGCAAATACCCCTCCAACCCCACCCTGTCCAACCTTTTGGCGCGCGTGAGCGAGAAGGTGCCCGCGGACGGAATGGAGGCGCTTATCCCCGCATTGATCGACGCCACGTTCTCCGTGCTGCCCGAGCTCATGCCGGCCGGCTCGATCGTGCTCGTGACGAACCCGGAGAAAGTGAAGGCCCGCATCGCGGACTTGGAGGCCACCGACCAGGAGTTCCTCGAGGCCGGGTGGGAGGCCGCCGCCATGGGCGCCGAGGGCCCGCTGGCGGTGGAGGGCCTCGACGTCTCCGCCTCGTCCTACCGTTCCTACGAGTCGCTGGAGATCTCCGCGCGCAAGGCGGGCAACGCCTGGTGGACGTTTGCGCCGCCCGGCATGTTCGGCGCCGACGACACACTGACGCTGCCGCTGGAATTCGAGGCCGCTCCCGCGCCGAAGGGTGACCCGAAACAGATCGAGCAGCTCTACGCCACGCTGAAACTGCACCTGCAAAACCACGGCCGCGCCGCGTTCGTCGCCCCGGCGAAGGGCACCGTGGAGCGCATGGCGGAGAGGCTGCGCGAGCGCGGCGTGTCCGCGCGTGTGGCCACGCCTGGGCTCGAACCTGTCGAGGGAGCGGTCACCCTCTACCAGGCGCTGTCCCACGCCGGCCTCGTCTTCGGCGGGCCGAACCTGGTGGTGGTCACCGAAACCGACGTCACAGGCAACCGCGTGGGAGACATCGCTGGCGCCAAGCGCCGCGCCCCGCGCCGCCGCAACCGGGTCGATCCGTTGGCCCTGCAGCCGGGGGATTTCGTGGTGCACGACACCCACGGCATCGGCAAGTTCGTGAAAATGGCGGAGCGCACCATCAAGGCCGGCGACGAGGACTCGCGCCGCGAATACATCGTGCTCGAGTACCAGCCGGCCAAGCGTGGCCAACCCGGGGACCAGCTCTGGGTGCCCATGGAGTCGCTCGATTTGCTGAGTAAGTACACGGGCGGCGAGCAGCCGTCGCTAAGCAAGATGGGCGGCTCGGACTGGAAAACCACCAAGCGCAAGGCGCGCGCGGCGGTGCGCGAAATCGCGGGCGAGCTTGTGGAACTCTACGCCAAGCGTCAGGCGGCGCCCGGCCACGCGTTCGCGCCCGACACCCCGTGGCAGCACGAGATGGAGGACGCGTTCCCGTACGTGGAAACCGAGGACCAGCTCAACGCCATCGAGGCTGTGAAGGAGGACATGGAAAAGCCGGTGCCCATGGACCGCGTCATCGTCGGCGACGTGGGCTTCGGCAAAACTGAGGTTGCCGTGCGCGCCGCGTTCAAGGCGGTGCAGGACGGCACCCAGGTCGCGGTGCTCGTGCCCACGACGCTGCTCGCCCAGCAGCACTACTCGACGTTCACGCAGCGCATGGACGGTTTCGGAGTGAACATCGCGGAGCTGTCGCGTTTCACCACCGCCGCCGATTCCAAAAAGATCCTCGCCGGGCTTGCCGACGGCTCCGTCGATATCGTCATCGGCACCCACCGCCTCCTGCAGACCGGCGTGCAATGGAAGAACCTCGGCCTGATCATCGTGGACGAGGAGCAGCGCTTCGGCGTGGAGCACAAGGAGCACATCAAGGCGCTGAAATCCCACGTGGACGTGCTCACCATGACGGCGACCCCGATCCCGCGCACCCTGGAGATGTCACTCACCGGCATCCGCGAGATGACCTCGATCACCACCGCGCCGGAGGACCGCCACCCGGTGCTCACCTACGTGGGCCCGCAGGAAGACAAGCAGGTCGCCGCTGCAATCCGCCGCGAACTGCTTCGCGACGGCCAGGTCTTCTACATCCACAACAAAGTCTCCGACATCGAAAAAGTAGCCCGTAACCTGCGCGAACTGGTGCCCGAGGCGCGCGTTGTGGTCGCGCACGGCCAGATGAGCGAGCAGGTACTCGAGCAGACCGTGCAGGGGTTCTGGGACCGCGAATACGACGTGATGGTGTGCACCACCATCGTGGAAACCGGCCTGGACATTGCTAACGCCAACACCCTGATCGTGGAGAACGCCCAGAACATGGGCCTGTCCCAGCTTCACCAGCTGCGCGGGCGCGTGGGCCGCTCCCGCGAGCGCGCCTACGCTTACTTCCTGTACCCCAAGGACAAGGTGCTCACGGAAACGTCCTACGACCGCCTGGCCACCATCGCCCAGAACAACGACCTGGGCGCCGGCATCGCCGTGGCGCAGAAGGACCTGGAAATGCGCGGCGCCGGCAACGTTTTGGGTGCCGAGCAGTCCGGCCACATCGCCGGCGTGGGCTTCGACATGTACGTCCGACTGGTCTCGGAGGCGGTGGAAACCTTCAAGGGCCTCATGAGCGGCGAGCTCATCGACGCCACCGACAAGGGGCCGAAGGAAATCCGCGTCGACCTGCCCGTGGACGCCCACATCCCCGAGGCATACATCAACTCCGAGCGCCTCCGCCTGGAGGTGTACCGCAAGCTCGCCGAAGCGCGTGACGACGACCACCTACGCGCCGCCGCCGACGAAATGGTCGACCGCTTCGGCCCGCTCCCCGTCGAGGTGGAGCACCTCATGGCGGTGGCCCGACTTCGCAACCAGGCCCGCGCGGTGGGGGTCGCCGACATCCTCACTCAGGGAACCCGCATCAAGTTGCACCCGGTGGAGCTGCCGGACTCGAAGCAGGTGCGTCTGAAGCGGCTGTACGCGGGGGCGAACTACCGCGCCGCAGCGAAGACTGTGCAGCTGCCGATGCCGCGCGAGGGGGGTGCGCAGCGGGCACTGAACGCACCGAACCTCCGCGACATGGAGCTGCTCCAGTGGGTCGCCGACGTGCTCACCGACCTGTTGGATGCCCCCAAGATCTCCGTCGCCGGCTCCACTGCGGCCGAGGAGAAACCGAAAAAGGTCTTCTCTGTCAGTGAGTAGTCGGGCGGTTTAGAAAACGCTCGGCAGGATGAGCACCATCGCGGTACTCCACGTGAGGTGCACGGCGATGGGGGAGTAGAGCCGGCCGGTGCGAGCTGCCTCGTCATAGGTCACCGCTCCGAGTACGGCGGCGGCGAAGACGAGTAGTGGCACGCCCATGGAGATGGTGACCAGGGCGTATATCACCGTCGACCACACGCCCGCCTGCATGACCGATTGACCGTGTGCGCGCAGTTGGCGTGGCACGACGTCGCGGTAGACAAGCTCTTCGCCAATACCGTTGATGACCAGGACTAAGAGGGTGAGCGCGTAGCCGCCCTTGGACGGGGTGTCCAGGAGCTGGCTGGCGGGTTCTGAGAGTACCGGGATGTGCTGTACGACCAGCGCGCCGAGGATGAATACTCCGGCAAGGAGAGCACCAACTAGGGAGCCACGCAGAAGTTCGGCCGCCTTGCCGGGTCCGGCGAACGCGCGCCGGTTGCCCCATGCCCACCAGGCAGCGGCATAGACGATTGCAGTGAATACCGTCGCCGCGTAGAACCCCGCGGTGCCGTCACCGGCGCGTCGGGACGTATACAGCCCGAGCGCGCCGAGCACGCAGGGTACAAGGAACAGCCATTGTCGCGTCATGGGGCCTACGGTAATGGACATGGAGAATCAGAGGACGGCCCTGGTGACTGGGGCGGCCGGGTACGTTGGCGGGCTCGTCGTCAAGCAGTTGCTCGAGGAAGGCTGGCGCGTAAAGGTGCTGGCGCGAAGCGAGAAGAAGGCGGAGCGCAAGCCATTCGGCGATGATGTGGAGATCTTCGAGGGCGACGCCACCGAGCGTGCGGACGTGGCTGACGCGCTCCAAGACGTCGATTGCGCGTGGTACCTACTGCACTCCATGGACGACGGTGCAGGCTTCGCCGAGCAGGAAGCGGACATGGCGCGCTAGTTCGGTGAGGAAGCGAGAAAGGCAGGTGTGGGGCGCATCGTCTACCTCGACGGCCTGCACCCCGAGGGCGAGGAGATGAGCGAGCACCACGCCTCCCGCGTCCGTGTCGGCGAGATCCTGCTCGCATCAGGCGTGCCGACGGCCGTGCTGCAGGCGGGCGTCGTCATCGGCGACGGTTCCCTGTCATTTAGGCTGCTGCGCCACGTCACCGAGCGCGTGCCAGCGTTCATCGCGCCGGATTGGATCACGAATTCCATCACCCCCATCGCGGCCCGCGACATTGCCCACTACCTCGTGCGCGCAGCCGACTTGCCACCAGAGGTCAACCGCACATTCGATGTGGGCGGGCCGGATTCGATGCCGTACGTGGACATGATGCAGCGATACGCGGACGCGATGGGGCTTCGCCGCCGCCCCTACGTCACCGCGCCGATTTTCACCCGCAAGCTCGCAGCGTGGGGCCTGGGCCAGCTCACGCCGCTGGATTACCAGCAGATTCTGCCGATTTTCGAATCCGTTAGCGTGGACACCGTGGTCAAGGAGCGTGACCTAGAGGAATTGGTGGGTGCGCCCGAGGGCGGCAACATGCGGTTCGAGGATGCGGTGCGCGCCGCGGCGAAGGACACCGACCCCGCTTGGTACGGATCGGTGGCGACCCCGCTTCACCTGGCGGCAATCGCCGCTGGCGTGGTGAGCGGGAAGCCGCTCACCCAGGTGCCCCTCAACCTTGCGACGGCCGTCCTCGCAACCGTGGCGGCCGCCAACGAGAAGAAACGTGGCGAATCCCCGGTGCCCGCGCTCGCCGTTGCTGCGTCGAATGCGGTGCTGAGCGTGGGGGGTCCGGAAGTCGTCGTCACGCATTGTGCGCGCGGGCTACGCAGCCACCGTCGCGGAGCTCGTGCGGCGGTTCCTGCGTTAGCGGATCGAGAAGATGATCATTTCGGTGTCGTCCGGCACGCCGCGGTAGCGAGCGTCATCGCCCGGGAAGTTGTTGTCCAGGGCGGTGAGGTAGCGACCGTCTGCCAGCTGGATAATCGTTTCGACGCTGAGCAGCGGGAACGAAAATGGATCTCCGATGCCGTATGCGCGAGCGTCCGACACCATGCCGATCTTGCCGGGGTTCGGGATTGAGAGGAGGTCGATCATGAGCGACTTCTGCAGGATGGAACCCGGTGCCGCGTTTTTGAAGTTTGTCACTTCGAAAATCTTCTTCAGCTTTGCGTTCGTGCCCAAGAAGTCGTCGCGCTCGAGAACGAGCAGGCGGCCGTCTTCAGTCAGGAAGGCATCGCCGATGAGTGCATCATCCTGTTCTGCGGTGTAGTTCCACGTTGCGCCCGTGTACGCGCCCGTGGTGGTATCGAACTGGGAGATCACGCGGGTCTTCTTGTCCGCGGCATCGTTGAGGTAGCCCTCGAAGATCGGGTAGAGATAGCGGCCGTCGAACGCCATCGCCTCAAATCCCTTCGAGTTGCGTAAGTTGGGCTCTTCAGCGGCGCCAAGGGTCGGATTCGAGGGGCTCTTCACACCTGGGTACGGGTACGGAGCATCAAGCAGTGTTCCGTTGGAGTCGACGTGCAGGATGTAGGGACCAAACTCCTCGCCGATCCAGAACGAGCCATCGGCGTCTTGAACAAACGACTCCAGATCAAAATCTGCGCCGGTGAGGAGACGGTCCTTCGTGTCTTCGTTCACAATGTCCCAGCCAATGAGGTTGTTGCGGTCGTTAATGGAGATGTAGCGCAACACCTCCACGCCACCGGCATCACCGGGCTGTTTGGCGTTCTCTGCGGTTTCCCAGTCCGGCTTCACCTGGTAAATGCGCAGCATGAAATCAGAGGAATTCGCCTTCGCACCGAAACCGTTGTCGGGGAGCCCGTAGAACGTCCCGTCGCCGATCTCGATCATGCCGGAGAAACCAGGGATGACCTGCCCGTTATACGGCGGGTTCTGCCCGTTTTTCGCGGTGGTGTCCTTGCCGGAGGTAGGGCCCTCAGCCAGATAGAGAGCGCTCAGCTTCGCCCTCGCCTCAAGCTGTGGACCCTTCAGGGCAGAAGACGTGGTCGTCGGTTCGACGGGTGTGGTCGTGCCGGTAACTGGCGCAGTAGAGGTGGGCGATGCGGTAGTGGGAGCTGCTGTTGTGGCGGTGGATGATACGACAGTGGCTGAAGACGTAGCGGACACGGAGGTCGTGGTCTCGGCAGACGCGATGCCTGTGCGAGACGTAGAGCTGCCTGCACCGGCCGCGGCACCGATTGCGCCGCCGATGAGCCCGCCAGCGACGAAGATCCCGACGGCTGCGGCCAGAATCTGCTCGAGGTTCAAATTTCGGATAAGAGATTGGAGCGTGGGAGGAAGCTGAATGCGCATGGAAAACCCCAAGGTGATGGTAGGAGCAAGGTGTATGTGCGGGCGCTCAGGAATTACTTATGTCCCGCACAGCTAGGTTAAGGGGTCGAAGCTCGCTTCGCAGTGCAAGCTTCTGCAGCCCGTTCGGCGGTTCCTGCGCTAGCGGATTTCTGGGAGAGCCGGGGGCGACACTACACTTGCCCGCGGAGCCCCTATAGCCCAATTGGCAGAGGCAGCGGACTTAAAATCCGCCCAGTGTCGGTTCGAGTCCGACTGGGGGCACAAGTCGGGGACAGAAAGTTCCGCGTGGGAGGGGTGGGTCTGGCCTTTCGTTCCAATGCCGGAAACGTCGGTCTCTACCTGGGGTTTTTCCATTGTCACCAAGGGTTCGCCGGCTTAGGTTCTTGTGTGTCCGGAAACGCTGGGCACCGACATCCCGTGAAGGCACAGACATGCATCATTTCCCGCGAAAGCGTTGCGTTACTTCACGCCTACAGTGGCTGCCGAGCAAGAGCTCGAATGGCACATCAACCGTTGTCACCGCTCCAATGCGGCCCACGTCGAATCCTGATCGGCCCCTTGACCGTCGCCAGGTCAACCGTCTGATCGCCCTGCGTGATAACGACGATGCCGCGATCCACCAGCTCACCCGCGGCCGCGCGCACGGGGTCCATCAGGTCGCGCCAGTCGTCGCCGCCGTGCTCGCGCGCCACCTCGGAGGGGCAAATCGAAGAAGCTTCAGCGCGAGCAGCAAGCTTATCGACGATCGCGCGCCGGAAATCCGGCCCCTCAGCCACGCGCGGACGCTTTTCGCAGCCCGAGCGCGGCCTTGATCATCGGCACTTGGAGTGGCAGCCGCGCAATGGCGCCGAGGCGCAGCGGCCAGGACTTGTCGCGCCACTGCCAGGCCATGTAAAAGTTTGCGGGCCACACGCCGAGCAGTAGCGCGGCAGAGAACAGGCCCCCGAGCTTGCGGGTCTTGGGCACCGCAATCAGTGACGCGGCGGCGAGCTCGGCGACTCCCGATACCTCGGTATAGGTGCGTGCCTTGCCGGGCAGCTGCGGGGGAACAATGGAATCGAACGGCTCGGGTTTGAGGAAGTGGAGGGCTCCCGCACCGCCGAAAAGGGGGATGAGGAATTTCTGCAGTGGCGTCATGGTTACTTCAGTCCTTCGACGTAGTCTTTGGCAATGGTTTTCGGTTCCGCTCGTTCCTCACCGACGTTGCGCATGTTCATCGCTACGAGATCCTCCGTGGTCAGCTTTGCGTCGATGCGGTTGATCACGTCGATGGCGCCGTCCGGAAGCTCACCCGAGCGGTAGACGGGCAGGACGTTTTGCGGCGGGATGAGGTGCTTCGGGTCATCGAGGATCACCAGGTCTGCGGGCTCGCCGTTGTCCAGCAGCGCGGGCGAGGTGGTGAAGATGTTAGCCGCGTCAGCCTTGCCCTGTGTCAGTGCGGCGACGGTGAGCGGGCCGCCGCCGTCGGAGATCGGGTTGACGGAGATCTTTGCGGCGTCGATACCGTATGCGCTGGTAAGCCCCTTCGGGCCGTATGGGCGTTCCGCGAACTCGGGCGGGGCGGCGACGGTGATCATCTTGAGCTTGTCCAAGTCGCCGATGGTGGTCAGGCCGTACTCGTCGGCGGTGGCGCGGGTGACGCGGTAAGCGTCTTTCGATTCGGCCGGACTGAACTCGCCGGCGGCCAAATCCGCGGGCAGCACGCTGGCGAGCGTGTCGCGGACCTGCTTTTCGTCCGCGCCTTCCGGCAGCTCACCGAAGAACTGGGTGAGGTTGCCGGAGTACTCCGGCACGATGGTGATCGAGCCGTCCTGGAGTGCGGAAAGGTACACCTCGCGCGACCCGATGCCGGACTTCACCTTGACCTCGAAGCCTTCCTCACGCAGCGCCTCAGCCCAGATCTGGCCAATGATTTCAGACTCGGGGAAGTTCGCGGTGCCGATCACCACCGTTTGCGCGGCAGCCTCAGAATCTGTGCTGGCGGAGTCGAGCGGGTCATCGTTGGAGCACGAGACGAGGGTGAGTGTGGCAAATGCGACCAACCCGGCCGCGAGGGGTTTAGTATGCATGCGCGCCCATGTTAGTCCGTGGAATGGACTTTCGGCCGGGCCCAGCGCTGCAGGGCGGCGAGGCACAGGTCCACGACCAGCGCCAGGGCGGTCACGGCGAGGGCTCCGGCGACCATGCGGGAATAGTCTTGGACCGCGAGGCCGTCGATAAGCAGCCGCCCGAGGCCGCCGAGCCCGATGTACGCGACCACGGTGGCCGTGGCCAGCACTTGGACCACGCAGGAGCGCAAGCCTCCGACCATGACCGGGGCGCCGAGCGGGAGTTCCACGCGGGTGAGGATCTGCCGCTCGGAGTAGCCGGCGGCGCGTGCGGAATGGATGACCTCGGGGTCGACGGACTCGAAGCCCGCCACAATGCCGGTCACCAGGGGAGCCGCAGCAAGCAAGACAAGCGCGATGGTGGCCGGAACGAGGGGCACGCGCACGCCCATGGGCAGTGCCACGGCGAGGAACGTGATCATGCCGAGCGCCGGAAGCGCGCGGAGGGCGCCCGCCACGCTCAAGACGGCGGAGGCCCCGCGGCGGGTGTGGCCCACCCACACGCCGACGGGGACGGCAATGAGCGCGGTCACCGCGACCGCGAGCGCGGTGTAGCCGAGGTGCTCCGCTGCGCGCGCGGCGAGACCGGAGGAGCCGCGCCAGTGAGTGGGGTCGAACAGGTAGTGAAACGCCTCAAGGAGGTACTGCATTCATCGGCCCCCTGACCGTGTCCACGGCGTAGCGGCATGGCCGAGCGCCACGATGAGAAGATCCACCACCACGGCGAGCAGCACGGTGCCGACAAGGCCCGCGAGGATCTCGGTGGTAAAGGAGCGCTGGAACCCTTCCGTGAACAGGGTGCCCAACGACTGCACGCCGATCAGCGCACCGACGGAGACCAGGCTGATCGTGGACGCCGCCACCACGCGCAGCCCGGAGATGAGCCCGGGCGTGGCGAGTGGCAGCTCGACCGCGAGCACGCGCCGGGCCGGGGCGTAACCTGCAGCCGTGGCGGATTGGCGCACGTCCGCAGGCACGGCGTCGAAGGCGTCCGCGGCGGAGCGCACCATGAGCGCGATGCCGTAGAGCGTCATGGCCGCAACGACGTTGAGCGGGGAGAGGATCGACGTGCCCAGCACCAGCGGCATGAGGATGAACATGGCGAGCGACGGGACGACGTAAATCAAGCTGGTGAGCACCACCAGCACCTCGCGGGCGGGGCCGGATTTGTGCGCGAGCCACCCAAGCGGCACCGCGACGAGAAACGCCAGCAGGATCGCCGGGGCGGAAATCGCCAGATGGTCCAGGGCCAGCGACCCGATGCGCCCGCTGTTGGCGCTCAACCAACCCCAGTTCATTTCAGGACACCTTTGACGGTGCCGGAGGCGTCGATAAGCAGACGGCTCCCGTCGCGCTCGACGACGGAGAGCTCACGCGAGGCCGCGCCTGTGAAGTCGCGCACCGTCTCGTTGGCTGGGTGGGAGACGATTTGCGCAGGTGTCGCGGCCTGCTCGATGCGTGCCTGTGGCCCGAGGACGACGACCTGGTCGCCGATAATGAAGGCCTCGTCAATGTCGTGGGTGACCATGAGCACCGTGGTGCCCAAGCGCCCGCGCAGCGACAGCACTTCCTCCTGCAGTTTGCGGCGCACCACGGGGTCGACGGCGCCGA
The DNA here is from genome assembly GCF_028609865.1 of Corynebacterium jeddahense. NCBI lineage: Bacteria > Bacillati > Actinomycetota > Actinomycetes > Mycobacteriales > Corynebacteriaceae > Corynebacterium > Corynebacterium jeddahense. The sequence goes on from NZ_CP063194.1 coordinate 864,693, forward strand.
AGGGCTCGTCCATCATCAAAATGTCGGGGCGGTTGACCAGGCCGCGCGCCACGCCGACGCGCTGCGCCTGGCCGCCGGACAGCTCGGCGGGGTAGCGCTTCGCCAGCGAGGGGTCGAGGTTGACCAGCTCCAACATCTCCATCGCGCGCTCGCGCGCCTCCCGCTTGCTCGCCCCAGCCAGCCGCGCGATGTCCGCCACATTATCGACGGCCGACCGGTGCGGCATCAGGCCAGAATGCTGCATCACGTAGCCGATGGAACGGCGCAGCTGCACCGGGTCCTCATCGGCGACGTTGCGGCCCCGCACCATTACCTCGCCGGAAGTTGGTTCCACCATCCGGTTCACCATGCGCAAAAGCGTCGTCTTCCCGCAACCGGAGGGGCCGACGAAGACGGTAGCGCTGCCTTCATCCACCCGGTATGAAAAGTCGACGACGGCCGCGGCGTCGGTGCCCGGGTACTGCTTTTGTACGTGGCAAAACTCGATCACAGCGCACCCGCTACCTGCTGGGCGACAAAGGTGGATCCCGCACGCGACGGGTGCAGCGCCATGTTGTAACTGTCCGTGGTGGTGTCAATGAGGCCAGCCACCCAGCGTTGCGAGTCGGGCGCGCAGGTAGTGTGCCCGGCAGACATCGCCTTGATGTCGATGAATGCGGCACCGATCTGGGACGCGGCGCGGCGCTGGTTGTCCTGGTTCAGGGACTCCAACCGTTGAACAGGGGGTACCGGGATACCAAGCGGCAAGTTCGGCACCACGTTGAGCAGGCACACCCGTTGGGCGCCGGCGGCCTCCGTCACCGACAACATCCCGACCATGACGATCCTCGCTCCGGGCGCCGCCGCGCGGATCTTTCCCGCGGCCTCACGCAGGTTCCGCAGGTAGGCGTCCTGGATGGCGGCTGTGTCGTAGCCCGCGGTGAGGTTGACCGCCGGGCCGCGCCAGAAATCGTTGAACCCAACTGAGATCACTACCGACCGGGTGGCGTGGGTGAGGGACCCAGCGCGCACGGCGTCGTCGATACGCGGGAGTAATTCGGCCGAGGTGTGGCCGGTGCAGGACCAGTCGGCGACCTGCCTGCCCGTCGCGGCCTGCAGCTGCCGCGGCCAGTTGTCGGGCCCCTGCAGGCACCCGCGCTGGTGCGGGTACGACTCGAAGATCCGCTCCGGTGCGCCCAATATGCTCGACAGGCTCGAAGCGCCCGTAGATTGCAGCGCGGTTGCCCGGTACTGGTCCGGGTTCGCGGCAAACGAGTCGCCGAAGACCACCACGTTCGCCGCGGCGGGCTGCGCGGCGGCGGGCGCGGGAGAGAGGACTAGCGCGGCGGCGGTGAGGACAGCGACGGCTTTGCGCAAGAGGGAAGTCACAAGGGCTCACCCTACCTGCGGTCCCGACACGCCCTTGATGTCCTCGTAAGCGGCAAGGGCGACCTTGCGGGATTCCTTGACGTCCACCATGGGTTCCGGGTAGCCGGGGAGCAGCGCTGCCGGCCGCCACTTGGTCACGTACTTACCCAAGGGGTCGAACTTTTCTTGCTGCGTGATGGGGTTGAAAATGCGGAAGTAGGGTGCGGCGTCGTCGCCGGAGCCCGCGACCCACTGCCAGTTGAACGGGTTGGACGCGACGTCGGCGTCCACGAGCGTGTCCCAGAACCATTCCTCGCCGTGGCGCCAGTGGATGCCCAGGTTCTTCGTCAGCCAGGATCCCACCACCATGCGCACCCGGTTGTGCATCGTCCCGGTGAGCCACAGCTCCCGCATGCCCGCGTCGACCAGGGGGATGCCGGTCTCCCCACGCTGCCAAGCGGCGAGTTGCCCGAGGTGCTCTGCGGTGCCGTCCATCTCGGGCCTCGCGAAGGCGTACGGGTGCGCCATCGGGTCGGCGTGCTCGCTCCACGCCCAGTCGAACGCGTCGAACTGGCTGCGCACGTTGTGCAGGTGTAAATCCGGCAGGTGGTAGAAGCGGTGCCAGGCGAAGTCGCGCCAAACCAGCTGGCGCAGAAACGCGTACGCATCCGCTGCTGCGGCTGGGTGCGCCTCAGCTAGCGCCACCGTCTCGGCCCACACGTAGCCGGGGGAGAGCTCGCCGAAACGCAGGTGCGCCGACAGCCCGGAGGTCGCGCCCGGGGTCAGGTCGTTGTTGGAGTAGTGGGCGCCGTCCGCCAACCCGTCCAAAAAGGCGTGGAAGCGGTCGAGCGCAGCCAGTTCGCCGGGGGTGTTGTGTTCTGCGAGTGTGTCTGCCCAGGCAGGGTACGTGGGGACGTCGATACGCGATTGCCCCTCGAGTGCCGGCGCGGGCAGCACCGACGGCGGGTGGGCGGCGAGGTGTGCTTGCACGGCCTTATAAAACGGGGTGAACACGCGGTACGGCATGCCGGAGCCCGTGCGCATCTCCCACGGCTCCGTCAGCAGGAAGCCCGGGAAGGACCGCGCGCCGCACGCGTCCTTGACCGCCGCGTCGATCTCGGTGGAGTGGTAACGGCGGTTCCACACCACCTCCGCACCAAGCTCGCTGGCCATCTTCGGGATAATCTCCCGCGGGTCGCCTGCCGCGCGCGTAAGCGGGACCCTTTCGCTGAGTTCCGCGATGGAGTGGTCGCGCCACCACGTTGCCGCACGTCCCAGCGGCCTCGATGTGGTCTCGTCCACCACCACGCCGACCACGTCGCCGCGCTCGGCGGCCCAGGTCAGTGCCGGGTTATCCGTAAGACGCAGGTCGTCGCGGAACCAGACGAGGGTGGTGGGCATGTCGAGCCTTTCAGTACAGTCGGGTCCATGACTGAATCCCGCATGAACGTCGAGTCGTTCAACCTCGACCACACCAAGGTAGCCGCACCCTTCATCCGCCTCGCCGACAGGAAGGAACTGCCCGCGGGCGACGTGCTGGTGAAATACGACATCCGCTTCAAGCAGCCGAACGAGGACCACCTCGAGATGAAGACGGTGCACTCGCTGGAGCACATGTTCGCCGAGCACGCCCGCAACCACGCGGACAACGTCATCGACTTCGGCCCGATGGGCTGCCAGACCGGCTTCTACCTCATGCTCGCCGGCGACCCGTCGGAGGAGGAGGTGGCGGAGCTCGTCGAGCAGACGCTCACCGACATCACGAACGCCAGCGAGGTCCCGGCGGCCAACGAGAAACAGTGCGGCTGGGGCGCGAACCACGACCTCGACGCCGCGAAGCAGGCCGCGCAGGAGTTCCTGGACAAGCGCGACGAGTGGGGCACCGTGTTCAAATAATCGCCGCTACGCAACCCGCAGCGTGAGTGGCGCGGTGCGCAGGCGGTACGTCCCCGGCGCCGCGTCGAGCACGGCGAGCAGCTCGTGCGCGAGCGCCGCCGGGGCGGGCACGACGGCGTGGGCGGGGCCCAGCTCGGGGTACGTCGCGCCTGGGTCGAGCAGCAGCCACGCCTCGCCGCGAACGAGCGCGAACGCGCGCCCCTTGAGTAGCCGGTAGCGCGCCGCGCGCAGGAGGTCGCGCGCCGCCTGCGCATCCACCGCCACCAGCGCCGTCTCGCCGTCCGCATCCACGTCGAGTCGGCCCGCGAGCATCGCGCGTATCGACGACCCTTCGGCCCCCGCCGCCGCGTCCAGCCGCTCGCGCAGCCCCGGGCGGGCCGACAACGGAGCGCGGCGGGGGTCCGTGAGCCCGAGGGGCACGTGCTCGCCGAGCAGCCCCGCGAACTTGACAGGGTCCCAGCGCAGCATCCGCTCGTAGTCGTCCCCGTTGAGCCCGGCGGCGTAGGTGAAGCGGGTGAGGCCCGTGGGGGCGTCGAGAAGCCCGAGCACCGGGTCGGTGACGCACACGAACCCGGTGAGGGAACCGGGGCCGCTCGCGACGGCGACGTGGTGGCCCGGGGCCAGCCCCATGCCGGCGAGCCTGGCGAGCTGGTCCGCGGGCCACTGTGGCGGCAGGCCAGCGGCGACCGGGACGCGCAGCGTGAGCTCGGTCTGCGTTCCCGCCGTCGGCTGCGAGGACGCGACCTCGGACACCCCGAACGTGCAGTACAGGATGTGGGGGAGTGGCTCGTCGACGAAGTACGCGTGCACCTCGAGGCCACGGTAGTTGTACGTGTAGGCGTCCGCCCCGGCGGTGGCGCGGGCGAGGTGCCCGCGCACGGCGTCGCCCTGTGTGAGCGGCCCGCGGCGCATCCGGTCGAAGACTCCCATGGTCGCCGATTCTAGGATTGGGAACCTTTTTGCGTGGCGTGACGTTGTAGACGGTGACATGGGACCCGAGTTCAACATCGGACCCGCAGAAGACTCGAAAGGATTTGTGCGTCTTGAGAAGCACTAACCCAGTACTCCGTAACCTCCCCGGCGCGGTGGCGGACGGCGGCTACGACGGCCAGCCTGCCGCCGGATACGCCCCGGAGGTCCGCCAAGACCGCCCCATGACGGTGGACGACGTGGTGAGCAAGACCGGCATCACCCTCGCCGTCATCATCGCGGTCGCGCTGCTCAACTTCTTCCTCTACGCCTACGTCGACCCGGCCCTCGGGGCGGGGCTGACGTTCGTCGGCATCATCGGTTCCTTCATCACCACCCTCGTCCACGCGTTCCGCCGGGAGTTCGGCTCACCGGCGGTCACGCTGATCTACGCCGTGTTCGAGGGCCTGTTCCTCGGCGGGTTCTCGCTCGTCGTCTCCGGCTGGTTCTCCCTCGGCGGCGCGGACGCGGGCGAGATGATTTTCCAGGCCATCCTGGGCACGGTCGGCGTGTTTGTCGGCATGCTCTTCGTCTACCGCCGCGGCGCGATCCGCGTCACCCCGCGGCTGAACCGGGCGATCACCGGCGCTGTCTTCGGCGTCGCCATCATGGCGATCGGCAACTGGCTGCTCGCCATCTTCGGCGGGGTGAGCCCGCTGCGCGACGGCGGCACCATCTCGATCATCTTCGGCGTGTTCTGTGTCATCCTCGCGGCGATGTCGTTCCTCCAGGACTTCGACCTCGCTGACAAGCTTGTTCGCACCGGCGCGCCGGAGCGCGAGGCATGGGGCGTCGCCCTCGGCCTCGCCGTCACCCTCGTGTGGCTCTACACGGAGATCCTGCGCCTGCTGTCCTACTTCGCCGACGAGCGGTAGCAGCAATACGGCAAAGCCCCGCCCGCGCGATTCGCGCGTGGGCGGGGCTTCGGCGTTACTGCTCTAGTAGTCGTTCTCCGGCTTCACCGGGGCGCCGTTGACGGACATGGTGGTGAACACCAGGTCGCCGTTGACAATCTGCGGGTTGCCCAGCACGACCTTGATGCCTTCCTCGCGGTTGTCGGGGTTCTTCACCACGCGCGTCGCGGTGCCCTCGGCGAGGTCCTCTCCCCACTTGTCCCAGACGATGTCCTCGAGGAAGTCGTCCTGGTTCTTGCAGTCCACGGTGAGTTTCGCCGGGCGCAGCAGGTGGGTCGCATCGCAGTTGTTGAACATCGGAGTCTTCTCCGGGGACAGCTCGGCGGTGCCGGTGGTCTTGTTCTTCTCCACGGCCTCGGTCACGTTCGTGGCGGAGGTGGGCGCGGTGGTGGTGGCACCCTTGAGCGAATCCGGATCCTGGGTCTTCGCGGTGTCGACCTTGACGTCCGAGGAGTTCTCGTGGGGCGGGGTGCACCCTGCGAGGGCGAGCGCCGCGAGGGCGGCGATGCCGGCGACTGCTTTGCGGGAAGTTGTGGAAATCACGGGGAAAATCCTTCGTTGTAAAAAGAGGTTGTGCGGCTACTTCGAACGGGGCGTGGAGGCCTTGTCTGAATCATACGGCTCGGCCGAAACGACCGTGACCTGAATTTCCCGGCCATTCGGGGCGGTGTACGTGCGCGTCTCACCCTCCGCGGCGCCGACGACGGCCGCGCCCAGCGGGGAGTTCTCGGAGTACGTCTCCAGGTCCGCGTTGCCGGTGGAGGCGGCGCGGGTGCCGATGAGGAAGGTCTCGCGGTCGTTCTCGTCGCCGTCGTAGTACACGTGGACCACGGAGCCGACGTGGGCGACGCCCTCGACGACGCCGGTGCGCTCCGTCGTGGAGTTGGAGAGGATCTCGGAGATCTGCTTGATGCGGGCCTCTTCCTGGTCCTGCTGCTCACGGGCGGCGTCGTAGCCCGCGTTCTCCTTGAGGTCGCCCTCCTCGCGGCGCTCGTTGATCTCGGCCGCGATGACGGGGCGGTTATCGATGAGCTGCTGCAGTTCGGCCTCGAGCTTGGCCTTCATTTCGGGGGTGATGTACTGCTGCTGGGATTCAGCCATTGGGGTGAGAACCTTCCCTCATACGTGAAACGGGCCCGCCGGATGCGGGCCTGCATGTGCAGATATACGCGCAGAAGATTACCACACGGGCCTGCGCTTCCGGGCCTACCGGGCGCCGTAGAACGAGCTGTCCGGGTCCATGTAGAACGGCAGCTTGTCGGAGCAGCCGTAGATGCGCCCTGAGACGAGCGGCTCGCGCACGGGCAGCTCTACGGCCAGGCGTTCGTGCTTCTCGCCGCCGGCCGGCAGGATCACCTCGCGCCGGCCCACTTCCGCGTGCGAGTAGTCCACCGCGGTGACGATGCAGTACGCGGGCTGCGAGGGGTCTTTCCGGTCGACGTCGATCCAGAGACGGCCCGTGGAGTCGTCGATACGCTCCTGCGAAATGAACTCGGCCGTGACGGGGCGGTTGAACCGCTCGAGGAGGGCGCGCGCGCTCACGACGAGGATGGCCGTGACGAGGAGCACCGCGATCACCGCAACCACCTTGCCGCCCGTGGTGCCGCCGCGTGACGACGAACCGTAGCGCTGCGCTGGGCGGGATGTCGTGGTGCTCACTGTCGGCTCCTTGCAGGTGGGGGAATTCCTGGTCGATGGTACTAAGATAGCCCGGAGGTAAAGAACTAACCCCTACGAAAGTTGGAGCAAGCGAGTGACCGGGTTCCGTCTCATGGCGATCCACGCACACCCCGACGACGAGTCCTCCAAGGGCGCCGCCACGATGGCGAAGTACGCCGCGGAGGGCAACCGGGTGAAGGTGGTCACCTGCACCGACGGCCGGCGCGGCGACGTGCTTAACCCGGCGATGGACCGCCCCGGGGTCCTCGAGAACATCCTCGAGGTGCGCCGCGAGGAGATGGCGCGCGCGGCCGAGGCCCTCGGCGTCGAGCACGTCTGGCTCGGGTACGAGGATTCGGGCCTGCCCGAGGGCGACCCGCTGCCGCCGCTGCCGGCAGGCTCGTTCGCGGTGCAGGACCCGCAGGCGGTGGCGGTGAAGATCGTGGAGCAGGTGCGCGACTTCAAGCCCCACGTCATCATCACCTACGACGAGAACGGCGGGTACCCGCACCCGGACCACCTCATGGTGCACGCGGTATCCATGATCGCCTGGGACAAGGCGGGCGACCCGGAGTTCGCGCCCGAGGCAGGCGAGCCGTGGACCCCGTTGAAGCTCTACTACTCGCACGGCTTCATCCTCCAGCGCATGAAGCTGCTGCAGGAGCGGCTCTACGAGCGCGGGGAGAAGAGCCCCTACGAGCTCATGATCAAGCGGTGGGAAGAGGCCGAGGGCGACGTGTTTGACCGGGTGACCACCCAGGTCGAGTGCGGGGACTACTTCGGCCAGCGTGCCGCGGCGCTGACCGCCCACGCCACGCAGATCGACCCGGCGGGCGCGTTCCTGGCCAGCCCGGTGGAGGACCAGCAGGACGTGTGGCCCACCGAGGAGTTCGAGCTCGCGCGCAGCAGGGTGGACACGCAGCTGCCCGAGACGGATCTTTTCGCCGGCATCCCGGAAGAGAGCGAGTAGACCATGCAGACATTTATTACGGCCGCGACCAACGCGTCGCTGTACGTCGTCGCCCAGGCCCCCGCAGAGAACCCGGTCGGCCCGGACTTCGGCAAAGCCTCCCCGGTGGGGTTGCTCATCATCGTTGCGCTCGGCGTGGTGGTGCTGGCTATCGGCTACGCGTTCCACCGCCGCTTCTCGCGCTTCAAGCGCCGCCAGGCGTTCGCCGAGGCGCACGGGATCGACCCGTTCGACGAGCAGGCCGTGGACAAGGCGATGGCCGAGGCCGGGTTGCTCGACCAGCACAAGAAGCGCGTCTTCTAGCGGGTTAGGATCGAGACCGTGACTGTCCTGTCCAAGGTTCGCTACCTCATGTACCCGCTCTACGAGGCCCGCCTGAAGCGCGAGCTGCGGGGCAAGAAGCGCCCGAAGCACATCGCGGTGATGGCGGACGGCAACCGCCGCTGGGCGCGCGAGGCCGGCTTCGAGGACATCTCCCACGGCCACCGCGTCGGCGGCGCGAAGATCGGCGAGCTCGTGCGCTGGTCCGCGGAGATGGGCATCGACGTGCTCACGATCTACCTTCTGTCCACCGAAAACCTGCAGCGCACCACCGAAGAGGTGGAGTTCCTCTTCGACATCATCTCCGGCGTCATCGAGGACCTGGCCACGGAGGACTACTCCTGCCGGGTGCGCCTCGTCGGCCAGCTCGACCTCTTGCCCGACGCCGTCGCCGCGCGCATGCGCCAGAGCGCCGCCGCCACCACCGAGAAACCCGGCCTCACCGTCAACATCGCCGTCGGCTACGGCGGGCGCCAGGAGATCGTCGACGCGGTGCGTTCGCTTATCGACGACAAAGCTGCCGCCGGAGTCGCCGCCCAAGACATCGCCGACGAGGTGACGGTCGAGTCGATCGCCGCCCACCTGTACACGTCGGGACAGCCGGACCCGGATCTGGTCATCCGCACGTCCGGCGAGCAGCGCCTCTCCGGGTTCCTGCTCTGGCAGGCCGCGTACTCCGAGATCTGGTTCACGGACACGTACTGGCCGGCGTTCCGCAAGATCGACTTCTTGCGCGCGCTGCGCGACTACTCGCAGCGCTCCCGCCGCTTCGGCAAATAAGGAGCTAGATCTTGCGCATGCGCACGCGCTGGACCGTGTGGTCGTAGTCCTTGCGCAGCACGAGCGAGGCGCGCACCCGGGTGGGCAGGATGTTCTCCACGAGGTTGGGCAGGTTGATCGTCTGCCAGAGTTCGCGGGCGGCGTAGGCCGCTTGAGCGTCGTCAAGCTCGGCGTACGGCGCGAAGTGCGCCCCGGGCTCCTGGAAGGCGGTGTCGCGCAGTTTGAGGAAGCGCTCGATGTACCAGCGCTCGATGTCTTCCGTCTTCGCGTCGACGTAGATGGAGAAGTCGAACAGGTCGGAGACCATGAGGGTCGGGCCGGTCTGCAGGACGTTGAGGCCTTCGAGGATAAGGATGTCGGGCTGGCGCACCTCGATGACCTCGTCGGGGAGGATGTCGTAGGCCTCGTGCGAGTAGATCGGCGCCTTGACCACGGGCTGGCCGGACTTCACCTCGGTGACAAAGCGCATGAGGTTGCGCCGGTCGTAGGACTCGGGAAAGCCCTTGCGGGCCATGAGGCCGCGCTCCTTGAGCACCTCGCCGGGGTAGAGGAAGCCGTCGGTGGTGATGAGGTCGACGCGCGGGTGGGACTCCCAGCGCTGCAACAGCACCTGCAGCACGCGGGCGGTGGTGGACTTGCCCACCGCCACCGACCCCGCGAGGCCGATGATGAACGGCACGTGCCCCGGGTCGTCGCCGATGAAGGTCTCTGTCGCCTTCGTCAGCTTCTGCCGGGCGCGTACCTGCAGGTGGATAAGGCGCGAGATGGGCAGGTAGATGTCCTCGACCTCCTGCAGGTCGAGGTTCTCGCCGATGCCGGAGAGGGCCTCCAGCTCGTCCTCGGTGAGCACCTGGGGCATCGTGGCGCGCCGTTCGCGCCAGTCGCGGCGGTGGAAGTCGAGGTACGGCGAGGTGTCGGCTCGTGACATAGCGAACATTGTCGCACCCCGCGGACGGGTCGGCTGCACAGGCCGGCGAACGGGCCGCGAAACCGGGCAAACGCGGCCCCGGGCTTCCCTATACTTCGAAGCGTCATTGCAACGTGAGAAGAAAGGACCCGGTGGAAGTGTCTGAAGACCTCCGCTACCAGGATCTGGCCACCTACGACCCCGAGGTGCACGCCGCCATCGTCGCCGAGCTGGGCCGCCAGCGCAACACCCTGGAGATGATCGCTTCCGAAAACTTCGTGCCGCGCTCCGTGCTGCAGGCGCAGGGTTCGGTGCTGACCAACAAGTACGCCGAGGGATACCCGGGCCGGCGCTACTACGGCGGCTGCGAACACGTCGACGTCGTCGAGGACCTCGCGCGCGACCGCGCCAAGGAGGTGTTCGGCGCGCAGTACGCGAACGTGCAGCCGCACTCCGGCGCGCAGGCGAACGCGGCGGTGCTCATGGCGCTCGCGGAGCCGGGCGACACCATCCTGGGCCTCGACCTCGCGCACGGCGGCCACCTCACCCACGGCATGAAGATCAACTTCTCCGGCCGCCTCTACAACGTCGCGGCGTACCAGGTGGAGGAGGACACCCACCTCATCGACATGGCGAAGCTGCGCGAGCAGGCCCGCGAGGTGAAGCCGAAGGTGATCATCGCGGGCTGGTCCGCCTACCCGCGCCACGAGGACTTCGCCGAGTTCCGCTCCATCGCCGACGAGGTCGGCGCCTACCTCTGGGTCGACATGGCCCACTTCGCCGGCCTCGTCGCGGCCGGGCTGCACCCCTCGCCGGTGCCGCACGCGCACGTCGTGTCCTCGACGGTCCACAAGACCCTCGGCGGCCCGCGCTCCGGCTTTATCCTCACCAACGACCTCGAGCTGCACAAGAAGCTCAACTCCGCCGTGTTCCCGGGCCAGCAGGGCGGCCCGCTCATGCACGTCGTGGCGGCGAAGGCGACGGCGTTCAAGATCGCCGGCACCGAGGAGTTCAAGGACCGCCAGCAGCGCACCCTCGACGGCGCGCAGGTGCTCGCCGAGCGGTTGCTTCGCGACGACGCGCACGACGCCGGCATCTCCGTCGTCTCCGGCGGCACCGATGTCCACCTTGTGCTCGTGGACCTGCGCAACTCGCCCATGGACGGCCAACAGGCGGAGGACCTCCTCCACGCCGTCGGCATCACCGTCAACCGCAACGCCGTGCCGTTCGACCCGCGCCCGCCGAAGGTCACCTCCGGCCTGCGCATCGGTACCTCGGCGCTGGCCACCCGCGGGTTCGGCGAGGACGACTTCCGCGAGGTCGCCGACATCATCGCCGAGACGCTCATCATGGGCGTCGGCGCCGACACCGAGGCGCTGGGCGGGCGCGTCGAGGCGCTCGCCGAGAAGTACCCGCTCTACCCGGGTCTCGAAGACTGGAAGATGCTCTAGGAGCCTTCGCCCTCGCCGACCGCGTGCCCGCGCTGCTCCGCGAGAGTGGTGCGGGCTTTGCGTAGCCACTCCGGCTGGTCGTCGAGAAGCGAGCGGATCTCGTCCGTTGTCATCACCTGCGCGGCGCCGGAGTTCTTTAACGCCGTGACGGAGATGCCCAGCTTGCGCGCGACCTCGGCGCGCGGGTGCGGTCCGTGAAGGCGCAGCTCCTGCAGCCACTCGGGCGGGTTGTCCTGCAGTTCGCGCAGCTCGGCGTGGGTCACCGCGCCGTCCTGGAACTCCTGCGGGGTGGCGGGCAGGTGGATGCCGAGCTTCTTCGCGGCGGTGACCGGCCGCATGGCGGTGCCGGAGGGCGTCTCGTGTGTCATGGCGGAAACGGTAGCATTGCCCACCATGCTCACCATCGCCTTCGCCACCGGCACCGAGCCGGGAAAATGGTTCCGCCGCTACAAGGAGCTCACGGGAGACGAGCTCGCGGTGGCCCCCGCGGACGACCCGTTCGCGCTCCTCGGGTCGGAGGCCGTGCTCGCGCTCACCCGGCTGCCTGACGCGCGCGTCACCGACGACTTCCACGTCGTGCGCCTCTACGAGGAGGCACCGGGTGTGGCGGTGCCGAAGGACTCGGTCTTCGCCGAGGTCGGGACGGTCTCGCGCGCCGACCTCGCCGAAGAGATCGTCAACCTCGACTTTGAGGCGCAGCCGCGTATCGACGACCTCAGGTCAGCCCTCCAGGTTGTCGCGGCGAACGTCGGGGTGGTGTACGCGCCGCTACCTCTGCTGAAGAACCTGTCCAAGAAACAGGTCACCGCGCTGCCGCTCCCGGCGGGGGAAGGGCCCGTGACACCCGTCGCGCTCGTTTGGCGAAAGACCGACGATTGTGACGCTGTGCAGGACTTTGTCGGGGTTGCGAAGGGGCGCACGGCACGCTCCTCGCGTGGCGCTGCTCACCCCCGTTCGGGTGGGAAGAGGGCTCGACGTTAACGCAATGTTCATAATGAAAGATGAACTTGCTCAACGAAGGAAAGGTGTTACATTATGTTTTCCCGTAAACTCGCTGCTTCCGCTGCCGTGCTGACCCTGGGCGCTACCAGCCTGGTTGCTTGCTCCGACGACGACGGTAACTCCACCACCTCCACCGAGGTTGTGTCCGAGACCGCCACCGAGACCAACACCACCACCGAGACCGCAGGCAACACCAGCACCTCTTCCGCCTCCTCTGCGGCTTCCTCCTCCGCCACCGCGTCCTCCGCGAACGCTGAGGCCACCGAGGAGATCAAGACCGCTGCTGGCACCGCCATGGTCCCAGCAGGCGTGAAGGCCGCCATGGACAAGTACGCCGACCCGGCATGGGGCGAGCCGATGGCAGTCGAGGAGGTCGAGGACGGCTGGATCGTCACCTACGACCAGGAGCACTACATCACCTGGAACCCGAACACCGGTGGCGCTCCGACCTGGGGCCAGATCGCCAACGAGTGGATGACCGACGTGAGGCTGGACAAGAAGCTCGGCTTCCCGCTGGCTCCGGAGACCGAGAACTCCGACAAGTCCGGCTGGACCCAGGAGTTCGAGCGCGGCACCATCGAGTGGACCCGCGGTGGCACCAACGACGCCTTCACCGCGATTGTCACCGAGAAGTAATTCTCTCGCGCGCCTGGAGCAGCGCCGCACTCGCACCGCGCGGGGCGGCGCTTTTTGCGTTCCTTGCGGGCTTTCGCGGTGTTCGGGACAATGGGGCGCATGCAAAGATCGGACTTTTACATCCGGCCCATCCGGCCCTGGGACTACCCGCAGGTGCGCGACATCTACGAGCTTGGCCTGCAAACCGGCAACGCGTCCTACGAGACGCAGGGCCAGTCGTGGGAGCAATTCTCACGCAAGAAGATCATCGAGACGGTCTTCGTGGCCGTGGACGCGGAGGACGACTCGAAGATCCTCGGCTGGGTCGGCGCCGCGAAAGCCTCGACCCGCAGCGTGTTCTACGGCGTGGTGGAGGACTCGATCTACGCTCACCCCGACGCGCGCGGCAAGGGGGTCTCCGGCGCGCTGCTCGACCACCTCATCCAGTCCTGCATCGACCTGCACAAGTGGTCGATCCACTCCTGGATCTTTCCCGAAAACGAAGGATCCGCGGGGCTGCATCGCTCCCGCGGATTCGAGAAGGTGGGCACCTTCCACAAGATGGCCAAGATGACGTACGGCGAGCGCCAAGGCCAGTGGCGCGACTGCGACATCTACGAGTTGATTCTGCCGTCGGCGGCGCAGCCGTCGTAACGCCAACTAGCTCAGATCGTCCTTGAGCGTCTCCTCCTTGACGGGGAGGAGGAGCAAGAACGCGAGGATCGCGAGCGGGACCATGAGCAGGAACACCGGCGTGAGGCCGTCGTTGTAGCTTGTGAGCACCGCCTGCTTGACCGGGTCCGGCAGCTGAGTCACCAGTTCCGGCGTGAGGTTATTGGCAGCACCATCGCCGAACTGCTTTGCCATCTCGGCGCCCTGCGGACCCATCTGCGCCAGCGCGTCGGGGAGGCGCTCCTCGAGGTTGTTACGCATGTTGTGGGTGAACAGCGAACCGGACAGGGACGCGCCGACGGCGGAGCCGATCTGGCGGAAGAAGTTGTTGGTCGAGGTCGCGGTGCCCACCTGTGACAGTGGGAACGAGTTCTGCACGATCAGGACCAGCACCTGCATGACCAGGCCCAGGCCGAAGCCGAAGATGAACATGTACACGCCCAGCGTGGTCAGCGTGGTCGACGGCTCCAGGCGCGAGAACAGGTAGAGGCCGACGGTGGTGATCAGCATGCCCACCAGCGGGTAGATCTTGTAGCGGCCCGTCTTCGAGATAATGAAGCCGACGGCCATGCCGGTGACGAGCATGCCAATGACCATCGGCAGCATCATGAGGCCGGCCTCGGTCGGGGTGAGCTCGTGCACCATCTGCAGGTAGGTGGGCAGGTACGCCAGGCCGGAGGTCATGGCGAGGCCAAGCACCGTGCCGGCCAGGGTGGTGAGCACCATGTTGCGGTTCTTGAACAGATCCATCGGGATGAGCGGGTTCGTCGCCCTCAGCTCGACGAGGACGAACAGGACCGCGGCGATCACGGCGATGGCCGAGGTGGTGATGATGGTGGGGGAGGACCAGTCGTACTGCGTGCCGCCCCAGGTAGTGGTGAGGATGAGCGAGGTGGTGGCGAGGACCATGAGGGTCGTGCCGATGTAGTCGAAGTGCATGTCCTTCGCGGAGCCCTTGCGCAGCTTGAGCACCATCGTGGAGACGGTCATGGCGAGCAGGCCGAGGGGGATGTTCATCCACAGCGCCCAGCGCCAACCCGGACCGTCGGTGAACCAGCCGCCCAGCACAGGTCCGAGCACCGACGAGACGCCGAAGACAGCACCCATAACGCCCATGTACTTGCCGCGCTCGCGGGCGGGGACAACCTCCGCGATGATGGACTGCGAGTTCACCATCATGCCGCCGGCGCCCAGGCCCTGGATCGCGCGTCCGACGATCAGCAGCTCCATGGTGTGCGCGAAGCCGCCGATGGTGGAGCCGATGACGAACAGGCCGATGCCTGTGATGTAGAGCCACTTGCGGCCGAGGACGTCGCCGAGCTTGCCGTTCACCGGCATCGCGATGGTCATGGTGACCAGGAACGAGGAGATCACCCAGCTCATGTGGTCGACGCCGCCGAGCTCGCCGACGATGGTCGGCAGGGCGGTGGAGAAGATCATCTGCCCGAGCGAGCTCATCAGCATGGTGAGCAGGAGGGCAGCGAAGATGACGCCGACGTTCGGCGGAGCGGCCACAAGCGGCGACTGCGCGGTCGCGTCGGCGCTCTTCTGCGCCTCATCGCGAGCGGTCTCGCGGGTTTCTACCATTTCATGTCCTTTGCGTATTCGGAGAGTTGTAGCGCGTACTGGCGGAGCGTGTCTATCGGATCGGCGTCGACACCGTCTGCGGCCTCGGGCGGGTGCCAGAGGTAGCGCGTCACCGCGCCCTGGAACAGGACGATGATGGAGTGCGCTTCTTCGGCGGCAGAGCCGGGGTGGCGGCGGTCGTTCGGGTAGCGCTCGAGGTGGTCGAAGATGGCGCGCCCGAGCTGGGTGAGAAAGCCGCGTTTACGCGCGGCTTCCGCCTGCATCAGCCCGGGGTTGGATTCGAGCAGGTCGCGCCGGCACTCGGAGCTCGGACCGTCGAACGCGCCGGGGGCGACGTCGATCGAGCGGATCACCAGGTCGAGGACGTTGTCCGCGGGCGTGTTCCGGATGGCGGCGAGGGCCTCGTCGCCGAACGTGAACGGGAACGCGCCGAGGACGGCCTCGTCCTTGGAATCCATGTAATTGAAGAACGTGCGCCTCGAGATGCCGGCGGCCCGGCAGATGTCGTCGACGGTGACGTTGTCGTAGCCGTGCTCCTCGATGAGCCGGGCGGCCTCGGTGCGGATACGCTGCTTCGTCTCGCGGCGCTTGCGCTCCCTGATCCCGTACTCCTCGTTTTGCACGGGGTGCAATATTACACCCAGTGCACTTTATGGCAAACCCGCGGAAAGCGTGCCTTCTACCAGCGCGTTTCCGTCCTCGGAGTACGTCAGGTGCACGAGGCCGGGCTCGTGCGTATCGACGTCCCAACGGCCTCCTCCGCCGTGGCAGCCCTTCGTGAGCGGAACCGCTTCGCCGTCCTCGCCGATGAGCGCGGTGCACCCCGTGAGCGGGTACGTCACACTTGCTGTGCCGCCGCCGAACGTGGCCACGGCGGGCCAGGACCTGGTCTTCGCGTCGGGCTCGAGGCTGTTCAGGGTGCCGGAGTAGGTGCCGGTGGGGGCGGAGCCGTCGATACGCAACTGCGGCTGCGCTGTGACCGTGACGGTGGCGGGGACCTCGTCCGACGCCTCGGGCGCGGGGTGCGCCGACCAGTAGGCCGCTGCGAGCGCGACGCCGATGATGGCGACGACGAGCGCGAGCACGCCGCCGACGACCCACGGTTTGTTCGGGCCGCCGGCGGTGCGCAGGTCGGAAAAGGAATCAGGCATGGAAAAGCCCCCAGCTCGGTGAGTGTGCTGGGGGCTGATTCTAGCGGCGCGCTAGTTGCGGCCTAGTTCCGGTCGGTGTTGGCCATGGAGAGCACGTCGAGACGCTTGTCCAGCTCCTCCTCGGTGAGCTTCTCGCCGTCGACGAAGCCGAGGTCGATGGTGGTCTGGCGGATGGTCTTGCCCTCCTTGATCGCGGTCTTGGCGATCTTGGCGGCGTTCTCGTAGCCGATCGCGGAGTTCAGCGGGGTGACGATCGACGGGGAGGACTCGGCCAGGGTGCGCATGCGCTCGACGTTCGGCTCGATGCCGTCGACGAGGCGGGTGGCGAACTGGCGGGCGGTGTTGGCCAGCAGGCGGGCGGACTCGAGCACGTTGCGCGCCATCACCGGGATGAACACGTTGAGCTCGAACTGGCCCTGGGTGCCCGCGAAGGCGACGGCCGCGTCGTTGCCGATGACCTGGGCGGCGACCTGGGTGGCGGTCTCGCACAGCACCGGGTTGACCTTGCCCGGCATGATGGAGGAGCCCGGCTGCAGGTCAGGCAGGTGGATCTCGCCGAAGCCGGCGAGCGGGCCGGAGCCCATGAGGCGGATATCGTTGGCCATCTTGTACAGGGAGACGGCCACGGAGCGCATCGCGCCGGAGAACTCGACGAGGCCGTCGCGGTTGGCCTGCGCCTCGAAGTGGTTCTTCGCCTCGGCGAGGTGCTCGACGCCGGTGAGCTTCTTCAGCTCCTCGGTGACCTTGCCGCCGAACTCAGCCGGGGTGTTGATGCCGGTGCCCACCGCGGTGCCGCCGATGGCGAGTTCGCCGAGGTGCGGCAGAGTGTTCTCGATGCGCTCGATGCCCAGCTCGATCTGGCGGGCGTAGCCGGAGAACTCCTGGCCGAGGGTGACCGGGGTGGCGTCCATGAGGTGGGTGCGGCCGGACTTGACAACCTCGTGCCACTCCTTGGCCTTCTTGTCCAGGGACTCGTGGAGAACCTTGAGCGCCGGGATGAGGTCGCTCGCCGCCGCCTCGGTGGCAGCGACGTGGGTCGCGGTCGGGAACGTGTCGTTCGAGGACTGGCCCATGTTCACGTCGTCGTTCGGGTGGACCTCGACGCCGTTCGCCTTGCAGAGGGAGGCGATGACCTCGTTGGTGTTCATGTTGGACGAGGTGCCGGAGCCGGTCTGGAACACGTCGATCGGGAACTGGTCGTTGTGCTTGCCGTCCGCGATCTCCTGCGCGGCGGCGATGATGGCGTCGGCCGTCTCGGCGTCGAGCTTGCCCAGGTCCTTGTTCACCTGCGCGCAGGCGACCTTGAGCAGGCCGAGGGCGCGGATCTGCTGGGCCTCGAGCCCGCGGCCGGAGATCGGGAAGTTCTCCACCGCGCGCTGGGTCTGGGCGCGCCACAGCGCGTCGACGGGCACCTTGACCTCGCCCATCGTGTCGTGCTCGATGCGGTATTCCTGTTCAGCCATGATCGTCCTTTCGTTGTGAGTGTTGGGTGCAGAGCCGATTATGCCTGCTGGCTATTCGTGGGGTCCGAGTAGTCGACCACCGAGTAATCCTGCAGCTTTGACAGCTGGTGCTGGGACTCGATGTAGCGCACCGTGCCCGACTTCGAGCGCATGACCAGCGAGCGGGTCGTCGCGCCTGACTTGCGGTAGGAGACCCCGCGCAGCATGTCGCCGTTGGTCACGCCGGTGGCGGCGAAGTAGCAGTTGTCGGAGGTGACAAGGTCGTTGAGGCCCAGCACGCGGTCGAGGTCGTGGCCCGCCGCGAGCACCTTCTCGCGCTCTTCGTCGGACTGCGGCGCGAGCATGCCCTGGATCTCGCCGCCGAGGCACTTCATGGCGCACGCCGTGACGACGCCCTCCGGCGTGCCGCCGATGCCCATCGCGATGTCGATGGAGTTGGTGTCCTGCGCCGCGGCGATCGCGCCGGCGACGTCGCCGTCCATGATGAAGCGGACTTTCGCGCCGGCGGCACGGATGTCGTCGACAAGTTGAGCGTGGCGTGGGCGGTCGAGCACGACGACGGTGACCTCGTCCGAGCGCACCCCCTTCGCCTTCGCCACGGCCTGGATGTTGTGGGCTACGGGCGCGGTGATGTCGATGGCGCCGGCCGCCTCCGGGCCGACGGCGATCTTGTTCATGTAGAACGCGTCCTGCGGGTTGAACATGGAATCGCGGTCGGCCGCGGCGATCACGGAAATCGCGTTTGGGCGGCCCTCCGCCATGAGGCGGGTCCCGTCGACGGGGTCCACGGCGAGGTCGACTCGTGCGCCGTGGCCGGTGCCCACCTGCTCGCCGTTGAAGAGCATCGGGGCCTCGTCCTTCTCGCCCTCGCCGATGACGATCACGCCGTCCATGTCCACGGAGTTGATCATTTTGCGCATCGCGTTAACGGCCGCCCCGTCGCCCTCGTTTTTCTTGCCCCGGCCCACCCAGCGGCCGGAGGCGAGCGCCGCGGCCTCGGTGACGCGGACCAGCTCCATCGCGAGGTTGCGGTCGGGGTAGAGATCAGACGGTGCAGACATAGAAATGGGCCCTCCTCAGGCAGTGCGTACGAACCCCACCATTGTGGCACTACCGCGAGGGGAGTTGGTGGGTTTTCCCACCTTTTAAGGGGGGAGGGGGTGGCGTGCCATAATGCTGGCCGTGGCTAGCAACTCCAAACCCCGCATTTTCCAGGACGGTCGCGACATGGCGATCAACGTCGTGCTCATCGTCGTGCTCATGCTCGTGGCGGTGGGCGCGACGGGGTTGTGCAGTTTCAACCCGGGTGCGCCGGAGCAGGGGCCGGTGCAGGAGGTCGACGCGAAGACGTTCCTCGAGCTCGAGTCCCGCGCGGTGGACTTCCCGGTGCGCTACCCCGAGATGCCGGACGGGTGGACGACGAACTCCGCGCGCCGCTCGATGATCGGCGGGCAGCCCGCCCCCGTCGTCGGCTGGGTCACCCCGAACACGGGCTATATCCAGCTCACCCAGACCGGCGAAGCAGCGGACACGGCGCGGGCGGAGGTGGACGACAAGGCCCGCACGCTCGCGCGCACCGTGCCGGTCGACGGCACCGAGGCGCAGGTGTACTCCTCGGACGACAAGGACGTGCGCGACCTGTGGGTCGTCGACGCGTCCGACGAGCGTTTGCTCCTCACCGGCGCGGGCGACGACAGCGAGTTCGAGGAGCTCATCGCCGCGGCGTTCGCGGCTACTCCGCTTGCCCCGCGCTGACCTGGCGGGAGTTGATCGCGTCCTCGACGCGCTGTGCGGCGCCGTCGAGGAGCACCTCGCAGCGCTTCGCGAGGGCCTCCCCGCGCTCCCAGTACTTCAGCGACTCGTCGAGGCTCATCTGCCCGAGCTCGAGGATCTTCACTGTCTCCACGAGCTCGTCGCGGGCCTGCTCGTAGCTCAGCGTCGACGGGTCGGGGAGCGCGTTCTCGTTTGCCTGGCCGGAGCCGAACGTGTTGTCTGCCATGGTGTTTCGTTTCCTTTGCGTGCGTGTGGTGGTTAATCGGCGTGGGTGGTGGACATTGCGGCGGCGGTGATGGACCCGTCGCCGACACGGATGCGGAGCTGGGATCCGGGCGGCGACTGCTCGATCGAGGTGACCACCTCGGGCTCGGACCCGTCGCGGGGGAGGACCTGGACGACGGCGTAGCCGCGGGCGAGAGTTGCCGACGGACCGAGGGCGGACACCTGTGCCCGCAGCGCCGCGACGTGCTGAGTCTCGCGCTGCACGAGGTGGCCGATGTCGCGCCGGATGAGCGACGACGCGCGGTCGACCTCGTCGCGGCGCCGGTTGATCGCCGTCATCGGGTCCGCGAGCGACGGCCGGGAGCGCACCGAGGCGAGCCCGTTTCGCTCCCGCTGCACCCAACCGCGCAGGGCGGCGGCCATGCGGGCACGCGCGTCGTCGAGAAGCAACCGCTCCTGCGCGACGTCGGGGACCGCGCGCTTCGCGGCGTCGGTGGGGGTGGCGGCGCGGACGTCGGCGACGTTGTCGAGCACCGGGTTGTCCGGCTCGTGGCCGATGGCCGAGATCACCGGCGTGCCGGCGGCGGCGACGGCGCGCTGCAGGGCCTCTTCGGAGAAGGGGAGGAGGTCCTCGACGGAGCCGCCGCCGCGGGCGATGATGATCACCTGCACATCCGGGTCGCGGTCGAGCACCTCGAGCGCCTCAATCACCGCGGGGACGGTGGTGGGGCCTTGGACCGGGGTGTTGATGATCTCGAACCGCACCTGCGGCCAGCGCCCCTGGGCGACGGAGACCACGTCGCGCTCCGCCGCCGAGCCGCGGCCGGTGATGAGCCCGACCTTCGTGGGCAGGTAGGGCAGCGGCCGCTTCCGGGCCGGATCGAACAGGCCCTCCGACGCGAGCTGCTTGCGCAGCGCCTCGATGCGCGCGAGGAGCTCGCCCTCGCCGACGTGGTGGATGTCGTCGATACGCATCGAAAACGTCCCGCGCCCCGGGTAGAACGTGGGTTTGCCGTGGACGACGACGCGGTCGCCGTCGCGAAGCGGCACCTGCATCCCGGTGAGCAGGCTCGTCTCCGCGGTGAGCTGGACGGAGACCTGCTCCTGGGTGTCGCGCAGCGTGAGGTACGACAGCCGCCACGACGGTTTGGTGTTGATTTGGGTGAGCTGGCCCTCGATCCACAGCCAGCCGAGCCGCTCGATCCACCCCTTGACCGAGGTATTCAGCTTTGACACCGACCACGGTGCCTCCGGCGTGCTCTTGGGCTTCGCGTCCTGCGTTTCCGTCACCGCGCGCTCCTTTCTCCGGGTTCTCCGGCGTGCCGGGCATTGCCCGTGCGAATCAAACAGTACCTGGCGGGCCGATATTGCCCGCCTACTGTTTTTGACGTGCATTCGTTAGGGTTGGTTCCATGACAGATCAGGGTAAAAAAGTGCTGCTCGCCTCGCCCCGCGGATACTGCGCCGGTGTGGACCGCGCGGTGGAGACCGTGGAAAAGGCGCTGGAGAAGTACGGTGCCCCCGTCTACGTGCGCAAAGAGATCGTGCACAACAAATACGTCGTGGAAACCCTGCGCGACCGCGGCGTGATCTTCGTCGACGAGACCGACCAGGTGCCCGAGGGCGCCCACCTCGTCTTCTCTGCCCACGGCGTGTCCCCGGAGGTGCGCGAGTCCGCCGCGTCCCGCAACCTGCTCACCCTCGACGCGTCGTGCCCGCTGGTGACGAAGGTGCACAACGAGGCGAAGCGATTCGCCCGCGACGGCTACCGCATCCTCCTCGTCGGCCACGAGGGCCACGAGGAGGTCGAGGGCACGGCGGGCGAGGCGCCGGCGGCGACCTACCTCGTCGACGGGGTGGACGGCGTCGACGCGCTGCCCGATTTCCCCGAGGACCAGAAGCTCGTGTGGCTGTCCCAGACCACGCTGTCGGTGGACGAGACGATGCAGATCGTGGACAAGCTGCACGAGCGCTACCCGAACCTGGAGAACCCGCCGAGCGACGACATCTGCTACGCCACCCAGAACCGGCAGGCGGCGGTGAAGAAGATCGCGCCGAACTGCGACCTCGTCATCGTCGTCGGCTCGCAGAACTCCTCGAACTCGAAGCGCCTCGTCGAGGTCGCGCTCGAGGCCGGCGCCGGCGCGGCGCACCTGGTGGACTACGCCGCGCAGGTGGAGGACGCCTGGTTCGAGGGCGTCGACACCGTCGGCGTGACGTCGGGCGCCTCCGTGCCGGACGTCCTCGTGCGCGAGCTGCTTGACCACCTCGTCGAGCGCGGCTACGCCGACGTCGAGGAAGTGACCACCACCGTGGAGACCATCACGTTCGCGCTCCCGCGCGACCTGCGCCTGCCGCGCCGGGACAACCCGGCCGTGGCGCAGTAGCCGGTCTTAGCTCTCGCTGTTGTAGAGGTCCTCGCCGAGCCGCTCGCCCACGCGGGTCGAGCCGGTGCGGCGGGCGGGCTTCGGCGCACGCTCGGCGTCCGCTCGCCGCAGCAGCTCCTCCACCGGCACCGCCTTCGTCCGCTCGCGGGCGCGCCGGCCCTGCGAGTTCGTGCGCCGGTTGCTCTCGCTCATCTCGGTGCGCGCGGCAGTCTCGCGCCGGGCGCGCGCTGCGTTCTGCCGCTTGATCAGCTGGATCCGCACCACCGCGATGACGATGGAGCCCGCGGTGACGGCGAATAGGAGCGGGAAGTACTCGGTAACGGGGTAGATCACCAACAGCAGCGCGGTCTTGCCGGACGCGCCGCCGGCCGCGATCTCGCCGCGCGACATCACCCACCCCGTGGCCATCACCGCGAGGACGAACAGCAGCGGCGCGCTCGCGACGGTGAGGAACAGCCCGCGCGGGTTGACCAGCGTCGTAGCCACGATGACCGATACCGCGTACAGCGTGAGCAGCGGCCAAGAGATGGCCGCTGTAGACAGCGACAGCAGCACGCCGGTGAACAGGGCGGCGAAGACGATCCCGATGCCGGAACCCGTGGGCAGCCCGACGAAGGTCGAGGACGGGGATGCGGAGTTCCGGCTGGAGACGTGAGACACGAGGGGTCAGTCTACCTGTCTGGTTCCTCGGTAGCGTGCCTGGCTCGCGCGGAGACCGGTTTCAGGGCGGGTGCGCTCCCGCGCCGCGCGGGCACCTGTGCCTCCTCGAGCTTGCGCGCGGTGACCATGACGCGCGACTCTATGGAGGAAAGCGTGGAGTTGTACGCCTCCACCGCCTTCTCCAGCGACGCCCCGACTCGGTTGTAGTGCTCCGCCATCGTGCCCAGCCGGTGGTGGAGCTCGGCGCCCAAGCGCTGCACCTGCCTCGCGGACTCGTTGAGCGACTCCTGGCGCCACCCGAGCGCGACGGTGCGCAGCAGCGCGAAGAGCGTCGTCGGCGTCGCAATAACGACGTCGCGGGCGAACGCGTACTCCAGCAGCTCCGGCTCGAGGGAGAGTGCGGCGTCGAGGAACGGGTCGGCGGGGACGAAGAGGACCACGAACTCGGGCGTCGGCTGGAACGCGTCGATGTAGGCCTTCGACGAGAGCGTGTCCACGTGCGCGCGCACGAGGTGGGCGTGGCGGCGCATGAACGCCTGGCGCTCCTCCGGGTCATCGGTGTTCAGGGCGTCGAGGTAGGCGCCGAATGGCACCTTCGCGTCCACGACGATGTTGCGGCCCTGCGTGAGGCGGATGATCATGTCGGGGCGGACGCTGGCGTCGTCGACACGCATGTGCGCCTGGGTGTTGAAGTCGACGTGCTCGAGCATCCCGCCGAGCTCCACCACACGCTCGAGCTGCACCTCGCCCCACCGCCCGCGGGTCTGCGGGGAGCGCAGGGCGGTGATGAGCTGGTCGGTTCGGTCACCCAACCGTGCCGAGGTTCGCCCGATGGCTTGGACCTGCCCGGCGAGCGCGGAGGCGGAGATGGCCTGCTGCTTGTCCAGGCTGTCGAGCTGCTCGTGCAGGTCGCGCAGGGCGCGCGCCACGGGGCGCATGTCCGGCGGGGGCGCGGGCTGCGGGGTGGAGCGGCGCATCCACGCGCCGCCGGTGAACACTCCGGCGACGAAGCCGGCGAGGATGCCCGTGGCAAGGACGAGGAGGACGGTTGCGGTTGACATGTATGCGAGTCAACCACACCGCCCCGACGCCCTACTCGTCGTGTTCGATCGTGCGTTCGGACGGCCGGGTCCCGCGCAGGCGGCCGACGCGCCCGCCGGTAACGCGGAGCTTCTTCAGGCTCGTGGTGCCGAAGCGCTCCTGCGGCTCGTCGTCCTCAGCCACCGGCGCGTTCACCCACTCGCGCTCGGCGCGCCACTCCTGGCGCTTGTGCACGGACTCCTCCTCGGCGATCTCCGCAATGAGCTGGCCTTCGTGGGTGGCGAAGTCGAGGTCCGCGGCGCCGATCTCGCCGGCGTTGATGCGCAAGATCTCCACGAAGTAGCGGTAGACCACCGCGATCATTGCAGCCGCCGGTACCGCGAGGAAGCCGCCCATGAGGCCGAACAGGCCGCCACCGACGGTGACCGAGATGAGCACGATCACCGGGTGGAGGTTCATCGCACGCGACTGCAGCATCGGGGAGAGGATGTTGCCCTCGAGCTGCTGGGTGGCCAGCACGATGCCGAGGGTGATCAGGGCCTTGGTGAAGCCGAGCGTGACCAGCGCGATCAGCACGGCGAGCGCGCCGGCGACCACCGCACCCACGATCGGGATGAACCCGGCGATGAACGTGATCAGCGCGAGCGTGAACGCCATCGGCACGCCAAGGATGGCGATGCCGGTGCCGATGACGATGGCGTCCACGAGCGAGCACACCGCCTGCGCGCGGATGAAGCCGGAGAGGGTGTTCCACGCGCGGGTGAGCAGCTCGGTGAGGTAGAGGCCGGTGCGCCCGCCCGTCGAGGAGCGCACCCACGGCAGGAACCGATGCCCGTCCTTGAGGAAGAAGAAGGTGAGCACGAATAGCACCATGAGCGTCACCGAGAGCCCGGCCGCGGTGTTGATGCCGGAGAAGACGCCGCCGGCGATCGCGCCCGCCTGGTTTTGGACCCAGTTGGTGATCTCGTCGACGCCCTCGTTGAGGCTCTCCGGGTCGAAGTTCATCGGCGGGCCCTGCAGCCACAGTTGCAGCCGCTGGATGCCCTCGAGCGCCTGGATGTAGAGGATGCGCGACTGGCCCACGAGGTCAGGGGCGATGATCATTCCGAGGCCGGCAAGCACGCCCATGAACAGCAGGAGCGTGATGAAAGCGGCCCAACCGTCGGGGACCTTGTGGCGTCGCAACGCTGCTGCGACGGGGCCGAGCACCGTGCACACGATGAGGGAGAGCACGACCGGCAGCACGCCGGCCCAGAACGCGCCGATGAGCTTGCCGAGGGCGTAGAGGAACACCGCGATCACGAGGATGCGCAGCGTCAGCTTTGCCGCCGAAGCGATCCAGGCGTTGAACACCAGGCTGCGGTCGACGCGGTCTTCTCGGTTCTCGTTCGTCGCGCGCTGCTGGATCGGTTCGCTCACGCGCACCATTGTGCACCATCGCACATTGCTTTGCGACGTCCTCACGGCCACCCGCGGTCCCGCCCAGTCAGTGAGCTAGGATATTGCGCCGTGAGCCTTACTCTTGGAATCGTCGGCTTGCCCAACGTTGGCAAGTCCACCCTGTTCAACGCCCTGACGCGAAACGAGGTGCTCGCCGCGAACTACCCGTTCGCCACCATCGAGCCGAACGTCGGCCTCGTCGAGCTGCCGGACCCGCGCCTGGACCGCCTCGCGGAGCTGTTCGACTCGGAGCGCGTGCTGCCGGCGACCGTGTCCTTCGTGGACATCGCCGGCATTGTCAAGGGCGCCTCCGAGGGCGAGGGCATGGGCAACGCGTTCCTCGCGAACATCCGCGAGGCCGATGCGATCTGCCAGGTGGTGCGCGCGTTTGCCGACGACAATGTGATCCACGTCGACGGCCAGGTCAACCCCGCATCCGACATCGACGTGATCAACACCGAGCTGATCCTGGCGGACCTGCAGACCATCGAGAAGGCCCTGCCGCGCCTGGAGAAGGACGGCCGCAAGGACAAGGACATCGCCGCCCAGGCCGAGGAGGCCAAGAAGGCGCAGGCGGTGCTTGAAGACGGCCGCACGCTCTTCGCCGCGTCCAAGACCGGCGACATCGATCTGGCGCTGCTGCACCACCTCCACCTGATGACGGCGAAGCCGTTCCTCTACGTCTTCAACTCGGACGAGGCAGTGCTTACCGACGATGCCAAGAAGCAGGAACTGCGCGCCCTCGTCGCCCCGGCAGAAGCCGTGTTCCTCGACGCCCAGACCGAAACCGAGCTGCTTGAGCTTGACGACGAAGACGCCGCGGAACTCCTCGCCGCCGTCGGCCAGGACGAGCCGGGGCTGCAGACGCTGGCAAAGGCTGGCTTCGACACCTTGGGCCTGCAGACATACTTGACGGCGGGGCCGAAAGAGGCGCGCGCTTGGACGATCCGCAAGGGCGACACCGCCCCGAAGGCGGCCGGCGTGATCCACTCCGACTTTGAAAAGGGCTTCATCAAGGCCGAGATCGTGGCCTTCGACGACCTCGACTCCTTCGGCTCGATGGCCGAGGCCCGCGCGCACGGCAAGGTGCGCCAGGAAGGCAAGGACTACGTGATGGCCGACGGCGACGTCGTGGAGTTTCGTTTCAATGTAACCTAAATGCGCTATGAATAGCGTATGACTACACGCGCTGCTATTTACCTCCGTATCTCGTTAGATGCTGCCATGGACGGCCTCGCCATCGACCGGCAGCGTCAGGACTGCGAAGCCCTCGCCGAGCAACGCGGCTGGGACGTCGTGCATAGCTACTACTACAACTTCTGCTAGAACTCATGCGCATTCGACCCCTAGTACTTGGGCTTTTGAGCCTACTTCTTGCTGCAGTCATCGCGACTACTGGGTGGCTGCTGACAGCCCTGGTTGACTCCACCAAGCCCTTGTCCTTAGGGGTCGAATCAACCTTTAGTCTTGACTACGTCGAGCCTAAGACTTCACTCGCGGAGGAACTTGAGTCAGACTACGCACCGACGGTAATCCGTAACTCACTGGTTTCATTGGCCGAGCAGAACGGCTACTCCATCTACCGGCTGACTGGCACCGATGACGCAAGCGGGACTTCCCACGAGGTTTTCATCCCGCTGGAGCAAAGTTATCCAGCACCGGAACGCATTCCCCGGCTCAACCGGCCGGATGCCTTGAGCCAAGCGGCCAGTGAGCTTGGGTCGCTGGATTACCACGGTGACTACGTCTTGGTTCCCAAAGCAACGGGTGGCAATGCGAACCACTTCTACGAATCGGCCAGGAATGACGGGCTCAGGCTAAGCGAAAAGACGCAGTTCCTTCACCTCATCCAATCGGTCGTATTCCGCCTGCCCGCGTTGGTGGCGATCCTGTTTCTATTTGTCGTTTCCCTTTTTGCCCTGGTATTTGTTCTTCGGGTTTCCGGTCTTAGATTGGCAGCGCTGCGCACAATAAATGGAGGGCACCGCAGTCAAAAAGGCAATTGGCGGCAATGGACCTTTGTCATCCTCCCGCACCTAGTTCTCATTGGCCTTGCGAGTACATTCCTCGCCCGCCAAGGGAGCTATTCTTTTGCCCTCCTGTTCCTCAGGTTCTACGCCGCCGGGATAGGCTTGGCCCTGGCTACCACCGGTTTGGCCGTAGCCGTCACCGCCCCATTGTTGCGCCGCGCAGTAGCGCTGCTGGGGCAGCGTGCCCCCGCAGAGAAGGCGGCGGGAAAAGCGCTGAAAGTAATTTCGGTCTTTACCTGCGTGACCTTTGTAGCAGCGGGTCTTAGCTCAGCGGCTGCGCTCCGCTCCTACCAGCAGGAATCCGAGGCCCAGCAGACCTGGAAATCTCTCGCGGAGTTTGGAGCCTTGCATTTTTCAGCCAACTTCGACGGCCCTGCTGGCCGCGTGGAAGGAGGCGAGCTCTTGCCGCCCAGTCTGCAGCAGAACTTCCGCGACTTCGCGCTCAGCTGGGAACGGGAGCACGGGGCTGTCCTCAGCCATACTTTGCCGAAAGAAGGTACCGGTGTGCCGGACTCCTGCCCCGTGGCACTTGCCAACCGCCAATGGCACGATCTGCAGGATTATCAGTTCCGTCCCGGAGACGACAACCACTCGGTCGACTATTCCGCAGCCCAAGAGCATTTCGCAGCTTCCGTGGATCTGTGGGCTCAGGAATCCGGCGACCTGCTCCTTAAATCTGCGCAAATTGGTCCGGTCAGTGCCGATCATGCGGTCGGATTCATTAGTGGAACAATGTCGGGGGAACTGGTTCCCGGCGATTGTTTTTACGTGCTTGAAACGGACGATCTATCCGGCTTCGACGCAGACTTCCTAAGCTCCACAGCTTCGAGTGAAAATTTGCTCTTCGCGGATTTCTCGGAACTGGGTCCAGAACTTACCGCTGCCGGCCTCGAAGGCTACGTCTACCCGGTACGCGCCGCCGATCGCGGTCTGGCCGAACTAGTAGCCAGCACGGCGCTGTTCTGGCTGAGTATCCTGAGCGCCCTCGGAGCTTTGCTCGCCACGCTTGCGGCCTTGATAGTCCAGGCGCGCATCCAGCTCCGAGTTCACCGTCGCCTCCTGGTACTCCTCCACAGCGCTGGGCAATCACCGGACAAAACAATGTGGCGACTATTCAAAAGCCAACTGGTCAGCCTGACAGTTGTCGTCATATTGTCCGTCCTGGCTCCGCTACTGCTTCCCAACCCGTTCCTCTACACCTTCACCGCGCTAAGCTGCCTTGTCTTAATCGTCTACCTCGGTTTTGTCCGTCTCAGTATTTCTCAGCACATGTCCGCCTCCCCTAGGAGTCACAATGTCATTGGCTAGCCCCAATCAGTCCCCCACTCTGCCGCCGGAGATTTCCACCTCTCATCTCTGTCTCGCCGCGGAGTCGACTTTTTCTGTGGGGCGCAGCACGCGGATGGTGAAGAAGTCCCTCGTGGAAAATGCAACGTTTTCCCTACCCGGGCCAGGCTTTGTCGCCATCTGTGGAGCCAGCGGTTCCGGAAAGACTTTGCTGCTCAACACCTTGGCCGGGCTCCTGCCGCCGGCGGACGGCCTCCTCCGGATAGACGGTGAGAATGCCTCCGCGTGGAGGATGAAGCGGAGGCGGAGGTTCTGGCGAGAACGCGCAGCGATAATCCACCAAGACCACGGAATCATTCCCGAACTAAGCTGCGAAGATAACCTCACCCTCGGGCTATCCAGGAAGCAATACTCCAAAGAAGAATTGCTGCACTCCCTCGGCGAAGTCGGTCTTGATGTCCCCTTCGACGGGCCGGCAGCTATTCTCAGCGGAGGCGAGCAGCAGCGGCTGGCGATCGCCCGAGCCCTGCTCCGCGGCGCGGCTTATGTGTTCGCTGACGAGCCGACCGCCTCCCTCGACCCCACTAACCGCGACCAAGTTATCGCGCTCCTGCGGCGAGCTGCGGACGGGGGCGCACTCGTTCTGGCCGCCACGCACGATGCCGCAGTTATTGCTGCCGCTGACAGCACCTTGCGCATCAATGATCGCCAGGTCACAGTCTCCGGCTCTGCGCGGGATTAAATCGCGATGCCCGCGGCCTTGGCCACCTTCCGGTACCCGGCCGCATGGTCCGCGACGCTGGCGTGGGCGTTGAGTCCGCTGGGGTTGTCGAGCACGGGCCTGACCCCCGGAAAGTAGACACGTCGGGGGTTAGCTATGCTGCTTGGGTCAGCGTAGCTGATGTGAGTGCTTCGAAGTCATTGGGGGCTAGAACGTTGCACCAGGAGTGCCGTCTGCGGGTGTTGTAGCGCATGCACCACCGGAAGACTTCTTGGCGACTGATGTCGAAGTGGTCGAATTTCGTGCGCGGTGAACCCGCCCGCCAGGAGGTGCTTGAAGTCGCCCTCGACTGGATCGCTCAGCGTGACGGCGTGAGTATCGACAACTACATGGCTAAGCACCGCGATGACGACGACTGCAATGAACTGCAGACGTACTTCACCACCGTCATCGACTGGGCCGCAAGCGTGTTCAAGATGACGGACAGTTCCATGCGTGGAATCGCATGGAACAAGCTCTATGAGCAGTACGGCGACAAGGGCTACGACGCAACAGAGATGACCGCCGAAGCACGCGAGTTGCTTTCCGACTCGCAGGTTCAGTCGAAGAAGGGTATCTACGAGTACCTTCTCGGCGGCAAGAAAGAGACGCGGCTGCTTAGCGTGCGTGTCTTCACTGAGGCCGTCAAAAAGCGCGTGTACAAGCGCCAGACAGACGCCGCCGAGAAGAACGGTGTCTCGAACTGCTCGTATTGCGCCCTCGGTCACGAGGGGGGCAAGGCGAAGATCTGGCCGCTCAAGGATATGGACGCCGATCACGTCGCCGCCTGGTCGAAGGGCGGCAAGACCGAGGAAAGCAACTGCGAGCTGCTCTGCAAGTCCCACAACCGTGCCAAAGGTAACGCATAGGAGCAGGTGACTAACCATGCTCATCGGTTACGCCCGCGTTTCCACCTCGAAGCAGGGGCAGTCACTCGACACCCAGCGCGACGCCCTGATCGACGCTGGTTGCGACCCTCAGCACATCTACTCAGACACCATCTCCGGCACGAAATGGCAACGGCCTGGCCTCGATGACGCGCTGGCGTACATGCGCCCCGACGACACGCTCGTTGTCACACGCTTGGACAGGCTCGGCCGCAGCCTCGCGGACACCGTGAACACCATCGCTGACCTCGCCGAGCGCGACATCAACGTCAAGGTGTTGGAGCCAGCGCTGGACACGTCGAAGCCCACCGACAAGGTGGTCATCAACGTCATGGCAAGTCTTGCCGAGTGGGAGCGTGACCTGCTTGTCCAGCGCACCCGTGAAGGCGTGGCGCACGCCCGCGCACAGGGCAGGGTCGCCGGCCCGAAGCCGAAGCTCAGCGCTGAGCAGGCCCAGATCGCTAAGGAGCTTATCGAGGGCGGCAAGTCCCTCAGCGCAGTAGGCAGGACATTCAACGTCTCGCGGCCGACGATCTATCGCGCTCTCAAGCGCATCGAAGCCGACGCTTAATCACAGGCTGCGTCGCTAGCGCTCGCACCCAGCGAGCGAGCATCAGGCTGCGCTAGCGACGCTCAGCACGCTTCAGGTGCGGTGGTGCCGTGGCAGGGCGCGACCGGCAGAGCCGGACCGAATACGGGATTGACCACGTACACCCCGTATTCGTGCAAAGGAGCACTGCAATGTCCACTCATTCCCACACGCTTGCATCCCACGGCGAGATCCTCGCGAACCTCCCCGGCATCCTCGGGTTCTACCCGAACAACTCGCTGATCCTCGCGTTCTTCGTCGACGACGAGGGCGTCGACACCGTTCGCCTCGGCCCGGTCGCACGGTTCGACCTGGACGAGGCCGTGGAGAAGCTCACCGAGAGCCGCGAGCGGTTCGCAGCGTGGGTCCACCACCTCGAACTCGACGCTGTTATCGCGTACATGATCAGCGATGACATTGCGCAACCGATCTTCGACGAAACCGCCACGTATCTCACCAGCGGGGCAGTGCACCTACCGCCGCTGCTCGGGGTGGTGCAGGTGCCCGAGATCGTCACCGGGGCTGCCTGGTGGTCTGTGTACCAGCATCCGCTCATCGACGAGCCGCGCCACGGCGTTGTCGGCGAGGTCGCCGCATCGGCGGCGCTTAAGCAGATGCTAGAGCACACCGGCGAGCTGCCGGAGCCGAGCAAAGACGACATCGAGGCACGGTTGAACAGCACCGATCACGGCATCGACGCTGCCGAGCACGCGGACATCATCGAAGACGCGCTGGCGTATATCCCGCCGATGTTCTCCGACATGCTGCAGCGTGAATACGAGCAGGCGGCGGCAGGGATCACCCAGCCGAGCACTCGCGCTGTTCGATCTGCGCTGAAATGCTTCACCACGCCGCGCTTGCGGGATACGCTGCTTGCCGCGCTGCTCGATGAACCGCAGGCGGGCCTTGCGTTCATAGAGCAGGTCATGCGCGCTGTCCCGACCAGCTGGCCAGGGATGCGGGCGCAGCTCACAGCCACTGTTGCAGTGCTTGCGCACGCCACAGGCCAGCCGGGGCTAGCTGGCGTGGCTGCGCAGCGAGCCACCGAGATCGGGCCAGACGAGAACTTCCCGTCGTTGGTAGCGAAGCTAACCGATATCGGCCAAGGTGAGCGGATGGTCGAGCTTGTCCGCGAAGGCGCCGAGAAGACCCGCACGATCTTGTTTGCCGAGTAACACCGCATACCCCGTTGCAGCGATGCAACGGGGTTTCTTTTTTCTCGTCGGCCGTGGCTTGCGACGACAGACACCTCAACGAGGTAGGGGAGCGACCCCTAGACAGCAGAGCTGTCTCCAACAGACGGATTGACCACCAATCCGAACAAGGAGGCACGTGATGCGCGACATCACCCACACCGACCTGGAACTGCTCTACCAGCTCGCCGACGGCATCGACGGCGAGGACGCCGATCCGGGCGCAGCACAAGAACTGCGCGACCTAGA
This sequence comes from Corynebacterium jeddahense, assembly GCF_028609865.1. NCBI lineage: Bacteria > Bacillati > Actinomycetota > Actinomycetes > Mycobacteriales > Corynebacteriaceae > Corynebacterium > Corynebacterium jeddahense. Next base: position 896,918 of record NZ_CP063194.1, read on the forward strand.
GGCGGCAGGCACACCGCTGCCCTGGGCAGTGCTGTAACGGCAGCGCAACCCCCGCAGCAGCAAAGCCGCTGCTGAAGTACCCAAATTGCACAGCAAATCACACTCACTCACATAAGGAGAACCATCATGTCCAACCCCTTCAACAACGGCACCATCGTCGGCAACGCAGCTCGCGCACCGAAGCTGTTCGAGCACGCAAACGGTGGTGCGACGGTGAAGCTCAGCGTCTATGCGCGCAACACCTTCAAGAACAAGGCCACCGGCAAGGTGGAAAGCGAGATCGTGGAGCTGACCGGCTACGTCCAGGACGCTAAGAACCCCGGCGTATTCGGCTGCATCGGCTCCGGCGATCGTGTCGCGGTGAGCTACTCGCTGAAAACCGACGTCTACACCGACAAGGACGGCCAGAAGCAGTACCCGCTGGTCGCCCGTATCGACACCGTGCAGCTGATCGACTCCAAGAAAGAGTCCGCTGCGCGCGCAGCCCGTCGCGGAGGCGAGGCGGCGAACGCCGCCCTGGCTGGCGCTGACGCCGACAACGACGAAGCACCGTTCTAACAACGACACCCCGCAGGGAAACCTGCGGGGTTATTTTTTCAACTATTCCACGGTGTTGATCCAGCTCTTTCACGGCCTTACCCAACTGAACAAAACCCAACAGCCCTAGCATCAGCTTGGCGATCGGGGTGGAGTCTTTTGAGTAGGTCTGTCCCTCCTTGAGGAACTTCACCGACACTCCTTTGCTGACTAGCTCGTCAACAATGGCGTACAGATCCGTCAGTGAACGCGCGCACCGATCCATCGACGTGACGACAAGCTGATCTCCTGCACGGACATATCGCATTGCTTCATCACGTCCAGGGCGCTCACGCGATCCACCACTGGCCTTATCCGTGTATTAGGTGAAGACCTTCTCTGCCTTGGGTTGTTCAATCTGACGATCAAGGTTCTGATCTTTCGAACTCACCCGGGCATAGCCCACCTTTTGTCCTGAGATCGCACCCAACTGTTCAGTGATCTCCAGAGGCAGTGACGGTTCTGTTCCGTTAGTCTTGGAACTAACCCTAGCGAACAGGAAGTTTTGTCATTCACAAATTGTTCGCTTGGGGTGTACCCATTTACGCTTTTCAGCTAAAGCCTTGCAGGCTAAAGGTGAGTAAGATTGAGCCTTCCACGTACTAAGGGGGAACGGTGATCGAGACAGTCGATGATCTTAAGGTCGCTCTCAATGTAGAGGACTTGCGGCGAATGAGTAGCGACAAAGTTCTTCACCTCGTCAAGATGGTGCAGAAAGAGGGAGTTAACGAGGCGGTCCTTACGGCGTTACGATCTATCGCGCCCGACACGATGTTCCAGTTTGCCCAGGCGATGGACGATAGTGTCCAAAAGGCTGTTGCCAGCAATGACCGGAGTTCAGACAATCTTTACGCGCAAATAGACACGTCAAAAGAAATACTCCGTCAAATTATTCACAACCCCAATAGTTCTGAGCAGGAACGCCAGGATGCACTTAACCGCCTAGAGCGGTACGACGACAAACTATTTGAACATGAGTTGAACAATAAACGATTCAACTTGGAAGTGTTGAAGGTCAACAAAGAGGTAGTCCTCGGAATTGGAATTGCATTTGGCGCGGCCGGCATGGCCGCAGTTTCTCCAGAAGCCAGGAAATGGCTAGTGCAAAACGGAGGACAGATGGTTGCGAACGTAACCAGGAAAGCGCTTCCCGGCAGTTAGAGAATGTGGGAGGGTTGTCGCTCGCCGCCGGCAGAGTGAGACCACCGATAGGAGAGGGAAGCTGGTCACGCACCACAGCGCCCAAAAGTTGGGAGCGACGCTTTTGCCGAAGGCTGTTTGCCCTGTTTGTGCGGCGATGTCGCGGTTGAGGTCGGTGTACCCAATGGGACATTCGGGAAAACGCAACACTCCACCCCCTGGGGGCGGGTCGGGAATAAAATAGAGATCAAAGCGTTGAACTAGGTGTACGCCAAAATGAAGAACCGGCAAGGAAGGGGGAAGTGGTGCTGTTGCAAAGTTCGGGCGACAGGAAGACCTGCGTGAAATAATCACAGCTATGGGCATCTTCTCCGGTCGGCATTTCCCCCGTGAAATCATCCTGTGGGCGGTGCGGTGGTACTGCCGCTACGGCGTGAGCTACCGCGATCTCGAAGAGATGATGACCGAGCGGGGTGTGCCAGTCGATCACACCACGATCTACCGCTGGGTGCAGAAATACGCCCCTGAGTTGGATAAGCACACTCGGTGGTACCGGCAGGTACCCGACTGGCAGGCCCGGTCCTAGCGGGTGGATGAGACCTATATTCGGGTCGGCGGCACGTGGTGCTATCTCTACCGGGCTATTACCGCCGGTGGGCAGACCCTGGACTTTTATCTCTCCCCAAAGCGTAACGTCGCCGCAGCGAAGCGTTTCCTGGCCAAGACCCTGAGGTCGAACACGATAACCGGGTTCCCGCGGGTGATCAACACCGATAAAGCACCCTCCCTGGCCAGGGCAATCGCCGAGTTGAAGTCAGAGGGAATCTGCCCGCAGACCGTGGAACACCGGCAGGTGAAATACCTCAATAACGTCATTGAAGGAGATCATGGGCGGCTGAAACGGATCCTCGGACCGAAGGGGGCGTTCAAAAATCGGACGTCTGCCTACCGGACGTTGAAAGGGATGGAAGATGCATTCATTGCGGAAAGGTCAGGGCACGATGTTTGCTTATGGGCACCCCAATCCGGACGCGGTGATCGTCAACCGGGCCTTCGAGACGGCCTGAGAACGCCGGCACGCAGCGGCCATCAGGAAATGAGAAACTGGGTCGTCTCGGCTCTCCGCCCAACTTTGCAACAGCACCGTTGTAACCACCCACTGTCTTGGCTACCAAGGCCGTTGCCCGCAATGGATTATCAATTCACCGCAGATTAAATAGCAAATGTACAAAACGATGCCTCAATCGTGGGCCACGGAGCTCGCTGGGAAAGACATTTCCGGGAAAGATATGTCCAACTATGACCTGACGGATATCAATCTCGAAGGAAGCATATGCAAAGGATGCTCGTTTCGCGGCTCCATGGTGGCATGGGCTAACTTGAAATCGGCAGATTTCACCGACGCAGATTTTACGAACGCAATTCTTAGCGAGTCAGACCTTCGTGGAGCGACATTAACGCGCGCGAATTTTACGAACGCATATCTGGTACCTGTTACCGCCAGTCCAAGGCAATTCTCTGAATGTACAGGTTTGGATGCAAGTAATGCGATACTTTATAGCCCCTGATTGCGCCTACATGAATTCCGTTCAAGCCCTACGGTGTATCGGGCGTTGAAAAACGCATAGCTACCGCGATGGGGCGGGTGAATATACGCCCCACAGTACATGCCGTATGTTTAGGCATATGGCACGGCATACGCTTTAGCATATGTCCGCCCATATGTAGTCCGGTGCTGTTGCAAAGTTCGGGCGACAGGAAGACCTGCGTGAAATAATCACGGCCATGGACATCTTCTCCGGTCGGCATTTCCCCCGTGAAATCATCCTGTGGGCGGTGCGGTGGTACTGCCGCTACGGCGTGAGCTACCGCGATCTCGAAGAGATGATGACCGAGCGGGGTGTGCCAGTCGATCACACCACGATCTACCGCTGGGTGCAGAAATACGCCCCTGAGTTGGATAAGCACACTCGGTGGTACCGGCAGGTACCCGACTGGCAGGCCCGGTCCTGGCGGGTGGATGAGACCTATATTCGGGTCGGCGGCACGTGGTGCTATCTCTACCGGGCTATTACCGCCGGTGGGCAGACCCTGGATTTTTACCTGTCCCCAAAGCGTAACGTCGCCGCAGCGAAGCGTTTCCTGGCCAAGACCCTGAGGTCGAACACGATAACCGGGTTCCCGCGGGTGATCAACACCGATAAAGCACCCTCCCTGGCCAGGGCAATCGCCGAGTTGAAGTCAGAGGGAATCTGCCCGCAGACCGTGGAACACCGGCAGGTGAAATACCTCAATAACGTCATTGAAGGAGATCATGGGCGGCTGAAACGGATCCTCGGACCGAAGGGGGCGTTCAAAAACCGGACCTCGGCGTACCGGACGTTGAAAGGGATGGAAGCGATGCACTCATTACGGAAAGGCCAGGGCGCGATGTTTGCCTACGAGCAACCGAACCCGGATGCGGTGATCGTCAGCCGGGTGTTCGAGGCTGCCTGAGAACGCCGACCCGCAGCGAGCATCAAAGGATGAAGACTGGGTCGTCACGGCTCTCCGCCTGAAGTTTGCAACAGCACCAAGGCGCCGTTCGGACGTCGTAGGGGAATAGCGGTGGTGCAGCTCTAGGTGCACTGACATTTCACGGTGCATTTCACACGCCGCTTTGTTGCACATCACCCGTGCTGTTTCGTTGTGCGGTGCAGTGGCACATTGACTGGCTCTTCTGCTGCGCAATTCACTGCGCTGCGTAGTGTCTGCGACATTTCATTAACACGTTGATTGCACTGTGTATTGGGCAGCCATTTCATCGACACGTTTACTGCGCACTCAAATGCCCTGTCACTTTAATGACACGCGAATTGGGCAATAAAGTGGCTCGCCAGTCTATTGACACCCTTACTGCGCAACAGAATGACAACGACATTCTGCCGGCCCTTCTGCGGGCGTCTCTTCTGCACAGCACATGCACCGTCGTGCACGCCGACGTGCTGCGCACTATCTCCGCCACTTAATAGGTCAATTCGCTGCGCAGCGTAGTGACACTTGGCCCCGCTTAGCCGAGATTTCTTCGATTTTCGCCGAATCTCAGCGGTTTAACCGCAGCCGATGGCCTACGACGCCGACGGCACCCTATTAGGCCCGCAGAAGGCCGTACAGGGCAGGGGAGAGCAGTGCTACAACTCCATACCGCCATCACGATCACGCTGCTGTTGCTGCTGGCGGCGCTTCTCGATGCGCTCGCGTGCACGCTGCTGCGCCCCGCCCTTCTTGCCTGAGGTCTGCGACTGCCTGAACAGCGTGTAACGCTCAAGCAACTCTGGGCTGCGATGCAGTTCTTGCACCAGGAACTTCTTATCCAAGTGCTCCAACTGTTGTCCTGACTTCACCGCGTCTTCGATGATGATGGCGGCTTCATCTTCGGCATCCGCGTGCGCGTTGCGGCGGATCTGATCAGCGTCCTCGCGGGCATCCTTGCGCGTTACTGCAGCGTCGCGTGTGGCCTCGTCGCGGATGCTCGTGGCCTCATCTCGTGCTTCGCTGCGGATCGTCTCGGCGTCGCGCTCAGCTTGCTTACGGGCCTCGTCGGTCTTGCGAGTGATCGTCTCTGCTTCGCTGCGAGCTGCGGCTGTAATCTCACCCGCCTTGGCCCGCGCAGTCTCTTCGGCTCGTTCGAGCAGCTCGTCTGCTTGCGCTTCGGCAAGGCCCATGGTCTGCTCAGCTTCATGCTCGGCCTTCTCGCGTGCTTCTTTGAGCACGCGTTCGGCCACTGCGCGGGCCTGTTCTTCAGCGTTCTCCAGCACACCTTGCGCTGCTTCACGGTCCGCCTTGGCCTGTTCCAGTTCTTTTGCTGCTTGCTCACGGTCACGCTCGGTCGCGTCCATGTCGCGCTGCACGGATCGCTTCTTGACTTCCACATCATCCTCACGTTTCGCAAGGTCGCGCTCCCGGTCTTGTTGCTCGGTGTAGCGGTCGAGGTTCAGTGACTCGTCGTGTCGTTCGGAGACTTCTAGCTCTACCGGGTAACCGAGCGCGTGCATGTGCTCCCGGAGTCCGCGTTGCGCGTCGATGAACTTTTGATTACCCGAGATCTGCTTGCCCTTCTTCGGGCCGGATGTGTACCGCACTGAGGTGTCAGTGTTGTACGCGATGCCGGGGCGGCAGCGAAGCTTGTCGGGATCTTCGGGCTTCGGTGAGAACGTGTCAGCCTGGAACTGGATGTGTGGTGTTGATTCATCGAAGTTCATGTCGCCTCCGGCGACTGCGTCGATGCCACCGGGAATGAAGTTCTCGGCGAGCCAACGCATTGACTCTTCGGGGTACTTCTTTGCTTCTTCGTAGTCGCGGGCGACATAGCGCGGACGTTTCACTTCGCGCCCGTCCACCTCACTGGTGTAGTAGTCGGGGATCTCCTTGCACATCGACTTCGGCAGATACACGACGAACAGCGACGTCTCGAAACTGTTCTTCTGCACGCGCACTCCGTCCATCCGAGGCGTCTACGGCCGCCACAGGGCCGTACAGCCGCTGCAACAAAGATGAACCAATCGGGTCGCGGCGCTACACATTTACATCAACAGCTGCCGCTGGATCTGCTGCAGCTTACAGCTGCGAAACACACGTCGCTGGCGGCGTAAGTTACATGCGCTTGCGCGCATATGACCGCCGCGAGCGTGATACGTCTGCACCGATACTGTGCTTATGGCACGGGCCGATATGGAGTGTGTTACTCAGCCCGTGTCGTTGACCCCCGCAGCAGCATCAACACCGCCTGGCGGCGGATAGCTCGCTGCGGGATTTGGAACACCCTGCAATAACCGCCTGACGACGGTGTCGCTGTGCAGGGTGTGGCTGTGCGCACCACGTAGGCGATGTCGGTCTTGCCGTTCGGTTAGACACCTTTTGCTCGCAGGCTCGCTGCAGGTGTCTCGATGACGCGGGAAGACGCCGCAAGCGGCGTTTCCACCCGTCATCGGCCCTTACTTTAAGACCGACATACAACGGACGTAGCCGTATGTGGTGCGCACAGCGTAGCGACCTGCAGATTTTGCGTAGGCACCATGTGCGCTTCGCGCATCAACGGGCCGTTTCGGGTAAGGGTCGAAGACCGCATTACAACCCGAAACACGCAGGTCGCAGCCCCCTTCTGTGTCAAAACCCCTATATGTTTGTCGTTATAGGGGTAGAAGGGGGAAAAGGGCATAAGGGGGTGCGACGCCTCCGCTGCGCTCCGGCGCTCGGCATAGCCGAGGCACTGCACCGGGTATTACTGCTCGCTGGCGCTCGCATAACCCGGTGCCCGGCGCTGGCGCGCCGCCCCTTATAGCCCCAGTCTCAGACCTCGCTCGCTCGGTCTGGCTGGGTCTACCTTTCCCTCCGCTGCGCTCCGGTCAAGGTGCCCAATAGTGCAGCTGGCGCTGCACATTGTGTGATGACCCATGCTCCGCATAACGACACTGCCGGCAATCCGATATATCTTGTTGATATACATTCGGATATGCCAGCATCGATGTGTCGTGTTTGGGTCATCACGAAACGCTCCATCACGGCAAGCCTGCCGAGATGGATATTGGCGTATCTCACGACGCGGCATTATGCGGCATGCGCCGCATATCACTTGCCGTCGCGGTCACAACTTCAGCAGCACAGCTGCTGAAATCTGCTCTGTCCACGCTGCTGTCTTTGCTGCGCCCACGGCCCCGTCTTCGGCATAGCTGACGTCCACACGAGACTATGCCGGCCGGGACCGCGCATCACAGCAGCGCGACATACCGCCAGCCATGTGGCGGATGATCCAGGCGACGGGGCAGACGCTTATATGCCCCGTCGCCGACACCGGCGCAAGCATCGTGACAGTGTCACGTGTAGCGGTGCCGCAGCCACCCGCACACACGCGAAAACCCCGCCCTTGCGAGCGGGGTGTGTGGCGACATCAAACGTGACGGCTGTACGTCGTCACGCCGCGTGGCCGTACACACATGAGGTGATTGCGTGTACGGCTAAAGGGTTAGTCGGGTACAACTTCTAGATGCCGCTTCGGCTTACTGCCCTCGGTGCTCTCAGGCGTGTCGCCGTCACCGTTCTCAGGTGTATCGCTGTCCCCTTCGGTGCTGGCGGACTTGTCACCGTCCCCTTCGGTGCTGGCGGACTTGTCACCGTCGAGATTCACCTCGAACTCTTCGGCATACTTGCGCAACTGCGCAAGGCGCTCCTTTGTCGCTTTGTGTGCACGGCGCGCCTCGTTCACGGTATCTTTTGCTTGCTGCTCATCGCGCAGCGCTGCTGCGTAATCGTCTCTGAAAGACATCGTTTGTTCTCCTTGGTTGAATGAACTGTTTATTTGGACTCGGGGCACGACGGTGGAGCGCGCGTGTGTAGTAGCACGGCCATCACCCATCAGCCCTCGCACTCAGTTCAAGACCCAGCCTGACTAGCTGAGCTAAGCGGCGGGATCTCGTCGTAGGCGGGTTTGTCCGCATTAGTGCTTCACACCGCCCAGCACCGTGACGAGCTGCTGGCGCTGCTCATCTGTCAGTTGGGGCGCTGCATTCACGACGGCATCGACGAAGCCGTCGAATAGCTGCGGGGCAGGGCGGCGTGCGGCCGCGAGGTAGGCGTCGAGATCGTCTTGGCGAATCCGATAGGCGGTGCCGAAACGGTGGAATGAAAGACGGCCCTCTTTAATAGCTTTTCGCAACGTGGACTCGGAGCCGACGCCGAGATCGGCGAGTTCCTGCAGCGTGTAAAAGCGTGGCGCGACGGCGGTAGTCGTGTCCTTTTCGGACATAGAAAAACGCTCCTGGGCAGATTGATCTGTCCCGGAGCGGGGTGCTTTACCGGCTTGCTATTCAGGCGGCTTGGAGTGCCGTGCTCAACTCGCTAGAACGGTGGTCTGCCGTCCCATCGCTTTACGGGAGCGCTTACTCCCTACCTGACCGCTTTTGTGGTTGGCAATGCCGTTGCCGACCGGTCTATCTCGTCGGAGGAACCGCGCCTATCACGGTCGAGAGGCTGTCTCTTTATGAATTATCCTCGGGGTTATCCCCCGTATGCGGCTGGCTAAACCAAAAACGAATTAAAACGCCACATACGGTCTGGGGGCCATCGTACGGAACTTATGCGTCGCGCACAATAGCCTGCGACCTAATCTTTACGAATCGAACCGAGCACGTTTCTACACGCCACGTGGCACGGCTGGGGTGTTGTGGTGGGGCAGCTGTTGTGTGGCGGCATGGTGACACGCAAGGGGCGCGCCTTTTTGTGACCTGTGACACGTCTATAGTGTGCTCGTTTCGTAGTTTTGACCTCGTTTCGTAATTTGCCGATCAAAATACGAAAAAATTACGAAACGCTCTACCTGCGGTTTCGTAGAACTACGAAAATCGGAAAACCAAATTACGAAACACGCGATAACGCTGTGACCTGCACAGACACGTCACATTTCGGGGATGTTTCGTAATTTTGCGGCATTTCGACCCAAACCTTTTAAGGGAGAGACACAGACACACATTACGGGCACATGTCTACGACATAGACCGTCCTCATTGAGGGCACGCTGCAGGGGTTGTAGCTATGTGACACGGCCGGGATGCTGCGTCACGGTGACACGCAAGGGGCGCGCCTTTTTATGACCTGTGACACGTCTGTAGCGCGCTCGTTTCGTAGTTTTGACCTCGTTTCGTAATTTGCCGATCAAAATACGAAAAAATTACGAAACGCTCTACCTGCGGTTTCGTGATTTCCGCAAACGAAAAGAACAAAACTACGAAACACGCGATAACGCTGTGACCTGCATAGACACGTCACATTTCGGCGGTGTTTCGTAATTTTGCGGTATTTCGACCCAAACCTTTTAAGAGAGAGACACAGACACGCATTGCAGGCACATGTCTACGGCACAGAGCGTCCTCGTTGAGGGCACGCTGCAGGGGTTGCAGCTATGTGACACGGGACACAATCGCAATCAAGGTGTCTCTTCTTATTTAGATTTTCTTCAAAAAGTGGAAAAATTACGAAACGAAAACCATTTACGCTGCTCAACGTATGTTTTTGTGTTTCGTAGTTTTGTTCTTTTCGTTTACGAGATTACGAAATGACCCGCAAATACCTACCGTGACCTGCGGTGATGTGTTTCGTATTTTTCTGCGTAATTTCACGTCGCCCGAAGCAGACACCCTGCCGTGTGCTTGCTGCAGGGCTGCGGCCGTCCCTCCATGTGGAGCGTCAGTGTCGATGCTGTAACTTAAACGTACATACATTTGTGGCGCTCTCGTTACGTGTCTGTGCATTGCCGAGCTCTTTACTGTTGTGTGTGGGCGCGCAGCCGTAGTGTCCGTGCCACTCCGAGTAGGGCGCGTCGTACCCCAAACCCATGTTCAATTAAATTCCAATCCAGAGAGGTCTTGCACTGTTGCGGTGCGGTTGTCTTCTTTCTCACCGTATTGGACCCTGCGAAATTAATTGGATACGATAGGCCCATGTTGATTTCAGGTTCCGTTTTCATGCGGCCGCTCACCAGCCGCTAAGGCGGTTTTCTCCCTCCCGCAGGTTAGAAACCGCTCCGGTCCTTTAGCCGGGCGGCCATTTGCCATGCCCGGCTCCGTTTCAACTCCACGGAGCACACCTGATGTCTACATACGGATACGGCCGTCACGAACATGGCCAAAATTTTCTCACAGACCACAAGATCATCAACTCCATCGTCGATCTTGTAAAACAAACCTCCGGCCCCATCATTGAGATCGGGCCAGGAAGCGGTGCCCTCACTCACCCGATATCCCACTTGGGGAGGGCAATAACGGCAGTTGAGGTAGACGCAAAACTAGCTGCCAAACTCACAAAAAAGACCGCCTCGGCGTCGGTCGAAGTGGTCCATGATGATTTCCTCAACTTCCCGTTACCCGCCACTCCCTGCGTCATTGTGGGAAACATTCCCTTTCACCTCACCACTGCCATTCTTCGAAAGTTGTTGCATGCGCCGGCATGGACTGCCGCTGTACTCCTCATGCAGTGGGAAGTCGCTCGCCGCCGGGCCGGGGTAGGTGCAAGCACGATGATGACAGCTCAGTGGTCCCCATGGTTCACGTTTCACCTTGGTTCCCGAGTACCAAGGTCTGCTTTCCGGCCACAGCCAAACGTTGACGGGGGGATCTTAGTGATCCGCCGGGTGGGTGACCCGAAGATCCCGATAGAGCAACGCAAAGCCTTTCAGGCGATGGTGCACACCGTTTTCACCGCCCGGGGACGCGGGATAGGGGAAATTCTCCGAAGGGCAGGGTTGTTTTCATCACGTTCAGAGACACAATCATGGTTGCGCTCGCGAGGAATCGACCCCGCAACCCTACCTCCCAGATTGCACACCAGCGACTGGATCGATCTCTTCCAGGTGACTGGTTCCTCTTCACCGCGCCATCGGCCCATTTCACAATCGGGAAGTAGTCAACGCCCTCCTCAACGGAAGAATCGAGGCCGGCGGCGGTAATCCCCCCACCACCAAAACCGAAATCCACCAGTAGTAGTGAACGACCCATGTTCGTCTACCGTGAGCCGCGTTATGGCAGTGACGTGTTCTCGTCGGGCACAGTCATAGTTCCCGGCGTTGCCAGCGACAGGGTTCTACACCCAGCAGCGGGACCGATCAAAATCACCCGCACGGGGAACGACCCTGCTGGTGGTTTCGATTTTGATGAAAGCGAGGAGACATAGCCCCTCGCCAACTCCCCGTAGCTGGCGAACAGTAGCTCCTGGCGCTGGCGCTCGTTGGTGAGTTTGCGTGCCACATCGAAAGCCTTATCGACTTCCCGGTCCAAGTTGTTGTGGGCCTTGAGCAGAATTGGGTCCATCGATAACGGGTTGTAGTGCTCCGCGAGTGACCGCTGGGGGTGCCGCTCGCGTGCCCGCAGCACCAACTGTCCAGCGTCGATGATTCGCTGCTGCGCCTTCTCATCTAGTTCACACAGAGCTGGTCCGCAGTTGTAGCTCCCGATGTACTCCGAAAAACGGAAAAAATAGATAGTGGGGATACATCAACCTTCCACTTTCCATTCTTCCGGCTCAGAGTATTGAGGGGTCTGGGACCGGGTCCGTAAACCCTTTATGTTTTTCGCGCACAGCGGTTTTTAGCGACGCACCCTATAGGTTTTCCGCAGAACTTATATGTGTTTCTGTGCACCCCATATGTTGTCTGTTTTAGCGGTATTTCGTTGTTAATTCCGCACGCGCGCATCAAATGGTTATTTATCGACGACACTCCGTCGAATTCAAGTTCAACGTGTAGTGCTTAACCTCTGCGAGGAACTCTTTGATCCCGGGACGTGATGAGGACTGGGGCTATTGTGCTCCCCCGAACGCTACGGCCCGGGGGCACGAGGCTGTGTCGCAGGTGCAAGCGAGAGGACCAGGAGCGAAACACAGACCGCTGAGTCGACGCAGTCACGGTAAAGACGGAGCCGTCTAGGCGGTGCTCGAGGTTGTGCGAGACACAGTGACGCTGGGCGTCGGTAAGCGATGCGCATTCGGCGACATCGATGGAAAGCTGAGCTTTGCCGTCCGTCGTGTTGACGCCCTGGCTGCCTGGAGTCGACGATTTCGCGAAACGCTCTGCGAGATCGGCGGCGATGACCGCACCGTCGGGGATCCCCGGGCTATGGTCAGGTCGTTCATGCCGCCGAGCCTAGGTGCCCACAACCCTTTCTCGTCTCGGCGGAAGCGGAGACCGCGTCGCGACGGCCGGGATCCAGCCTCAGTATTATCCTCGTCACCGGTTGATCCGAACGCTTTTTGCTCCTCCTTCTCCCGTCGGGCTCCGATTTCAGCGCCCTTCGCAGGTGACAGTGATCGCTGGATCCGCTCGAACTACCGGTTCCGATCAGCGGTCGAAGGATTTTCGCAGCAGCCGGATCTGCGGCGTCGGTGCCGCCGCCGTAGCCTGACGAGCATCCCCGCCATGACGGCCATCACGACGGCGGTCCCGGCACCGATGATCCAGGGATTACCGAGGAGCCCACCGACGCCTGCGAGTGCTCCGCCCGCCACGATGAACGGCAGGCCGCAGCAGAGCAGCGACGGAAGCGCGCAGCATGCCAGCAAGAGCAGCCCGGTCACTGCAGCGACGACGGGACCGGCGCGCCATTCGTCGCGGTCCTGATCGGCGCTCATCGTCTGCTTCAGGATGAGATCTCCCCGATTGCCTGCGTTGCCGTTCATGCGCAGCACGACAGCAGCGACGGGTCGGTGGTGAAGGCCTTCGCGGCGATCCGGATGCCCTCGGCCATGGTCAGGTAGGGGGCCCAGGCGTTGGCGACCTCGGCGACGGTCCTGCCGAGCACGTGGACGCCTGCGGCGGCGAGCTCCCCGGCGTCCTTGGCGACGGCGGTCAGGCCGAGGATCTCGTTCGTCTCGGCGTTCACGACGATCTTGATGAACCCGCGGGTGTCGCGGTTCACCAAGGCGCGGGGCACGTGGTGCAGGGGCAGGACGCGGCAGTCGCAGCGGATCCCCGCGGCGAGGACGTCCTTCTCGGTCATCCCGACCGCGCCGATCGCGGGCCCGGTGAACGTCACCCGCGGCAGGCGGGCGTAGTCGACGGACCGGTCGGCGTCGGCGAACGCGTTCTCGGCGACGAGGGTGCCGTGGTGGGCGGCGACGTAGACGAACTCGGGGTGCCCGGTCACGTCGCCCGCGGCCCAGACCCGCGGGTTCGAGGACTGCAGCCGGTCGGAGACGACCACCTCGCCGGAGTCTCCGGTATTCACCCCGACCGCATCGAGGTTCAGGCCATCGGTGACGGGACGGCGTCCGAGGGCGACCAGGACCTGGTCGGCGCGGAACTCCTGCGAGCCGCCGGACAAGGCGGCGGTCACGACGGCCTCGCCTCCCGTGCCGCGGGAGACCCGGGTGGGCACTGCGCGGCTGACGACGCGGATGCCCTCGTCGGCGAACACCTCCTGGAGCGCCTTCGACACCTCCGGCTCCTCCTTCGAGGCGAGCCGGGACCGCACGAGCAGCGTGACCTGCGAGCCGAGGCGGGCGAACAGCTGCGCCTGCTCCAGGGCGACGTAGCCGCCGCCGAGCACCAGCAGCGACTCGGGGACCTCCGTCAGCTCCATCGCCGTGGTCGAGGTCAGGTATCCGGTCTCCTCCAGGCCGTCGATCGGCGGTGCCCACGGGCGAGAACCAGTCGCGACCAGGTAGTGGTGGGCCTCGATGGTCTCGACGCTTCCGTCGGATCCGGCAACATCGAGAACCGGCGCATCAGGGGTGCCCACGAACGAGGCGTCGCCACGGAGGACCTGCCAGCCGTAGGAGTCGGCGACGTCGGCGTACTTCTCGCCGCGCAGCGACTCCACTAACGCTTGCTTCCCAGCGATCAGCGCGGGCATGTCGACGGGATCCGCCGTCGTCGCGATCCCTGGGAACCGGGTTGCGGCGTCGACCGCGACGTGCCGCGCGCCGGCCGCGGCAATGAGCGCCTTCGACGGGACGCAGCCCGTGTTCACGCAGGTGCCGCCGAGCGTCCCGCGCTCGATCATCACCACCGACTTCCCGAGCGTGCTGGCGCGGATCGCAGCGGCGAACGCGCCGCCTCCCGATCCGATGATGGCGAGATCGTACTTCGTAGGCATCGCTGCTCCTGTCAACTCTTGGCTTTCTGCTCTGTCTCAGCCATACTGGACCTTCCAGTGCAGGGGAAGGTCAAGCGCGGCCACGGAGGGAGACAGCAATGTGGATCGGAGAACTCGCCGAGAGGGCGGGCACTACCGCGAAGACCCTTCGCTTCTACGAGGAACAGGGCCTTCTGCCCCCGACCGAGCGCACGTCGTCCGGATACCGCGACTACGCGCCCGAGACGGTCGCTCGGATCGACTTCATCCACCGCGGCCAGGCCGCGGGCCTCACCCTCGCCCAGATCCGCCAGATCCTCGACATCCGCGACGGCGGCCATGCGCCCTGCGAGCACGTGCGCGACCTGCTTGACGTGCGCCTCGCTGAGATCGAGCAGCAGATCGCGCAGCTCTCCGTGCTGCGCGACACTATCGCGGACCTTAGCCAGGACGCCGCGCACCCGGATCCTGAAACGTGCAGCACCGATCAAGTGTGTAGGTACTTGTAGACGGCGGGAGTCAATGACTCAAACGCTACAACCCCGATATGCGCTAGCGCATGTCGATGCCGCCGGTGCCCACCTCGATGTTTTTGGTGGTGGCCGCGATAGCACACAGCAGCGGCATCGGGGCGGAGGCCTGCAGCGCGAAGTGGTGGACTCGGAAGGACGCGTTGTTCACGCTGATTTCGTCCGCAGCCTGGGTGATCTCCAGACGAGTCTTGGCGATCTTTTCCGCAGATGGCCCGCACTAGCTGCCGAAGGCGTAATGCCCGAAGCTTAAGCAGCCGAACGCTTTCATTGGATATCACTCCTTTTGATGGTGTTAACGAGAGGGAGTAACCTTGCAACGACATACCGTGGAGTTCAATGACGGGCGTTTCTTTTCGGTACCGGTAGGGCGGTATCGGGTACCGGGGTGTTGGTGGTTGCCGGTACCCGTTTTTTACCCCCGGTTACGGCTTCTGGGGTTGACGTAGCCGTTTGGGTGTGGCAGGGCCCATCCTTTCTTGTTTGATGTCGTCGCGGGTTCGCATGTCTTCTCCCGTCAGGGTGAGTTTCGAGCCGTGGTTGGCAAGACGGGACATCACCGCGTCTGCCAGTGCTGCCTCGGAGAAGACGTCGTACCAGTAATCGGGTTCGTGCTGGCTGGCGATCACGGTAGAGGCATGCTCACGCCCGACGAGCAGGTTGAACACTTGGTTCAACGCGTGCGCTGAGACATCGGTGGCGAGGAAGTCATCGATGACGACAAGTGCCGGGGCCTGCAAGTCGGCGAGGAGTTGTTTGCGGGCCTGGGGATGCTCAGCCGCAGCGTCGAAATCGTTGGCTAGGTCGTTAAGCCTAAAGTAGCGGGTGGTGAGCTTTTTGCGGCACGCCGCGACGGCCAGGGCTTGAGCGAGGAAGTTTTTACCGGTGCCGGTAGCTCCCACGATGATGAGGTCTTTGCCGTAGTCGACCCATTCGCAGGTGGCGAGCCGGTCGATGCGGTCTTGGGTTACACCGCGGCCGGGATAGGCATCGAAGCGCTCGAGTGCGGCGGTTGAGCCAAGGAGTTTCGCTTCACGCAACCTTGTCTGGATGACCTTGTTGTCGCGGGCGGTGAGTTGGGCTTCGAGGGCTTCTTTGATCTTGTCTTCGAAGGAGTCGTTATCGCGCGAGGGGTCGTTGACGATCTCTTGGATCGTCGCGGCGAACACGCGCATGCCGCGCAGCGAGCCGAGCTTGTCGAAATCTTCATCGGTTAACGCCATGATGCTTCTACGCCTCCTCACCGAATTCAAGCTCACTGAACTCGAACGCTGCTTTGCCCCGTACATGCGACACCTGCGCAGCTGGGGCGCGACGCGTCACCGGCCTGGTTGACGCGGCAGATGATGTTGGTGATTGCGCACCACCTGTGGCGACGGTGGTGCGGGTTGCGAGGTCTTTGATGGTGTCGTGGACTTTGCGCACCGACGGCACCATGTGGGAGTCGAGGACGTCTTGGCAGGCTTGTTCAAGCAAGCTGCGGGAGTACTTCTTCGACAGGCTCAACACGCCGAGGGCGCTATTGTAGGCTTGGGCTTCAACTTGGCGGGCGTGAAACATCTGGCGGATGAGTTCGTAGGTTGCGGCCCCAATACTTTGGGCCCATGACTCAATCCGGCCCCGATCCCACTTCGTGGCCAAGTCCTGGTGCTTTGCCGGCACATGCTCTTTATCTGTGGAGTACTGCATGTTGCCCGGTTTCTTCAGGTGGGTAGCGATACGCTCACCCGCGCTGAAGATGTCGACGACATCGTCGAAGATCGAGGGTGTCCGATCTTTTGTGTGCGGGGGCTTGGTTTACAAGTAGTCCGCGAATCGGTCGGGGTAAGCCACGGCTAGTTGGTTGATGGCTTGTTTCCACCCGGTGGCTTTCGCTCCTTCAATATAGCCGTTGCACTCAACGTCGCGCTTGGCTTTCTTCGCCCGCTGCGCAGCGCGCTTGTCCTCGATGTTGCAGATCATCAACCACAGCGTCTTCAGTGCCGCGGTATCGTTCGGGAACTGGCCCCTGTTGCGGGTAGCTTTCCGCAGCTCAGCATTGAGCGATTCGATCGAATTGGTGGTGTAGAGCACCCGGCGTGCCGCCGGCGGGAACTGCAGAAACGGGCTCTTCGTGTTTGGGAGTGCGTGGGTCGTTTTTCGGGGTGCTTGGGTGTGGCACAAGATGTGGGGGTCCTTGCTGGGTTAAGGATTTAGGTGTTCAAGCCAATCCGAACTCAACAAGGACCCTGTAATGCAGCCTAGTTCCAACATTGTCGCCGATACCATTTGCCGCACCGCGGAGCTTGGGTTGGCGATTACGAATGCCGCCCACAACGACACGCTCACCGTCATCGACTGTGAAGCGCTCGACCCGATCAACTCCTGCCCATCGTGTGGACAGCCAGGTGTGCTGCGTGACCACGTCTGCCGGGAGTTGGTGGATCTTCCTGTTGTCGGGTTTCCCACCCGGTTACGGGTGCGTCTGCCGCGCTTTCGGTGTGTGAACCGCCTCTGTTCGCAGAAGATCTTCCGGGCTGGCCTGGCATGTGCTGACGATCGCTCGAAGGTCACGCATCGGGTGGTGCGCTGGATCTTGCAGCGTTTAGCGATTGACCGGATGAGTATCGCCGCCACCGCCAAAGCACTCGGGATCAGCTGGCAGCTGACATGCGATCTCGCATTGTCCATGGCCAGGGAACTCGTCGCCGACCCCGACCACTTGGCCGGGGTGCGCATTATCGGGGTTGATGAGCACAAATGGGCCCACGATCGACGTGCGGCCGGCGGCGGGTTCGTCACCGTGATCGTGGATATGACCCGCCACCACACAGGCCAACCAGCGAGGTTGCTCGATGTCATTCCGGGAAGAAGCGCGAACGTGCTCACATGCTGGATCAACCAACAGCCGAAAGCATTTCGCGACGAGGTGGAAGTGGTCACCATGGATGGGTTCCAGGGCTACGCCACCGCAGCTGACGAGGCGCTTCCTCACGCAACCCGGGTGATGGACCCGTTTCACGTGGTGCGTCTTGCCGGCGACAAAGTGGCTCTTCGTGTTTTAGAGTGCGTTGATCTTGGGTTGGAGGCCGCCGGAGTGAATCAGGCAACGCAAGATGTAGTGGTTGATGTTGCGGAACCCTAGCGCGATGCCGCGGAGGTGTTCGAGACGGCCGTTGATGGCTTCGACCGGCCCGTTGGAGGCGCCGATATCGAAGAACGCGAGGATGTCGGTGCGGCGTTTGTGCAGGCTTCGCCCGAGTTGGGTCAGCTCTTGAAGCCCGGCCTGACGAAGCCCGCGGAGCCGGTTGATCAGCCTGCGCATCTTCGTTTTCGCACGGCGCTTGTTGGGGTCTTCGTAGCAGTCGATGATCTCCTGGTACACCAGCCATGTCTCTTGCAGCACCGCGTAGTCATCGTCGTAGTTGAACAACACATCCAAGCGGTGCTGCTGCTCGCCATTAAGCAGACCGGTGCGGGTGAGCATGGTGCGACGGTTTTTATATAACGGGTCGTTGGTCCTGCCGCGCCTGCCGTAGGTTTCACGCTGCAGCCTCTGACGGCACGCGGTGACTTTGTCGCCGGCAAGACGCACCACGTGAAACGGGTCCATCACCCGGGTTGCGTGAGGAAGCGCCTCGTCAGCTGCGGTGGCGTAGCCCTGGAACCCATCCATGGTGACCACTTCCACCTCGTCGCGAAATGCTTTCGGCTGTTGGTTGATCCAGCATGTGAGCACGTTCGCGCTTCTTCCCGGAATGACATCGAGCAACCTCGCTGGTTGGCCTGTGTGGTGGCGGGTCATATCCACGATCACGGTGACGAACCCGCCGCCGGCCGCACGTCGATCGTGGGCCCATTTGTGCTCATCAACCCCGATAATGCGCACCCCGGCCAAGTGGTCGGGGTCGGCGACGAGTTCCCTGGCCATGGACAATGCGAGATCGCATGTCAGCTGCCAGCTGATCCCGAGTGCTTTGGCGGTGGCGGCGATACTCATCCGGTCAATCGCTAAACGCTGCAAGATCCAGCGCACCACCCGATGCGTGACCTTCGAGCGATCGTCAGCACATGCCAGGCCAGCCCGGAAGATCTTCTGCGAACAGAGGCGGTTCACACACCGAAAGCGCGGCAGACGCACCCGTAACCGGGTGGGAAACCCGACAACAGGAAGATCCACCAACTCCCGGCAGACGTGGTCACGCAGCACACCTGGCTGTCCACACGATGGGCAGGAGTTGATCGGGTCGAGCGCTTCACAGTCGATGACGGTGAGCGTGTCGTTGTGGGCGGCATTCGTAATCGCCAACCCAAGCTCCGCGGTGCGGCAAATGGTATCGGCGACAATGTTGGAACTAGGCTGCATTACAGGGTCCTTGTTGAGTTCGGATTGGCTTGAACACCTAAATCCTTAACCCAGCAAGGACCCCCACATCTTGTGCCACACCCAAGCACCCCGAAAAACGACCCACGCACTCCCAAACACGAAGAGCCGACAAAGTCACCGCGTGCCGTCAGAGGCTGCAGCGTGAAACCTACGGCAGGCGCGGCAGGACCAACGACCCGTTATATAAAAACCGTCGCACCATGCTCACCCGCACCGGTCTGCTTAATGGCGAGCAGCAGCACCGCTTGGATGTGTTGTTCAACTACGACGATGACTACGCGGTGCTGCAAGAGACATGGCTGGTGTACCAGGAGATCATCGACTGCTACGAAGACCCCAACAAGCGCCGTGCGAAAACGAAGATGCGCAGGCTGATCAACCGGCTCCGCGGGCTTCGTCAGGCCGGGCTTCAAGAGCTGACCCAACTCGGGCGAAGCCTGCACAAACGCCGCACCGACATCCTCGCGTTCTTCGATATCGGCGCCTCCAACGGGCCGGTCGAAGCCATCAACGGCCGTCTCGAACACCTCCGCGGCATCGCGCTAGGGTTCCGCAACATCAACCACTACATCTTGCGTTGCCTGATTCACTCCGGCGGCCTCCAACCCAAGATCAACGCACTCTAAAACACGAAGAGCCCAGAAACGGCACGAACCGCTCCCAAGCGTCGCGCCAGACTTTGACCGACTGGGGGTATTTCCGGCCCAGTTCACTGGCCTCGAACGCATCCAGGCTGGCACGTGCCGTCTCCTCATTGGGAGCGGTGTAGACCTCACGCAGCGCGCGGGAGACGCCTTTGCGGTCCTGATACGATACCCACCGGTTCGCCGCTCGAATCAGGTGCACAATGCAGGTCTGCACCATGGAATTCGGCCAGGTGGCTTCCACGGCTTCTGGCAGGCCTTTGAGCCCGTCGCAGCAGACAATGAACACGTCCTGGACGCCGCGGTTGGCCAGATCCGCGCACACCGATGCCCAGAATGCCGCACCTTCATTTTCCGCGATCCACAATCCCAAGATGTGCTTGATGCCGTCCATGTCGACACCAACCGCCATGTAGCAAGCCTTGTTGACCACGCGGTGGCCGTCACGGATCTTGACTCGGAGTGCGTCGAGGAAGATCACCGGGTAAAACTCGTCGAGCTGACGGTTCTGCCAGATCATGACCTCTTCCAAGACCGCATCGGTAATGGTGCTGATCGTATCCGGGCTCATATCCACCCCAAGGGTGGTCGCTAAATGGTGCTGAATATCGCGCACGGTCATCCCGCCGGCGTACAGCGAGACGATCATGTCGTCGAGTTCTGTGAGTCGGCGTGCACCTTTGGGCACCATCCGGGGCGTAAACGTGCCGGCACGATCCCTGGGCACAGTCACTTCCACCGCGCCGTACCCGGAGTTGACGGTCTTGGTGTACGACCCGTTGCGGTGATTGCTGCTCTGTGTGGTTTCCACCTGGGCTTTGGCCTTGCGGTCGGAATGGCCGTAACCCAAATGCGCATCCATCTCCGCCTGCAG
Source organism: Corynebacterium jeddahense (assembly GCF_028609865.1). NCBI lineage: Bacteria > Bacillati > Actinomycetota > Actinomycetes > Mycobacteriales > Corynebacteriaceae > Corynebacterium > Corynebacterium jeddahense. The sequence goes on from NZ_CP063194.1 coordinate 917,644, forward strand.
ACCAGCGTTGATCGATGCCTGCAAGAGGCCTTTGACCAGCTCGCTTGCATCATCAGCGGAAGTCGACAGCTCGCTGATCAAGCTGGCGAGCTCAGGATTTTCCATCAGCTTCTCGCTGATCTCGTTGACCCTCGCCGGGTCATGGCCTTTCTTCGGTGACACCGTAGTCATTATCGGTGAAACTCCTTCTAGATCAGAGCCTCACACACAAACTTCCTGACACCCTCCGAAGATCTGCACGTCGACACGTTTACCGGCGAAGCTCCACGGCACAGAGTAGAAATGCTTCTCCACTTGGACGTGGTAGTTCACCCCGGCCTTGGCGGTGCGCCACGTGGAATACGACCAGCGCTGTTGCGGCAGCGGGCGCAACGTCTCTGCTTCGCTTTCCATAAACAGCTGCCTGCGGGTTGTTTTCCGGCCCCGGAATCCTTCCCGGTCGTTGATCCAGTCAACCTGTGCTGCGATAGCGGCGTTGAGTGCCTCGAACGTGGCGAACTCGTGGCCCGCCAACGCTTCTACGACCCAGGTCTGGACGATATCGACCGCTTTTTCCACATGAGCCTTATCCCTGGGTTTACCCGGCCTGGCCGGGGTGATCCCGCAACCGTAGAACTCAGCGAACAGCTGGTAGCGCTCGTTGACCTCACGCACCGTCGCACCACGTGCAACCTGGTTGGTTGCTGTCGAGGCGTTATCGGGAACGATGCGCACCGGCACGCCACCGATGTAGTCCAACGCGTCGCGGTGAGCACACAGCCACGACCGCATCCGCATATCCGGCCACGCACTGGCATGGATGAGCCCCGAATGCGGCAGCGACGCCACAAACACATACGCCCGCACAGACACCCCGGTCAACGGGTCAACAACTGCCATGGTTTCCCCGGACCAATCAACGCACAGCTCCTCACCAGGGGCATGGGTCAAAAGCGCAGTCAGGTCGTTGACATCGACGTAGTTTTCAAACAGCGCGCAGAACTGCCGGTAGGAATAATGCTGCTGGCCAGAAGCGGCCTGACGCCGGGTGTATTTATGGTGTTCCACCTTCAACGTCACCCGCTCACCGCGTCGGCGGCGGGCAGCGATACCTGCGAAATCCGGCTCCACAAACGCTTCCGAATCCCGCCGGCGGTTATCCGGAAACAACTCCGAAAGCTCCTGCGCCGACAACGCGGTAATTGCGTCTTCATCCATTCCAGTCGAGCGCAACACTCGGCTGGCCTTATCGATACTGCTGCGTGAACACCCCAAATCCGACGTGATCTGCGACCACGAGCGGCCTTGCACAAGCGCCAGCATGATCAACCTGTAATTGGTGACCACACCAAACTCCTTCCATGGTTACGCGGCCCGCGCGTACACACTGCGCAGGGCCGTCAACCACAGACTGCCAACCCAACTACCCCCGGTACCCAATACACGCACACCCGGTACCCGATACCCGCCCAACCGGTACCAAAAACCGGAGCCGGTCAGTTCAAATTTAACGTGTAACGCGGAGCGTTAATGACGTTTCGCGTCATTGGGGGGTAGGTTGAAGAGCGCTGTCTTTAACTCCGGTTTTCGTTCGGCCTCGGTCCATTCCGCTACCTCGTGTGTAGAATCTGCAAGCGGTATCGGGCCGTCGAACTATTGGGTTCACCCACAGTTCCCGTGCCTGCACGCATCGAGAAGGACCAGGTGGTGAACTCGAATGACTCGCCTGGTCCAACGTGTGTGCGCTCGGCGCGTGGTTTAACTCTTATAAGACTTGCCGGTCACAGCCTCAGCGTTTCGCTCGTGCAGCCCGCAGGCCGTTCAAGATCACGATGACTTCGGCGACTTCGTGAACCAACACGACGGTGGCCAGGCCCAGCACACCGCTGATCGCCAGTGGCATCAACACGATAATGATGGCCAGAGACAGCACGATGTTTTGGTTGATGATCCTGCTGCCTCGGCGGGCGTGCTGCAGCGCCTGCGGGATCAGCCGGAGGTCGTGGCCAGTGAAGGCGACGTCAGCGGACTCGATCGCGGCGTCAGAGCCGGTTGCTCCCATCGCAATGCCCACCGTTGCGCCCGCCAGTGCCGGCGCGTCGTTGATGCCGTCGCCGATCATCGCCGTCGGCGTCTTGGAGGAGAGTTCGGCGACGATGCTTGCCTTGTCCTCCGGGCGCAGCTCGGCGCGCACGTCGTCGATTCCGGCGATTTTAGCCAGTGCCCGGGCGGTACGAGTGTTGTCGCCGGTGAGCATGCTCACTTCCACATCGTTGGCGCGCAGGGTCTGCACGGCTTCGGGCACCTCGGGCCGCAGCTCGTCGCGGACGCCGATCGCTCCGGCGAGGGTGTCATCGACGGTGACCAGGACGCAGGTCTGGCCTTCGGATTCCATGCGCTCAACGTCTTCCTTCAGTGGCCCGGCGTCGATCCACCGGGGGCTGCCCACCAGCAGGCGTCGGCCTTCGACGGTGCCGCCGATGCCATGTCCGGCTTCCTCGCTGATGTCCAGGGCGGCGGGTGCTTCGGGCTCCGCTGCCACGATCGCCGCGGCGAGGGGGTGCGTCGATTGCTGCTCAACTGCCGCAGCGAAAGCAAGCACCTGAGCCCGATCGAATCCCTCTGCCGGGACCACTCCGTTAACCTCGGGCTGGTTGCGGGTAAGGGTTCCGGTCTTGTCCACCGCTAGGTGACGGATGCCGCCGAGTCGCTCGAACGCCGCGCCGGACTTGATGACCACGCCGAACTGGCTGGCCGCGCCGATCGCGGCCACGACAGTCAGCGGCACGGAGATTGCCAGCGCGCACGGCGACGCTGCGACCAGGACCACCAGCGCACGGGTGATCCAAGTCTCTGGGTCACCCAGCAGCGAGCCGATCACGCCGACCAGCACCGCCAGGATCATCACCCCGGGCACTAGGGGTTGGGCAATTCGGTCGGCGATCCGGGCGCGGTCACCCTTTTCCGCCTGCGCCTGCTCGACGAGGTCGACGAGTGTGGTCAGCGAGTTGTCCGTTCCAGCTGCGGTCGTCTCTACTTCCAGCACACCGGCGGAGTTGATCGCACCCGCGGGCACCTCGTCGCCGGGTGCAACCTCCTCCGGAATGGATTCTCCGGTGATCGCTGAGGTGTCAAGGCTGGAGCGTCCAGACCGAATGATGCCGTCCGTGGCGATCCGCTCTCCGGGGCGCACGAGCATCAGTTCGCCAGCCACGAGGTCCTTCGCTGCGACCTTGACCGACGTGCCGTCGCGCAGCACCGTCGCGGTCTGCGGTACCAACTTCAACAGTGCCCGCAGTCCGCCCTGTGCCCGGTCCATTGCCTTGTCTTCCAGCGCCTCGGCGATCGAGTACAGGAACGCTAGCGCCGCGGCCTCTCCGACGTAACCGAGGATTACCGCGCCGACCGCGCTGATCGTCATCAGCAAACCAATGCCGAGCTTGCGCTTCGTGACAAGGTTTCGGATCGCGCCGGGCGCGAACGTATACGCCCCTAGCAGCAGGCCGACCCAGAACAGTACTGTCGCGGGTGTCTCTACCCCGGACCAGTCCAGCGCCAGGCCTATGCCGAGGGCTACGCCGGAGAAGATCGGCAGTAGCAACTCGGGGTCCTTCCACCATGGCCGATCGAGTTCTTCGATCTCTGTGGCGGGTTCGTGTGCGCATCCACACGCCGAGCTCATGCGTCCGCTCCCTTCTCGCCGCAGCCGGGCACCGAGCATTCAGGGTCGATGCACGGGGCGTTTTCGTCGACAGCCAACGTCGCGTTCACCAGCGCGTTGAGCGCTGCCGCGAGGTGCGGATCGGCGATTTCGTAGCGTGTCTTGCGGCCCTCCAGCTCGGCGACGACGATGCCGCAGTCGCGCAGGCAGGTCAGGTGGTTCGAGACGTTCGAGCGGGTCAGGTCCAGGTCGCGCGAAAGCACGGCCGGGTAGCTCGGGCCGTCGAGTAGTGTCATCAGGATTCTGGAGCGCGTCGGATCCGCCATGGCCCGGCCGAGCCGGTTCATGACGTCGAGGCGTGAAGCAATGGTCAGCATGTGCTGAACAATACATCGTGTGCTGAACTATTCAAAATGCGCTGAACTGACAGTTACGCGAAGGTCCTGCGACCTGCAAGAATTAGTCGATGGGATAGCAGATGACTGATCCTTTGTGGTTCGGCTGCCACCCAACGCGGGAGCGACGTGGGCGGCGAGGTTCTCGAGAAAGTAACTTTGCAACTACATACCGTCGAGTTCAAGTTCAACGTAACCTAAGGCGAGCAAGTGCTAGTCGTGTGACAACATGTGCTGCCATTTACCTTCGCATCTCGCTCGATGCTGCCATGAACGGTCTTGCCATCGAGCGTCAGCGAGAAGACTGTGAAGCCATTGCAAAGCAGCGTGGCGGGACGGTCGTACACACCTATGTGAATCAGTCGATCTCGGCCTCTAAGAAAGACGTGGAACGCCCCGACTACGACGCGATGGTCGCTAGTCTTAAGCGAGGCGAGCTAGACGCGATTATTTGCTAGGACTTGGATCGTCTAACACGACAGCCTGCGCAGATCGAGTGGATCGACAGAGCGGAAGAGCACGGGTTGAAGCTTGTTACCGCGAATGGTGATGGGGACCTCAGTACTGACAGAGGCCGGATGTTCGCGCGCATCAAGGCGGCCGTGGCACGCGGTGAAGTCGAGCGTAAAGGGGCTAGGTTGATCGGTGTGCATCATTCACCCAGGTTCAGGCGCACACGTTATTAATCGCCTGAGCTAAGGATTCGGCGGTCAACGCTGTCGTCGGCGATGTAGCCACGGTGTGGGCAACGATTGAACGGTCGAACAGGTCCATCACCGGTGACAGGTAGACCCTCCTCCATCAGCGACGGGTCGGAGAAGTCCGGCAGCGGGGCACGTTCCTCCTCTGCGTAGATAATCTCGGTTTGGCCTCCTGGTGAGTGGAACTGGAAGGTGCCCCGACGGCGACGGCGTTTCGCCGTCGCCTGAGGAACAGGCCACCAGGGTCACGGCGATGAGCACCGCGGCAACCGCGATGGCGGCTCTGCGGGGGTGTGCTCGGCATGGATTAGATCTCCATATTCCGGGGCGGGGGGAAGAAGACGGTGTTCTGGTTGTCCCGGAAGACCACAACACCGAGGAAGGTCATCGTGCTGCCCGGTGGGTGGTCTGCAGCGACTCTGCCCACCTCGGCACTCAACCCTGCTGTGGGGGGTTACTCGTAGCGAAGCGAGCTGAGCATCCCGGTTTCCATGTGATAGGCGTTATGGCAGTGAAATGCCCACTCACCGGGGTTGTCAGCGATCAGGTCGGCGATCATGGTTTCACCGTGGCGGAGAAGGACGGTGTCCTTGCGTAGCCCGCCGCTGCCGGGCAGCGCCCATGTGTGGCCGTGGATGTGCATGGGATGGGGCATCATGGTCCTGTTGCGCATGACCATCCGCAGGCGCTGGCCATCCTGCACGGTCGCGGGGGAGGATTGGCCGTCGGTGAGAATGCTCCATTCATACGGCATCATCTGCCCGCCCAGGTCGATGCTGACTTCTCGGTCTGGTGTGCCCTCGGGCAGGAGTGCACGGTCTGCGGGCTTCAGGGAGGACAGAAGCAGTCCGGTGGACGACAACTCGGGGAAGTCGACATCGGGGCGGGGGGCCTGGCCGCCGGCGGTGCGGATGACGGCGAAGGCGCGGTCGTCCTTCCCCACCGCCAAAGCCGTGAGCGGGAAGATGCCGTCGCCGAGGATGACCTCGACGTCGACACGCTCGCCCATCGACAGGTAGATCGATTCGGTCTCCCTGGGCTGGACAGGGAAGCCGTCGGTGTGGGTGACGGTCATGCGGTGACCACCGAGGGCCACCTTGAAGATGGTGTCACCGCCGGAGTTGATAAACCGCAGGCGGGCCTTGTCGCCCGGGCGAGCCTCGAAGGTCCGGTGAGCACGGGGGATACGTCCGTTGATGAGGTAGTGCGGATACATCACATCGCCGGCATCCCCGCCCAGTACCCGGTCCGGGGTGCCGTGCATCATCTGGCCGTGACCTCCCATTCCCATCCTCCCGTTATGGTCGCCCGAACCCATTCCGGTGAGCTTGTCGAGCTCATCGTCGGGAGTGCCCTGAATGCCATCGACCCAGTCGTCGAGCACGATGGTCCACTCGACGTCCTGGTCCTCAGCGTCTTGCGGGTCACGGATGATTAGTGGGGCGTAGAGGCCGCGATCAAGCTGCAGGCCGGTGTGGGAATGGTAGAAGTAGGTGCCGCCGTGGGGGACTTCAAAAACATAGGAGAAAGACTCGCCAGGTTCAATGGGGTCCTGGGTCATGCCGGGCACACCGTCGGCTGCGTTGTGGAGTGCGATGCCATGCCAGTGGATGGAGGTGCTCTCAGGCAGTTCATTGGTGATATCGACCTGGAGGACGTCGCCGGCGGTCGCCTCAATGGCCGCATCCCCGGTGTCAGAGACGTATCCCCACGTCTTGGCTTCGATGCCGCCGATATCCAGGGAGAGGGGCCGGGCGGTCAATGTCCGGCGCACCGTCGGCTCACCGAGCGCAGTGGGGGCGGGAGTGGGGCGAAGGGAGGGACCTGGTGCCGAGGCAGCGGGTCCAGGGTCGCTGGTGCAGGCGGCCACGGCCCCGGTGCCGGCGAGGACGAGCCCGCCGAGCAGAAACTGTCGTCGGGAAAACGCGTTCGTCATGATTTAACCTTCCTTGGTGCAAGATTTCAGTGATACGGGAGACAGTCGCAGGTGAGGACCCTGCTGAGCCGTCACGTCAGGCGCAGGTCTGTGACACAGGTGGCACCGTCGTCGGTGGTGGAAAACTCCGTGGTGCCGGTACGCCCCTGGTAGCTGACCTCAATCAGGCCGGTGACATCATCGGGAAGCCAGAAGCCAATAAACCCGTTGTCGAAGGTGGTTGTCGCCTCGTCCACCAGCACCTCACCGGTCGCCTCATCGGTGATCGTGACCTGGATATCCTCATTGTCGAGTTCCCCCTGGCAGGTCGTGAGGCTGTGGTAGAAGCAGTCGTGGGTGGAGGTGAGATAGGGTGCGATCGAGACATACGTCTGATTGTCGGGAAGATCGAGCGCGACTTCCTGGTCATCGCTCGAGAGCAGCAGTTCATCGTTACGCACTGAGGCGATCAGATCCGTGGGACGCTCAGTGACCTTCTGCCGGTCGAGGTGATCAATGATCTCCACCGCGTCCATGTCGGCCAGGCCATGGGCAGCCAGGAATGTGTCCTGGGACACCGTCCCGTCGGCGGTGGGTTCCGGGTCGGCGGCCGAACACCCCGTGAGGGCGAGGGCAAGGGCGGCGGCTGCGATCGCTGCTCGTTTCACGTCAATCTCCTTGGATCGTGGCAACACTGTGAGAAGACACCGCCTCAAGGTCGATGCCATACCTTTATCTAGCACGGGTGTCTGACGGTCTAGAAACCAAAAACCCTGCTCACAGCCTTATAACAGGGCGAAAAGGGGGGTGAATTCGGTGGGCTGGGTCACAACCGGGGCACCACCCCACAGCCGTGGGCGATGTCTTTCTACCCGCCCCGGGTATGCGGTGCAGGCAGTGAATTCCCTGGTGGCGCCTGCTGAACCGACGAGGGGAGGCGATGCCGCCGGCCCGGGGTGGGGCACAGGGGTGACGGTGGTCGAAGGGTGATGTTTGAAGATTTGATGAAGATTTCCCCGCCGGGCACTGAGCGAGGGTGGTATTCCCCCTGGCCGGAGTGATACTGGGGTCTATGGCTGACCACACACCGACCACCGCCACGCCCCCGGGGCGGGTGCTGGTCGTCGATGATGAACAACCCCTGGCTCAGATGGTGGCCTCCTACCTCGTCCGGGCCGGCTTCGATACCCGCCAGGCGCACACCGGCACCCAGGCCGTGGACGAGGCCCGTCGCTTTTCCCCCGATGTTGTGGTGCTGGATCTGGGGCTGCCCGAACTCGACGGTCTGGAGGTGTGCCGACGGATCCGCACCTTCTCGGACTGCTACATCCTCATGCTCACCGCGCGTGGCAGCGAGGACGACAAGATCAGCGGTTTGACCCTGGGGGCGGATGACTACATCACCAAACCTTTTAGCATCCGGGAACTGGTGACCCGGGTGCATGCGGTGCTGCGCCGCCCGCGCACCAGCACCACCCCACCGCAGGTGACCACCCCCTTGATCGTTGGTGACCTCATCCTTGACCCCGTCGCCCATCAGGTGCGGGTGGGGGAGACGACCGTGGAGCTCACCCGCACGGAGTTCGAGCTGCTGGTTACCCTGGCCCTGCGCCCCGGCCAAGTGCTGACCCGCCACGACCTGGTCACCGAGGTCTGGGACACCACCTGGGTCGGTGATGAACGCATCGTCGATGTCCACATCGGCAACTTGCGTCGCAAGCTCGGCACCGACACCCGGGGCCGGGGGTTTATCGACACCGTCCGTGGCGTGGGCTACCGGGTGGGGCAGCCATGAATCACGGACCCGGCCTGACCTTCCGCTTCCTGGCCGCCCAGGTGTTGGTCGTGGTGATTAGCCTGCTGGTGGCCGCGACCGTGGCCACGATGGTGGGCCCGACCCTGTTCCATGGTCATATGTCGATGGCCGGCCGGGAGGGCCCCTCGCTGGAGCTGTTCCATGCCGAGCGGGCCTACCGGGACGCCAACCTGATCACCCTGGCCGTCGCCCTTCCCACCGCCTTGATCAGCGCCCTACTGGCCAGCCTGTGGTTATCGCGTCGTCTGCGCACCCCCCTGCAGGATCTCACCCGCGCCGCTACCAGCCTGACGGCCGGCAACTCCCGTATCCGCGTGCCCGCCGGAGAAGCGGGCCCCGAAGTCACCACCCTGGCGCATGCCTTCAACACCATGGCCGACCGGCTGGAACACACCGAACAGGTCCGCCGCCAGATGCTCTCTGATTTGGCCCACGAAATGGGCACCCCCTTATCGGTGCTCACGGTCTACCTCGATGGTCTCCAGGACGGGGTCGTGGATTGGAATAATGCCACCTACACGATCATGGCTGACCAACTCACCCGCCTGACCCGGTTGATGGGAGACATTGACGAAGTCTCCCGGGCCCAGGAACACCGGATCGATTTGGACCTGGCGGAGGAAGGGCTCGGGGATCTACTCCATTCCGCCGCTGCTGCCGCGGGGGAAGCTTATGCTGACAAAGGCGTCGATTTACAGGTCGAGACCATTACGGACACCGCCCGGGTGGTCGTGGACCGGCAACGCTTCGGCCAGGTGATGAGCAATCTCCTGTCGAACGCGCTACGTCACACCCCGGCCGGCGGGCAGGTCCGGATCAGCGTCCACCGACAGGGGGCGTCCACCGCGCTCATCCACGTTGCCGATGACGGCGAGGGCATCCCACCTGGCCAGCTCGGATACATCTTCGAACGCTTCTACCGGGGGGATGCCGCCCGCAGCCGGGACAACGGCGGGGCCGGTATCGGTCTGACCATCTCCAAGGCATTGATCGAGGCCCACGGCGGCACTCTCACCGCCACCTCCCCCGGACCCGGTCGCGGAACGGTGTTTGCCCTCCGCCTCCCGCTGTCCCCTCCCGACAGTGAGGAGGCTGCTCGGTGACCGCACCCTGCCCCGTGTGAGGGCCGTGCCCTCCACCCCTTGAAAATATACCCCGGGGGGGTATATGCTTGCGAGCGTTACCGCATCCCACCGACCCGTAGGAGCTTTCCCATGATCACCTCCCCGCCCCGCCTCTTGCCGATGGCCTCCCACGGCTGCAGCTGTTGCGAACCTGCCTCACGTGCCGACACCGCCTCCGTCCCTGCCTCCGGCGACTCGTCAGCAGGAGGGGCTTCCCCTAGCTACCAGGTCACAGGCTTGACCTGCGGGCACTGCGCGAAAAGCGTGACCCAGGCCCTTCAGGCCCTGCCCCAGGTCGACGACGTCCAGATTGATCTCGCTGCTGGTGGTGTTTCCACCGTCACGGTCACCGGTGTCGTACCTCCGGAGATGGTTCGCCGGGCCATCGAGGAGGCCGGCTACACCGTCTTATCCTGATCAGTTTTACCCATCATCTCGACCCCGACCGGGTTGAGCGGAAGGAACCTCATGAGCACTCCCCACCATTCCGGTGATCACCATGGTGATCACCCCGCTCCGGAAACAGACCACACCCACCACCCGCATCATGCCAGCCACGAACACCACGCAGATGCCGACACCCACGGCCAGGCGATGCCCCACGATCACCCGCACTCCGCCCTGGACGAAGACCACCAGGTTCATGGTCACGGCGAACACGCCGGACACAGCACCGCAATGTTTCGGGACCGCTTCTGGTGGTCGCTGATTCTGTCCATTCCCGTCACTATTTTCAGCCCCATGGTCGCCCAGCTGCTCGGCTACCACCTCCCGGCATTCCCCGGATCCACCTGGATCCCCCCGGTGCTGGGCACGATCATCTTCGTCTACGGCGGAACGCCTTTCCTCAAGGGTGGATGGAACGAACTGAAATCCCGCCAACCCGGGATGATGCTCCTGATCGCGATGGCCATCACCGTGGCGTTTGTCGCCTCCTGGGTCACCACTCTGGGGCTGGGCGGTTTTGAGCTGGACTTCTGGTGGGAGCTGGCTCTGCTGGTGACCATCATGCTGCTGGGCCACTGGCTGGAGATGCGCGCTCTCGGGGCCGCGTCCTCCGCGCTTGACGCGCTGGCTGCCCTGCTGCCGGATGAGGCCGAGAAAGTCATCGACGGGACCACCCGCACCGTGGCCATCTCCGAGCTGGTCGTCGACGACGTCGTGCTGGTGAGGGCCGGTGCCCGGGTGCCGGCCGACGGTACCATCCTCGACGGAGCCGCCGAATTCGATGAGGCGATGATCACCGGCGAATCCCGTCCCGTCTTCCGCGACACCGGTGACAAGGTGGTCGCCGGTACTGTGGCCACCGACAACACCGTCCGTATCCGGGTGGAGGCTACCGGCGGGGACACCGCCCTGGCCGGGATCCAACGCTTGGTTGCCGACGCTCAGGAGTCCTCCTCCCGGGCCCAGGCCCTGGCGGATCGGGCGGCGGCGTTGTTGTTCTGGTTCGCGCTGATCTCCGCTCTGATCACCGCGGTGGTGTGGACCATCATCGGCAGCCCGGACGATGCCGTGGTGCGCACGGTCACGGTGCTGGTCATCGCCTGCCCGCACGCCCTGGGCCTGGCGATTCCGCTGGTCATTGCGATCTCCACCGAGCGAGCCGCGAAATCCGGGGTGCTCATCAAGGACCGGATGACGCTCGAGCGGATGCGCACCATCGACGTGGTGCTCTTCGACAAAACCGGCACCCTGACCGAGGGTGCGCACGCGGTCACCGATGTCGCGGCAGCTGACGGCGTCACCGAGGGCGAGCTGCTGGCCCTGGCCGCCGCCGCGGAGGCCGACAGCGAGCACCCCGTGGCCCGCGCCATCGTGGCGGCCGCGGCCGCCCATCCCGAGGCCTCCCGTCGGCAAATCCGTGCAACTGGTTTCAGCGCCGCCTCCGGCAGGGGAGTCCGGGCCACTGTCGAGGGCGCTGAGATCCTCGTGGGCGGGCCGAACATGCTGCGCGAGCTCAACCTCACCACCCCGGCCGAGCTCACCGACACCACCAGCGCCTGGACCGGGCGTGGGGCCGGTGTGCTCCATATTGTCCGCGACGGTCAGATCATCGGTGCTGTGGCCGTCGAGGACAAGATCCGCCCCGAATCCCGCGCCGCCGTGAAAGCCCTGCAGGACCGCGGGGTGAAGGTCGCGATGATCACCGGTGACGCGCAGCAGGTGGCCCAGGCGGTTGGCCAGGACCTGGGGATCGATGAGGTCTTCGCCGAGGTCCTGCCCCAGGACAAGGACACCAAGGTCACCCAGTTGCAGGAGCGTGGCCTGAGCGTGGCCATGGTCGGCGACGGTGTCAACGACGCCCCCGCTCTGACCCGCGCGGAGGTCGGTATCGCCATCGGGGCCGGCACGGATGTGGCCATGGAATCCGCCGGAGTGGTCCTGGCCAGTGATGACCCGCGGGCAGTGCTGTCGATGATCGAGCTCTCGCAGGCCAGCTACCGCAAGATGATCCAGAACCTCATCTGGGCCTCTGGCTACAACATCCTCGCCGTGCCGCTGGCCGCCGGCGTGCTCGCCCCGATCGGGTTCGTGCTGTCCCCAGCCGTGGGCGCGATCTTGATGTCTGCCTCGACCATCGTGGTGGCCCTGAACGCTCAGCTGTTGCGCCGCATTGATTTGGATCCGGCCCACCTGGCTCCGACCGACGTGAAGGAGGAACACACCACGCCTACTCCGGCATCCACCGCCGTCCGCTGATCCACCACTTCTCTCCACTACCCCCATATGACCCTGAAAGGCTCCACCATGAAGCGCACCCTTGTTCTTTCCGCTCTCGCCGTGGCCTCCACCCTGGTTTTGTCCGCCTGCGGTGAGACCACCGAGTCAGACAACACCGACGCCACCACCTCGGCCACCAGCACTGCGACGACTACCGCTGAGACGACCGAGACCACCACGGCGACGACTGAGGCGGACGGGGAGATCTCCGCCGATCACAACGACGCGGACATCATGTTTGCCCAGATGATGATCCCCCATCACCAGCAGGCCGTGGAGATGAGTGAAATCCTCCTGGCCAAGGAGGGTATCCCCGCCCAGGTCGTGGAGTTTGCCCAGGGGGTTATTGACGCCCAGGGCCCGGAGATCGACCGGATGAACGCCATGCTCGAGGCCTGGGGCCAGCAGCCGGTTACCGACTCCGGGGGCATGGGGACCATGGACGAGATGGGTGGAATGGATCACGGGGCAATGGGTGGCATGAGCGGGATGATGAGCCAAGAGGACATGACAGTCCTTGAGGAAGCCCAGGGCACCGAGGCTGCCCGCCTCTACCTGGAGCAGATGACCGCCCACCACGAAGGTGCGGTCGACATGGCCCGTGACGAGGCTGCTGACGGCCAGAATCCCCATGCGATCACCCTGGCCGAACAAATTATCAACGACCAGGAGGCCGAGATCGCCCAGATGCAGCAGATGCTCACTGACCTATGACAGGTCCCCGTCTTTTTCTGATCCCGAGGACAGGAATCTGAAAAAGACGCCGGGAGCACACGTCGATGACGGTGGCCAGATAGAGGAATTGCCTCTGGCCACAGGGCAGGTAGGTGATGTCGCCGACGTAGACCTGATTCGGTGCCTCAGCCCGGAACTTGCGTTTGAGGAAGTCCTCGACAACGCGTGCGCCCTGGTCCTTGACCGTGGTCTTCTTCGGTTTACGTAGGTTCACACCGACGATGTTGTGGGTGCGCATCAGCTGTTCCACGCGTTTGCGGTTGATCGGCTCTGCTTTCTCATTGAGTTCGATGGTCATTCTCCTGACTCCGATGGCGCCGTCGAATTCCTGGTGGTACTCGCGCATGCGCTTAACCAGCGCTTTGCCGACGTCTCGGCGGGCGTCGCGTCTGGCCCGCCATCTGTAGAAGCTCGACCGGTTCAGGCCGAGTACCTGGCACAACCGCTTCACCCCGTGGGTGGTGTGGTGGTCGTCAACGAACTGGAAGCGGCTCACCAGGTCGTCTCTCCCGCGAAATATTTGGCCGCCGTGCGCAGGATGTCGCGCTCGGTCGTCAGCTTCGCTGTTTCGGCTTTCAGGCGTTGGACCTCTCACCGCAGGCGGACCAGCCCCTGGTCGGCACCAGCGGGGGACGTCGAGGGAATCTACCCTCGGTCCCGACGGGCCTTGTGGACCCAGGTCTTCAGCGTGCCGCGGGCGATCCCGAGGTTTTCCGAGATCGAGGAATACGAGGCTCCCTCGGTGGTCTCGTAGAGCCGGACCGCGTCGGCTTTGAATTCATCGGAGTAAGTGTTTTTCGGCATAGTGTCTCTGCTTTCTCCGGTCCAGTCTGGACCAGTTCCAGCGTGTCCACTAAACGGGGGTCAGGCCCGCTGCGCAGCAACCGCATAGATCCGACTCACCGCCGAATGCTTTGCCGGGAGCCTAACCGGCGCGCACAGGAAACTCCCGGCTATTTCCCAAGCTTCTTGCGTCGCTCGGCGGCGAGTTTCAGCCGCTCGGCGCGATGAGAACGTTCCTTCTCGAGCAGTTCCTCGAGGATCTTGTCTTCCTCGTCGGAGATGTCGAAGACGGCGTACCAAGCGGCCGCGAGTATGCCCACCACCGGCCACACCACCCAGGCGTAGTCCAGATCCAGCCCAATCTCCAGCACGAGATAGACCGCCAAGCCGCCAATGAGGGTGGTGTAGATCGCGGTGTCCATCCTCCGCTTCGCTGCAAGTTTCTCATCCAGTTCAACCTCGGACGGTGTCCGCTTCTCCAATGTGAACGGTTCGGCCGGGAGGTCGTCGAAAAGCATTGAAAGCTCCCCGCGCGTGCGCGCAACCGCGGCTTGACCTGTGCGTTCTTCAAACTCTCCCACATCCAGGTAGCCGTCTGCGAACAGTGTGCCCAGCCGGTCCAGCGCGTTCGAACGCTCGGCGTCGCCCACGCGGATTTCGTCCATCATCGCTCCCAACTTGCACTTGCCCCTGCGGCAAGCTGTTCAATCGCAACCATGGCAGATGGTATCGAATACGCGATCAGCGAGGCCGCGGAAGCCCTCGGCGTTTCCACCAAGGCGCTGCGCCACTGGGAGGCGCTCGGCCTCATCACACCCGCGCGCACGTGGGCCGACCACCGCGTTTACAGCGAGGCGGACCTCGAGCGCGGCGCGGCCATCGCCCTCTACCGCGGAGTCGGCGTGCCGCTTGCGCAGATCGCGCAGCTTCTCGACGCCTCCGGAGCCACCCTCACCCGCGCCCTCAAGCACCACCAAGAAGCACTCGCTTCTCGACGGCGCACGCTCGACGCCCAACTCACATCTGTCCAACACCTCATTGACAACGCGACGAAAGGATCTATCGACATGGACGCAATGAAGAAGTACCTCGGCGAAGATATGCCCGCCTACCAGGAGGAGGCTGAGCAGCGCTGGGGTGATACCCCGGAGTGGGCGCAGTCCCAGAAAAAGCTCGCTCAAATGGGCGAAGGTGACTTCAAACGCCTGCAGGAAGAACAGGACGCGCTCGCCGCGGATCTGATCGCCGCACGCGATTCCGGCGTGGACCCCGGCTCCGAGGAAGCCGAAGCACTGGTGGAGCGCCACCGCGCAAGCATCGCCCAGTGGTACGAGGCGACCCCGGCTCGCCAGCTCATCCTCGCGCGCATGTACGTTGACGACGCGCGCTTCCACGAAGCCTACGGCGGCGCGCAGGACTACCTGCTCGAGCTGGTCACCGCCCACGCGGCGGCCGAAGGTGTGGACGTGGGCAACCCGCAGTGGGGCTAGAAACGGAGCAGTAATCCTTCCAACTCTTGCTGGAGCAAAGGCCACGGTTTGGTTAGGTCTAGTGTTGTCGCCCCTAGCCCTGAGCCGCCGCTTGTTCCGTCAGGCATCTGAGCTGGGGACACGGCCATTCGGCTGTTGAGGTTCTTTGGTATGAGCCTGCAGGAGCGGTGTTACGGCAGCCGGGGCCGGCGCCTCGTCGACTTCAGCTCCGAGCGCCGCTTCTTTGCTTCGAGACGGCGTCGCACCGAGCCGCGCGTCGGCTTCGTTTTCCGCCGCGGGGGAGGCGGTGGGGCGAGCGCCTCCCGCAATAGGGCGGCCATGCGTTCCCGCATCTCGGCACGGTTGCGGACCTGCGAGCGCTGCGTCGACGCGCTCACGGTGAGCACAGTGCCGTCCAGGCGGTGTTCGAGGTCGTGGAGGGCGCGGCGGCGTTGGGCGTCGGAAAGCGATGCGCACGTCGCGATGTCGATGGAGAGCTGCACCTTGCTGTCGGTGGTGTTGACGCCCTGGCCGCCGGGGCCCGACGCCTTCGCAAACCGCTCCGTCAGATCCGCGGCGGCGACGACGAGGCCACCGGGGATGCCCGGGCCGGGCGCGATGGTAAGATCCTGCATGCCCAACACCCTACGTTCACCCTGGGGCCGAGGACGAGGCGGCTGAGTCGGTGCTGTCGGTTGTTAATCGCGATAAATCTCGCGGTGGTGGCCTATCGAAAGCACCGCGATTGTGATCGTGCCTTCATCGATGAGGGCGAGGATCCGGTACGCGCCGACGCGGTATCTCCACTCGCCGGAACGATTTGCGGAGAGCCCTTTCCCAAATGTGCGCGGGTTGGTGCAGCCGTCCAAATTCTCTTTGATCCAGGTGGCGATGAGCCGCGCGTCGAAGCGGTCCATCTTCTTCAGCTGCTTCCGTGCGCGGGCCGTGAATTCGACAGTGTAGTGACGCGATGGTGCCATCGTCCGGGGGGCGCTACGTATTGAGATCGGCGAGGATGTCGTCCACGCTGTACCGCTCGCCGGTGTCGTGCGCGATCGCGTCTCGAAGCTCCCGCAGATCATGCGCATCTTCAATCTTTTCCAAGATCGCATTGCGGGCGAATTCGGAAAGAGTGACGCCCTCGAAGCGAGCGTACTTACGCACGAGCTCTGCATCGTTGTCATCCATCCGAATCGTCATCGTAGCCATGTTTACCCCTTTGATCAGTGTGAATACACTGTATTCGGTAGGTGCTCGATATGCAATGGGTAACGCGGAGCCCGTTGCAAAGCACCTGCGCCTAGCGCCGCGACTACACGACCTCTGAGTACTTGCGCACGTAGCCGACCGCGATGACGACGAGCGCCGTGAAGGCGCCGATGACGGTCTCCGCGGTGCGGGCGAGCAACATCGGCCAGACGGGGGAGGCCTTGACCGTCTGCGCCATCAGCAGGGCGGTCGGGGTGAAGAAGCTGGCGGCGTCTTTAGCGGACAGGTTTCTTGGCGCCGACGCGCCGTCGAATTTATATTTAACGTGTAGTTAGGCTTCGGGACTGCCCACGCAGAACTCGTTGCCTTCTGGGTCCTGCATCACTGTCCAAACCAGTCCGGGGGCCTCATGGGTGCCGAGTTCGGTGGCGCCTAGACCTTTGAGGCGCTCCACCAGGGACTCGCGGTCGGTCCCGCCGCCGTCGATATGCATTCGGTTTTTGCCAGGCGTGGGGTCCTCAACGCGCTGAAACCCCAGCGCCGGCGTTGAATCGACCATAACGAAGTCGCCGTAGTTCGCAGCAATCTCGCATCCGGTGGCGGCGGACCAGAACTCGGCGAGCCTAGATGGATTGTGGCTGTCAAAGGTGATTTGCCGAATAGTGAAGTCGGGATCGCTCATGAGCATCATTATGAGGGCAGGGCTTAGAAAGCGCAGCCTGGTGTCCGGGCGGGGACTCAGCCTTCCGGCTTAGTGGAGCGTTTTGAATCGCGAGGGTCGCTCCCGCGATAGCGTAAGAACTCGATGTCGTAGCCTTTTTCGGCTTCGGCGACCCAATCATCAACCTGATCTTCACTGATCGGCTTCCCGTTTATTGTCTTCATGGTAGTCACCGTAATGCGGGAGTGGTGTGGTTGCGTAGGGTGGGAGTGTACTTGCATTTGGGTGAGCCGAAACTTAACGTTGTGCGTTATTGACGCTTCGCGTTATGGGGGTTAGGGTGAAGCATGATCCAGTCGTTCGGGAACCGAGAAACCGAGCTGGTGTTTCTGCGTGAACCAGTTCCGAAACTGGATCCTCGGATCCATAAGTCGGCGAACAAGAAGCTCCACCAGCTCGACGCTGCTGTATCCCTTGACTCCCTTCGCGTACCGCCCGGGAATCGCCTAGAAGCTCTCAAGGGAGATAGGAAAGGGGCGTTTAGCATCCGAGTGAATGACCAGTGGAGAATTACATTCCGCTGGAAGGACGCAGGGCCCGAACAAGTGACCATTGAGGATTACCACTAAGGAACACCATGTCGAACAAACTGTACCCGCCGATCCATCCTGGAGAGATTCTCTTAGAGGACTTCATTGAAGGATTCGGAATCACTCAGCACAAGCTTGCCGTGTCTATCGGGGTTCCGCCCCGCCGAATCAACGAAATTGTGCACGGCAAACGTGGAATCACGGCTGACACCGCGCTTAGACTCGGAAAGTATTTTGGGGTGGAGCCGATATTCTGGATGAATCTGCAGAACCAGTATGAGATTGAGCTGGCGGAAGATAGGGCCCTTGCCGAGATCGAACGGATTCAGCCGGTCCAGGCTGCCTCGGCGTAGGCGGTTCCGGAGCGGAGTGCCACCTAGGTTCGTGGCTTGGCTCTGATTTAAGGAAGCTGGGGACGTTTGCGCGTCGACTTCAGCTCCGAGCGCCGCATTTTTGCTTCTCGACGGCGCCGCACCGAGCCCCTGGTCGGCTTCGTCTTCCGGCGCGGGGGAGGCGGCGGGGCGAGCGCCTCGCGCAACAGCGCCGCCATGCGGTGGCGTGCTTCGGCGCGGTTGCGGACCTGCGAGCGTTGGTTCGACGCGGCCACGGTGAGGACGGTGCCGTCCAGGCGGTGCCCGAGGCTGGTGAGGGCGCGGCGGCGTTGGGCGTCGGTAAGCGATGCGCACGCGGCGATATCGAGGGAAAGCTGCACCTTGCTGTCGGTCGTGTTGACGCCCTGGCCGCCGGGCCCCGACGATTTAGCGAACCGCTCGGTCAGGTCGGCGGCGGCGATGACCACGCCGCCGGGGATCCCCGGGCCGGGCGCGATGGTCAGGTCCTTCATGCCGCCCACCCTACGTTTTCGCCTCCTGAGTCAACGGCTTCCGATCCTCTAGCATCCCAACTCACGACAAATCTCGTCCGCAGTGAACCTCTCACCGGAGTCAGACTCGAGGGCGGCACGAAGTTCTTCAACATCTTGGAGGTCTTCGACCTTTTCCATGATGGCGGTTCGAGCGAATTCGGAAACAGTCATGCCTTCCGAACGCGCAAATTCGGCTAGGAGCGGTGCTTCCTCGCTACTCAATCGGATCTTCAGGAACACTCTTACGCCTTCGGCTTTTTCTCGTCTCGGCCTAAGCGGAAGCCGCGCCGCTTCGAGCGGGATTCCATTTCAGCATGGTCTTCGCTGGCGGCAGGCTCGAGTGCTTCTTGCGCTTCTTTCTCCCGCCGCGCTTCGATCTCTGCGGCCTTTGCAAGCAGCCGGTCTTCGTTCATGTCGCGAATCTTCTCGGTGGCTTTCTGGGCCTGATCCACTGCAGACCGACGGGCGCGATTCGCGGCGTCGACCGTGTCTCCCGCTAGAGACATCACAGATTGGCGCCACCCCTGAACTTGGAGCTGCTCTGCATCCTCCACGCTCAGGCGCAAATGTTGAGCAAACGCGCTGATGTTGTCGTGAATACTGTTCGCATGCGCAGTGATGTGGCGTGCGCGAAGCGGGTTAGTCACCCAAACCTGATTGCTCAGTTTCGCTGCGTCGCGGACAGCTGAATCCATCTCGAGCAAACGGCGGGTCGTTGACCCCAATCGAGCCTTTCGCGCTTCGACGATTCCTTCACGGTGGGAGTCCAGCTGGGCGGGCTCAAACTCGTTTACGTGAGCGAGTTCAAGGACGTACATTCTATCGTGGAGATAGATGCTCCGAGCAGCTACGCCCAGCCAAATCGAAAGATCGTCTTTCAACCCAGCAAGTAGCGTTTCAAGTTTCTTTGAGTTGTTCTTGTGCTTCCGGAGCTGATCAACTGCGTCATCGAGTTGTTCGATGGCGTAAGACTCGATGCTATTCAGCGCTGATCCGAGGTGGTCAACCTTCGACCAGGTGGTTGCGGAAACGCTGCTGCTGCGCCGGTAAAGTTCGTCAGCTTCCTCAATCGTGTACTGGATACCGCCAAGTTGAGCTAGCGCATTAATCTTGCGCTCCCGAAGGAGGTCATCGAGTTTCTCATCGATAACCTCCAGATACTCCTTGATTTCCGCGATTGCTGCCTCAATCGCTGCTTGCGCGGCAATGCCGGCAGCATTCGAGGCCATGACTGGAGAGAACTTCACCTCTTGGAAAGACGTGTGTTTGAAGAACTGGCTTGGGTTGTCAGCGAGCCCAAGATCGCTTCGACGCAGGACTCCTGGCACCGGTCCTGTCGACGTGCGGTGCCGAAGTAGCGCTGCAGTTTCGTCTGTCGCTTTGTAGTACTTGCCGGACTTGAACTTGCGGTCGGAGATCGTGCTCAACACATTGTTCGCGCGGAAAAGCACTTGCGGTGACATTGGCTCAAACGCGGGCGAGGAAGAGGGTGGGAAGCTTTCGTCCTCGCTCAGGATCAGCAGGCCTTCGCTGTCTGCCAAGAAAGCCAGTTCTTTACTTGCAGTCCCCATACACCGAAACTGTAGTCCTCGGGGCGTGCATTCCGTGCACTCTTCAGCGGAAACTCGCGGCTTGCGCAAGAGCTTCTCGGCGCCCACGCGTCCGCTTACACTGGCGCGCATGAAGACATCGCTCTATGTTTCTTTCCCCGGCAACGCCCGCGAGGCCCTCGAGTTTTACCACGAGGTGTTCGGTGGCGAGCTCGACATCATCACCTACGGCGAGCAGCTCGACCGCGGTGCGCAGTTCCCGTTCGACCCGCCGCGCGACGCCGTCGCGCACGGCACCCTGACCGGACCGTTCACGTTCGGCGGGGGCGACGACCTGCAGAACAACTCCAGCACGCTGGACCGGGGTGTTTTCGGCTTTACCGCCGAGATGGAGTCGGTGGAGGAGGGCGAGCAGCTCATCGAGAAGCTCACCCGCGGCGGCGGCAAGGTCACCATGCCGTTCGCAAAGGCGCCGTGGGGCGCGCACTTCGGAGTCGTGGAGGACAAGTTCGGACTCGCCTGGAACATCTCTACTGGCGACGGGAGGTAGGTCGCGGGGTGGGGCGGAGCTTTCCGTCGCTAAGCAATTGCTTTAACGGCCCGGCAGCACAACAGAGGGGTACTTGCGCACGTATCCCACCGCGATGACCACGAGCGCCGCGCCCGCGCCGATGACGGTCTCTGCGGTGCGTGCGAGCAGCATCGGCGCGCCGGGGGCGGTGTCCACCACCTGGATCATGAGCAGCGCGGTCGGGGTGATGAAGCTGGCGGCGATGGTGTAGTTGCGGGTCACGTACATCTCGGTGAGGTACTGCAGGATCACAATCCAGACGACGATTTGCCAGGGCTGCATCGGGTGGGAGAGCAAGAAGCCGGCGACGGCGATGCCGCTGAGCGTGCCCAGCACGCGCTCGATCGCGCGGTAGAACTGAACCTTGAACCGGGAGTTCACCAGCGGCGTGACGGAGGCGACCATCGCCCAGTAGGAGTGCGAGAGGGGGTCGATGAGTCGCCCGCGAGGGCCTGGTATTTCAGCCGGTTGCCGCGCGTGGCGTGCCTGCCGTACACGCCGGTGAAGGCGCCGAAGTTGGCGTAGATCGCCAGGTCGAGCCGCCCCAGCGCGAGCAGGGTGAACATCGGGATGGCCACGCCGAGGGCGGTGCGGAACGCCGGGATATGGTCGCGCTGTGCGGGCCCCATCCGAAATAACGGCCCGAACCGGTCCACCATCGCCCTCCTCCGACGCGTTCACACCAACCCATCCGACTGTGATCGGTCGCAGGGGCGGTTGCGTATCGACGACCTTACGGCCGGGCGCGCTAGTAGCGCTGGCTGAACGCCGAGCGCACCGCCTGGAGCTGCCAGGCGAGCACGAGGCTGGTGATGCCACTGACCACGCCCCACAGGCCGGCCGTCCACACGAGCGCTTCGACGGACTTGCCGGGGTTGGCGATGATGAGCCAGATCATGATGACCGCGAAGATGGCGTAGATGATGCCGACGCCGATGCCCCAGCCGCGGCCGTGGTTGAGCAGCGCCACCGCGCGGAAGAGCACCGCGAACGCGATGAGCCACAGCGCGAGCAGCGCGACGAAGAAGCCGGTACCGACCGGGACGAAGAGCAGCACGATGCCGGCGATCAGCGTGAGCACGCCGAAGAACATGTCCCAGCCCCATCCCGGGAAGTCGCGGCGCAGGCGGGCGACGGCCGCGATTTCGGTGGCGCCGGAGTCGATGAGCCAGAAGGCGATGAGGTAGCCGACGAACGGGGTAATCACATTCGTCGCCTTCGACGGCGAGGAGAGGACGAGGATGCCGAAGATGAGGCCGATCGCGCCGTGGGCGACGAGCAGCCCGATGCTCCAGTTCGCGACCGAGCTGACGCGGTCGCCGAGCGGACGCTGGGGAGTGGAAGAAGTGGTCATGGAAGTGTCCTTCATCGTGATCGTGCGCGAACGGCACGGTGGGCCGGTATGACCCGCGCCACTTATTTTGCGCCGTGGCGGAAAAATCGCAAACGATCCGCCGCCGGACTCTTGCATACACTCGCCCCCATGCAGACTTCCCTCTATGTTTCCTTCCCCGGCAACGCTCGACATCATCACCTACGGCGAGCAGCTCGACCGCGGCGCGCAGTTCCCGTTCGATCCGCCCCGCGACGCAGTCGCGCACGGCACCCTGACCGGCCCGTTTACGCTCGGTGGCGGGGACGACCTGCAACACAGCGCTGAGAAGCTGGAGCGGGGTGTGTTTGGTTTTACGGCAGAGGTGGAGTCGCCGGAGGAGGGCGAGCGCCTCATCGAGCAGCTCACCGCCGGCGGTGGCACCGTGACGATGCCGTTCGCGAAAGCACCCTGGGGCGCCCACTTTGGGGTGGTCGAGGACCGCTTTGGCCTGGCATGGAATGTCACGACCGGCGAGCGCTAAGCCAACCGGGGACGCGGTAATCCGGCGGGCGGGCGAGGGGGAGGCGGAGCTCGTCGCTATGCTGCTGCGCGACTTCAACACCGAGTTCGACACCCCGGTGCCCGCTGGGCTCGAGCGCAGGTTCGCCGCGTTGCTTGCGCGCGAGGACGTCATCGTCATCCTCGCCGGCACGGTCGGGTTCGCCTACCTCACGCTGCGGCCGAGCCCGTACTACGACGGGCCGGTGGCGATGCTCGAGGAGCTCTACGTCGCGCCGGGGCGCCGCGGCGCCGGCATCGGCAGCGCGATAATGGCGCGGGTGCTCGACGAGCTGGCGCAGCGTGGCGCGGAGGAGATGCAGATCAACGTCGACGAGGTGGACACCGACGCCCGCCGGTTCTACGAGCGCCACGGCTTCACCAACATCGAGCACGGCTCGCGCATGCTGCTCTACATCCAGGAGTTATAAGCGCTCGTGCACGCCTGGGCGGGATAGGGAATACTGAGGCCCTATGAGTGGACGCAACCAAGCAGAAGTGACCCAGACCGTCATCCTCCCGCAGTCGAAGGACGCGATGTTCATCACCGTGGGCATCAAGGAGGGCAGCGAGCAGGCGGCGCTCGAGGCGCTGACCAGCCTGTCCAGCCTCACCAACGGCGTCGGCTTCCGATACCCGGGCGCGAACCTGAGCGCGGTCGCGGGCATCGGCGCGACAATGTGGGACAGGCTGTTCACCCTGGAAAAGCCCGAGCACCTGCACGAGTTCGTCGAGCTTCAAGGCACCAAGCACCACGCGCCATCCACCCCGGGCGACCTGTTCTTCCACATCCGCGCCGACGAGTACGACGTCGCTTTCGAGCTCGCCCGCCGTCTCAACGCGCTGCTCGAGGACGCGATCGACTACCACGATGAGGTTCACGCCTTCCAGTACCAGGACTTCCGCGACCCGCTCGGCTTCGTCGACGGCACCGAGAGTCCGCGCGGCGACGAGGGCGTGGCCGTCGCCATCATTCGCGACGGTATGTGGGCCGGCGGCAGCTACATCGTGGAGCAGAAGTACGTCCACGACCTGAAGAAATGGAACGCCCTCAAGGTGGAGGAGCAGGAGCAGGTCATCGGCCGCACGAAGCACTCCGACATCGAACTGGACAACAAGGCGGGCAACAGCCACGTGGCGGTGAACCAGGTGGAGGACGAAGACGGCAACGGCCTCGAGATCGTGCGCAACAACCTCTCCTTCGGCGACGCGCTGGGCAAGCAGGGCACCTTCTTCATGTCGTACGCGCGCGACCCACGTATCACCGAGGTGATGCTGCGCCGCATGTTCATCGGGGAGCCGGAGGGCAACACCGACCGCATCCTGGAGTTTTCGGAGGCGCTGACCGGCTGCAATTTCTTCGCGCCGCCGCGGCTCTTCCTCGACCACTGCGCCGACTACGCCCACGACCACCTCAAGCCCGCCGAGGACCCGCAGCCGAACCAGCCGGCGATCAACCTGCCGCAAGGCAAAGCGGTCTTCCCGGACCGCGCGGACGTGCCCACCTCCCACAACGCGGAGGACGTGGAGCAGGCGCACGCTCGCTACGGCGCGGGGGAGTAACAGTGCAGGTCGCGGATCTGCTCGACGTCATCTACACCGCCGGAACAGTCTTCGACGGCTTATCGACGAGCCGTCCGGCCACCGACGCATTCCTGCGCACCGGCGACACCACCGGCGTGCGGGGCCGGGGTGACCTTGCGCTGCTGGAGGACTTACGCGACGCGGCCGAAATCGCGCTCGACTGCGCGGGTAGTCGGCTGGACAGTCGGCTGGACGTTGCGGCCCTGAAGCGGATCAACGCCGCGATGACGCGCAGTGCGGCGCTCAACCCCGGAAAGTTACGCACGGCCGCGCAGGGCATCGGGGTGCGCACCCCACTCGGGCGTTTTGAGCCACCCGAAATCGACGAAGCGGGCCTGGACGCGCTGATCACGCAAGCGCTGAACGCGCCGAACGACGTGGAGCGTGCGATCGAGCTGTTCTTGCGTCTTGCGAAAGCGCAGCCGTTCGAGGACGGCAACAAGCGCACGGCGATCCTCGCGGCCAACGCCTTCCTGATCGGCAGCGGCAGCGACGTTTTCCTCACCGTCCCCTTCGACGATAACGACCCAGCCACATCCAGCAGGTTCAACGAAATGCTTGCTCGCTGGTACCTCCGCGACGAGCTGACTGGCGTGAAGGTCATGCTGCTTCAGAACGGGCTGGCACCCGCACCCGCGCGATAAGCCCGCCGTTGGGCGGCGCCTTAAGTTCGAGCGCGCCGCCGTGCGCCTCCGCGATCGCCTTGACCAGCGCGAGCCCCAGGCCGTGGCCGCGGCTTGTGCGTGCCCGGGCGAATGGCTCGGCGAGGGTTTCGGGGTCCTCGACCATCTCGCCGGCGTTGGCCACCTCTACCACCGCGTGGCCACCGTCGCGGAACACACGCATGGTTGCTGTCCCCGGCGTGCCGTGGGTTAGTGCGTTGCGGGCCAAGTTGTCAATGGCTTGGGACATGAGGGTGACGGAGGCATCGATACGCGCGGGCTCGAGCTCGATGGGGATGTCGTACGCGGCGGCGACGCGGCGGCACACAGCAGCGAGGTCGACCGGCTCGAGGGTGGGCGCGAGGTGCGCGAGCTGCAGTAGCGCCGCGACGGTGTCGGCGTTTCGCGCGTTGACCTCGCGGATGCGTGTGAGCGCGGGGCGCAGGGCATCGTCTGGTCCGGCGAGGGCGACATCGGCGACAGTTTGAATAGTGGCGATCGGGGTTTTCAGCTCGTGCGAGGCGTTCGCGGCGAAGCGCTTTTGCCTATCGACGGCACCTTGCACCGAATCCAGCATCACATTCAGCGCCTCGGTAACGTCGCCGATCTCGTCGGGCGGGCCCTCGTAGGCGATGCGGGTGGTGAGATCGCCGGCGGTGACCTCGCGGGCGGCGTCGGCGATGCCGGTGAGCGGGCGAATCACCAACCCCGCCACGAACCAGCCGACCGCCCCCGCGATGGCGGTGAGCACCGCAAGCACGGTAAGGGAGACACCGAGGATGACGCGCAGGATTTCGTTGGTGATGGGGACGGCGGCGTCGATGACCAGGCCATTGTCCTCGATGGGGAAGGTGGCCTGGAACGGCACCGGGGTGAGCCTGAGGTACGCGTACACGAGCCCGATCAGCAGAAGGCCGACGCCGAGGACCGTGCCGACGAACAACACGGTGATGCGGGCGCGCAGGGAGAGCCGCTGCATCGCCTACGCCTCCGCCATGTAGTAGCCGGCGCCTGGCACGGTGTGGATGATCCACGGGTCGCCGAGCTTGCGCCGCAGGTGGGAGATGGTCACGCGCGGGGAGTTGGTGAAGGGGTCGGCGTTTTCGTCCCACGCCTCCTCCAGCAGCTCCTCGGCCGAGATGATGCCTCCGTCGGCACGCATGAGCACCTCCAGGATCGCGAACTCCTTCGGACTCAGGTTCACCTGCGCACCGGCGCGCTCCACGGTGCGGCGGAAGGTATCCAGGCGCACGTCGCCGCAGCGGTACACCTCGCCGCGAGCGGGAGCGTTGCGCTTGGCCAGGGCTTTCACGCGCGCGATGAGCTCCGGCACATCGAACGGTTTGGGTAGGTAGTCGTCGACCCCCAGGTCGAAGCCCTCCAGCCGGTCGTCGAGGGTGCCCGACGCCGTCAGCATGATCACCCTCGTCGCCGGATGCGTATCGACGACTTCGCGGCAGACCTCGTCCCCATGTACACCGGGCAGGTCGCGGTCGAGGACGACGACGTCGGGCCGGAGGTCGTCGATAAGCATGAGCGCCTCGGTGCCGCTGAAGGCGACACGGACGTCCATGCCCGCGCGCTTGAGCGCCGTGCCGACGGCTTCGGCGAGATACGTTTCGTCGTCGACCACCACAACCCGGATTGTCATGGGGCGAATGGTAGCTGCGCGCGTGTTGCGGGAGCGTAAACAACGGGCGTTAACGCGGGCGCAACGCGACACACTTTAGGTTCCTGGCTGTGCAGAATTCGAGTGGTGCCCGCAACGTGGGCGTGGATGTGACCAGGGCGATCGCCCTGATCGGGATGTTCGTCTCGCACCTGAGCTACCCGAGCGGCATACTTGCGGAGGTCGTGTACGGCTTCCCGGCGGCGCTGTTCGCGTTCGTGGCTGGCGTGTCGATGGCGTTCATGTCGGCGGGCGGGGCGCGGCCGGCGCACTTTGTGGTGCGCGGGTTGGTGCTGGTGGCGCTACATTTCGGGCTCGCGCTGGTGCCGACGGACATCTACATCGTCCTGGGCACGCTCGGAATCTGCATGATTTCGCTCGCCTGGGCGCCTAAGTGGTCTTCGAGGGTTCAGCTGCTGGTGGCGGTAGTGCTGACTGTGGTGTCGGGACTGGTGGCCGCGTTTGGTCCGGCGTTGAATTACTCGCCGTTCATGTGGGCCGCACTCATGCTGGCGGGGATGCTGTTTCACCGGCACGTGCTGGGTTGCAGCCGGCGGTTGGCGTGGGGAGCTGTGGTGGGGCTTGCGCTGATGGCCCTGGACATCGCCGCCCGCTGGTACGTGCCGCTACCGCTGGTGTTGGACGTTGACGGGCACACGGGTGGGGTGTTGGACGTGGTGGGCAGCGTCGGGACGTCGATAGGCATCTGCTCCGCGTGCTGCGTGGTGGCGCGCCGGTGGCAGGTGGTGCTGCCGCGGATGGGGCGGATGCCGCTGACGCTGTACTGCCTGCACGTGGTGAGCTCGCCGTTCGTCGGGCTGTGGGTCACACTCGCTGGGGCAACGGCGATGGCGGCGGCGTGGCTGCACGTTTTCCGGCGCGGGCCGGTGGAGGAAGCAGTGCGTCGAATCGTGGGGGCGGGGGTTCATTGCTTTGAAAAGTGGAAAGGAAAAGGAAATGAAGAAGATCGCAGGATTGATGCTGGCAGCGGGGATGCTCGTAGTGCAGCCGGCGTGGGCGATGGAGTCGCAAACATTCGCCGGTGACACCCCGGAGGTGGAGGCGGTGGTCTCCGTGCGCGTGGACGACTCCGACCCCGAGGAAGGCGTGTGCACCGGCACCGCCATCGCCCCGCACTGGGTACTCACGGCGCGCCACTGCGTGGAGGCAGCGAAGAAACCGGGCGGCTCGGTGCGTGCGGGCCAGGGCGAGATGCAGTTCAACTACCAGATCGACCGGTGGGAGGTCGCCCCGCGCGGCGACATAGCGCTCGCGCACACGGTGGAGGAAATGCAGATCGGTCGGTTCGCGGAAGTCGCGGAGGAGGTGCCGTCCGGCGAGGTCAACGTGTACGGATGGTCCTCCGATGGCTCCGGCGGGACCACGAAGCTGCCGTCCGCGAAAGGCGAGGTGCGTGGAGAGTCGCCGCTGGCGCTGTTCGAGGCACCCACCGCCCTCGACGTCGCACTCCAAGACGGTGCCCGCATCCAGCCCGGGGACTCCGGCGGTGCGGTTTTCTCAGGTGGCAAGGCCGCGGGCGTGATGTCGGCGGGCCTGTTCGAGGACCCCGACAACCCGACGGAGGAGGAGATGACCTCCAACGCCGCGGTGGCGGTGGCCCCTGTGGCGGACCAGGTGGAGTGGATCCGGGGTCTGCTGTCGAAGCCGGAAAAGACCCCGGAGGAGCGCATGCCAGCGAGCGACGGGCCGCGGGCGAGTGGCTTCACCATGGCTGGGGTAGCGGTGGGCCTGCTGATCGCGGTGGCCGCAGGGTGGGTGGTGTTGTCGCGCCGGAAGGCGTAGCTCCGCCGGCGATTAGAACTTGGCGATCGGCCCGAGGATCTGGTCGATCGGGTTCGCCAACAGCAGGGTCAACAGACCGAGGACACCGAGGATGCTGGCCAGAATTATCGGAAGCGGCGCCTCGCTGCTCGAGGAGTTTTCGCCGGCAGGCTGCTGCGGGGCGGGCTTTTCCGGAGCGGGCTCAGCCTTGGCTGGCGCGACCTCGACCGGGACGACCACGTCGGTGCCCGCGTCGGTGGTGACGCGTAGCTCCTGGGTGCCGCGCAAGTCGGCCGGGACGGTGAGCTCTACGGTTGCGACGCCGTACTCGTTGGCGGTCGCGCCGCCGTTATCCTGCTTGATCTGGGCGGTCGCGGTGGCGTCGCCAAGCTTCACGGTGGCGGTGGTGGCGGTCTCGCCCTGCTCGTAGAGCAGCGAGCTGAGCTCGATCGTTGCCTTTTCGCCGGCTTTCAGCGGCGCCGGGATGTGCACGCCCACGTTGGACTGGCTGGTGCGCGGTGTCTTCTTCGCGTCGGAGGCGAGGAACTCCACAAGCGCGTTCAGGTCGATGTAGCCGAGGTTCACCGGCTTGCTGCCGCGGGTGAAGGCCTCGAAGTTGTCCCCGCCGCCGAGGATGAAGGTGGAGCCGGCGACGATGTAGGTCTTGTCCGGATCGATCGGTGCGCCGTCGATGGTCACGGAGGTGATCTTGGAACCGACCGGCGCTGTCGGGTCGTAGGTGTAGGAGACGTTGTCGGAGACACCCAGCGGGAACATCGGGCGGTCCTTGTCGTCGCGCCACTGCTGCTCCAGGGCGGCGACGACGTCGGAACCCTTCAGCTCGACGTAGGTGTTTTCGCCGCCGAACGGCTGGATGGCGAAAGCCTCGGCGTAGGTCACGTCGCCCTTTTCCAGCTCGGCGCGCACCCCGCCCGCGTTCATCACGGCGAGGTCGGGCTTGACCGAGGAGTTGTTGGCAACACCGAGGCGGGTTACGTTGGCGATGAAGTTGTTGAGCTGGGACTCCTTATCGCCGGCGCGGTAGAAGTCGGCGTCGGCGGTGCCGATGACCTTGTTGCCCTCGACGCTGGCCTTCTCCACCGCGTCTTTCACAATCGCGTCGATTTCCGGCTGCGGGGTGTCGCACGCGCGGATGGCGTCGGCGTCGAGGAGTTCGACGTTGCCGAAGGTGACCTTCTTCGTCGCTTTGTCGTACTTTACGTCTACGTTGGCCAGGTTCTTGCCGTACTCGCCGGCCTGGATGAGCAGGGGAGAGGCGTCCTGCTGCAGCACCCGCCGGTGGGAGTGACCGAGGAAGGCGATGTCGACGTCCTCGGAGAACTGTGCTGCCTTGATTCCACCCTCATGCACAAGGGCCACGACGACGTCGGCCTCGCCGGATTCCTTGAGCTGCTTCGCCAGGTCGTTGGTGGCCTGCACCGGATCGTTCCAGGTGATGCCCGCGATCGACTCCGGGTTCACCAGGTTCGGCATGTCCGCGGTGACCGTCCCCACGAAAGCAACTTTCGCGCCGTCGAGTTCCTTCACAACATAGTCCTTGGTGCCCTTGACCGTCTTCGCGTTCGCCGCGAGGTAGTCGAAGTCGGCAGCGTCGACGACGCGAGTGGAGAAGTCCTCGGCGCCCTGGTCGAACTCGTGGTTGCCCACGGCGGAGACCTGCACCTTCATCAGGTTGAGAATGTCGAGCGTCGGCTTGTCCTTCAGCAGCATCGACGCGAACGGGGAGGCGCCGATGTTGTCGCCGGAGGAGGTGAGGATGTGGGTCTTGCCCTCAGCGGCCTTGTCCACGGAGCACTTCAGCTTCGCGGCACCCGGGACGCGCTTCGTCTCCTCCCAGTAGCCGTGGAAGTCGGTGATGTTGGAAATGGTGAATTCGGAGGTGGTCTCGGCGGCCGAGGCCGGGACAATTACCGCCGAAAGGGCGGCGACAGTAACGGTTGAGCAGACGATTCGGTAGCGGGCGCGCATGAGCAGGACCTTTCGTAGAACACGGGCACAAATACGCTGAGAAGCGTGTGAGAGCAGTGTAAGAAAGGTCCGGGGGTTTCGCTCGGCGAGCGCTAGAACCACCCGCGCAGGTACTCGCCGACCACCGCGCCACCCAGTTCCCCCAGGTCAGGCGCCACCACGCGCGCCCCGGTCCGGTCTGCCATCGCGTTGAGCAGGGCGACGAGCCCGGGGTCGTCGACAAGCCTGAAGAACGTGGTGTGCGCGCCACGCTTGGTCACCTGGTCGAGCGCCTGCACCGTCTTCGCCAGCGTGATGCGGTCCGTGGGCCAGGAAAAGTGCGCCTCGCCCCAGTCCGTGAGCATGGAGGTCGGCTCGCCGTCGGTGACAATTAATAAGGTGCGCTCCATGTTAGCGTGCCGGCTGAAGAACTGATCCGCGAGCAGCAGCGCGTGGTGCAGGTTCGTGCCCTTCTCCTGTATCGGCGGCAGGGCGGTGAGCTCCTCGATCGTCATCGTCTGCGCGTAGCGCCCGAATCCGATGAGCGTGAGTTCGTCGCTGCGGTACTGGGTGGAAATGAGGTGGTGCAGCGCCAGCGCCGTCTGCTTCATCGGCGCCCAGCGCCCCTCCATCGCCAGGGAAAAACTGGTGTCCACCAGCAGCGCCACGGCGTTGCGGGTGCGGGCCTCCGTCTCCACCACCTCGATGTCCTCGGGGCTAATGCTTATCGACGACCCTCCGGTCCTCACCAAAGCATTCGTAATCGTCCGGCTGGTGTCCCACGCTTGGGTGTCGCCGAACTGCCAGGGGCGGGTCGCGCCGGTCGGCTCGCCAGTGTGGCCGGTGTCGCGCGAGTCACGCTGGCCTTTGAGGGACGTGGTGGCGTCGCCAAGCAGCTCCTTGCCCAGCATCCGCATGGCCTTGGGGGAGAGCTGCAAGTTTCCTGACTCTCCTTTATTCAGCAGGCCCGAGTTCTTCAGCGCCTTCTCCAGGTCGCGCAGCATCTTCGCGTTGGTGGCGGCGTCCTTGCCCAAGAGGTCTGCGACCTCGTCGAGGTCCACCTCCGGGCGCGCGGCGCTCATGGCGTCGGCGAGCTGGTCCAGGCGGCCCAGGTCGCGCATGGCGCGGGTGGCGTCGCCGAGGCCCATGGCACCGTCGCCTTCAAAGGATTCGGACCCGGTCCAGTCCAGGTCGGGGCGGATGCCGCGCAGGTTCGCGTCGAGCTCGCTAACCAGGTTCATCAGCTCCTCCGAGCCGAACGCCTGGGCCGCGAGTTGCATGAGCTCGGCGCGCTGCTCCGGCGTCATGGAGTTGAGCAGGCGCTGGGCAGCGGCGGAGCGCTGGGCGAGCAGCTCCACCAGCTCATCGATGTTGCGGGGCTGCTCCGAGAACTGGTCCCCGTGCTTGGCCATGAAAGTGTCGAAGTCCTCCTGGGTGGCCATGCCGGCGCGGTGCTTGCCCAACAGCACGTTCAAATCGCGCAGCATCTCGGCGACAGCGGCCCGGTCCTCGTCGGTGGCGCCCTCGAGCGCCTGCTTCATGCCGGTAAAGCGCTGGTCCAAAAGCTCGCGGCCGATGAGGTCCTTGATCTGCTGGTACTTTTCCCGTGCGTCGTTCGAGGCCCAGTCGTACTCGCCCAGCTCGGTCACCGCGGCGGCCGGGGAGGTGGGCAGGTTGTCCAGCGTCATCTCCCGCATGGTGCGGTCGAGATCGTCCATGTCCACGTCGCGGGCGAGTTGGCCCCGTTCGGCGAGCACGGCGTCGTCGAGAAGCTTCTTGGCTTCTTGGAGCGTGCCTCCGAGGTTGGTTTTCTGCAGCAGCTCCTGGCGGCGTTCGGCGATCTGGCGCAGGAAGTCGTCGTAACCCTCGCGGCGCAGGTACTCGCGCATGGCTTGCTCGGCGGAGTAGCCGTACATGACGTCGTCGGCGATGGCGCGCACCGCTTTCGCCAGGTCGGGAGGCGGGGCGAGCGGGTCCGGGCCCGGGGTGTACCTGCGATATCTAGCCGTAAATCGTTTCGCCATCGCCTGAATCCTTGGAAATCTTCTGGGTGAGGTAGAGCGCCTCCACCGCCAGCTCGATCGCCGCGGCGCGCTCGCCTTCGCTCGCGGCTTCGAAGGTGGCGGCGATGTCGTCGTAGAGCGTGCCGTCGATTGCGGGCAGGCCGCCCAGGAATTCTGCGGCGGTGATATTTTCGCCGGTGGTGATGAAGGTTGAGCCGTCCAGGGCCTCGATCAGCGGGGCGAAGTCGAGGCCGCGGAGGCGGTGGCGAACGGCTTGGGCGACCGCGTTGCGCAGCAGGTACTCCAGGATGTCCCAGGCGCGGTCCTCCTCGCCGTGCTCGAATTCCACCTTGCCGCCGAGCACGTCGACGGCGGCCTCGAGGTCCACTAGGCGCGCGACCGGGTCCTCCCCGGTGATTGCGGCGCGTCGCGCGGCGGAGGCGGCGACGGTTTCGGCTCCGGCGATGACGAAGCGGGCGGAGACGCCGGCGCGCTGGTTCACGGCGTCGGACTCGCGTAGCGCGCGGGTGAAGCGGGCCAGCGCCTCCATGATGGCCGCCGGGACGTTGGCCGTGAGCTGGGATTCCTGCTCGATGACGCGGATCTCGTCATCCAGCTCGACGGGGTAGTGGGTGCGGATCTCGGCACCGAAGCGATCTTTGAGCGGGGTGATGATGCGCCCGCGGTTGGTGTAATCCTCCGGATTCGCCGATGCCACCACCAGCACGTCGAGGGGCAGGCGCAGCATGTAGCCGCGGATCTGGATGTCGGCCTCCTCCATCACGTTGAGCATGGCCACCTGGATGCGCTCGGCCAGGTCTGGCAGCTCGTTGATGGCCACGATGCCGCGGTTGGAGCGGGGGATCAGGCCGTAGTGGATGGTCTCCGGGTCGCCCAGGCGGCGGCCCTCGGCCACGCGCATCGGGTCGACGTCGCCGATCAAGTCCGCCACCGAGGTGTCCGGGGTGGCCAGCTTCTCGGAGTAGCGGGCCTCGCGCGGGATCCAGACAACGGGAGTCGCGTCGCCCTCGCGCGCAATCCGGTCTTTCGTCGCGTCCAGGATCGGGTTGAGGGGGTGTTCGCGCAGCTCGGAGCCTGCCACGGCGGGCACGAAGTCGTCGAGAAGCAAAGGCAGCGTGCGAAGCAGGCGGGTCTTGCCTTGGCCGCGCTCGCCGAGGAGCACGATGTCGTGGCCGGCGATGATGGCGCGTTCGACCTGCGGGATCACGGTGTGCTCGAGGCCGTGGAGGCCGGGCCAGGGGTTCTCACCCGCGCGCAGTTTGGCGATGAGGTTATCGCGCAGCTCCTCGCGCACCGACTTGTAGGTGTAGCCGGCGGCTTTCAGCTCGCCGAGAGTGGTGATTGCGGGCGGGGTCTGCGGCGCTTCAGTCATGCCGGCCAGGGTACGCCGGGGTTGTGCATCACGAGACGGAGGTTTAGAATGTAGTCACGTTACTACGGAGGGAGAGCCATGACCACTAGTATGTCAGCTCGAGAATTCAATCAGAATCTGAGCGTTGCAAAGCGCGATGCTCTCGAGTCTCCGGTCATTGTCACGGACCGGGGAAAACCTTCTCACGTGTTGCTGTCTTATGACGAATACCTGCGACTGAAAGGGGGCACGGGAAGCATCGTTGAAAAACTACGCATGAAGAATCCCACGGACTACGAGTTCGAACCAGTTTCCTTCGAGTGGAAGGTCCCTGAATTCTGATGTACCTCCTGGACACGAACGTGCTCAGTGAACTTCAGAGGCGCCGTCCGAATCCAGCGGTCATGCAATGGTTCGACGAGGTGCCGGAGGTGGAGCTTTTCACCTCCACGATTACCATCCTGGAGATCGAAATTGGCGTCCTCCGTCTGCGCCACCGAGGCGAAGGCGAGCGTGCAGAGCTCATCTCAAGCTGGCTGCGCGCTCAAGTTATCCCGACCTTCGCAGCCAGGATTCTGCACCTTACGGCGGAGGGAGCACTACGTGAGGCGCAGATGCATGTTCCCGATCCTGCCCCAGAACGAGACGCGCAGATCGCGGCGATCGCAGCTGAGCACGGTCTCACAGTGGTCACCCGCAACGAGAAGGACTTCCGCCGTCTAGGAGTGCCGGTCTTCAACCCCTTCGGAGCTACGGAGTGACCACCATCTACCTCATCCGCCACGGCGAGACCCCTCGACTTCAAGGCGGGGCGGTGCGCGGCGGGAGCGGGTCGCCTACCTGCTCAGCGGGTGGCTGGGGTGGGGATTGTGCCGCCGACGGTGGTGCGCGAGATGGAGCCCCTCGGGGCGGCGCTCGCTTTCTGGTGCTACGTGTTGCGGGGACGAATATGTAGTCGTCGTAAAGCTAAAAGCCCCGCCCGGGCCCGGCCTAGATGTACTGACCGGACACGTTGATTGAGAGCTACGACTGATCGCTTCGCGATGATGCGGTGGAACTCAAGACATGGTCGACGAACGTCCTGGCCGCTGGGCTGGGATTGAACTGGTCCCACGCCATGTACTCGGTACGGACTGGGCCATCGACAACGGGAACGGTCAGGAGACTTGCGTCTTGCGGGACGACGCCACTGGGCAACAAGCACGTGCCCAGTCCCCGGCTCACGAGCGCCAACATGAACTGCGGTGTCGAGGCTTCGAAAGCAACTCGCCTGGCCAGGCCTGCCCTCTCGAAGGCCTTGTCACTCTGCAGCCGGCCGGGTGATCCTGCGGGGAAGTCGATGAAGGTCTCACCGTGCAAGTCGTCCAGTGTGAGTCGTCTGCGTCGGACCAGCTCGTGGTGCGCCGGCAGGACGGCGACCAGACGGCCGCTACCGATCGTGGCGGCGGCAACGCCCTGAGGGGAGGTTTCGCCGTCGAGGCCGAGGAAGGCCAGGTCGAGCCGGCCCTCACGAATGTCTCTCATGAACTGGTCGCTGCCACCGCTGCGCATGAGAAGGTCGACCTGCGGGTAGGCGGCGTGGAAGTGGGCCAGCACCGCTGGGACGTCGACGGCCGTGACGGTGGGAATCACGCCGATGGCCAGACTTCCGCGGATCTGTCCGGTCGCCTCGGCAGCGGCCGTGACGGCACGATCGGCGGCCGCCAGGCTGGCACGGGCCTCGGGTAGGAACGCCTCGCCGGCGGGGGTCAACTCCACTCGTCGGGAAGACCTGACGAACAGTGCCGTGCCAAGCTCCTGTTCCAGCGCCTTGACCTGGTGGCTCAGGGCCGATTGCACCACGAAGCAGCGCTGGGCAGCGCGAGTGAAATTGCGTTCCTCGGCGATGGCGATGACATACCGCAGTTGTTGGAGCTCCACGAGATCAATGATCTCCATTCATCGTTGGAATGACAACAATGTGTTGGACTCATTTATATACCCTCGGCGACGATAAGCACATGACCGCTTCCAACACCTCGTCGCGCGCTTCGCTGCGCTGGACCGTGCTGACCGCCCTAGCCCCGGCCACATGGGGCACCACCTACATCGTGACCACCCACCTGCTCCCTCCAGGACATCCGCTGTTCAGCGCATTCATGCGGACGCTCCCCGCCGGCCTGGTTGCCCTGGCGGTGTCCAGGCAGCTGCCGCACGGCTCCTGGTGGTGGAAGAGCCTCGTGCTGGGCGGGCTCAACATGGCAGCGTTCTTCCCGCTGCTGTTCGTCTCCGCCCAGCGCCTCCCCGGGGGCGTCGCCGCCACCCTGAGTGCGGTCCAGCCGATCATCATCGCCTTCCTCGCCGTCGCCATCCTTCACGAGCGGCTCTCCGGCTGGCGTCTGGCCTGGGGCGTCGTCGGAGTCCTCGGCGTCGCGCTGGTCGTCCTCGGCCCTGGGGCAACCCTGGACCTTGTCGGCGTAGCAGCAGGCCTGGGCGGCGCGTTCGCCATGGCAACCGGAGTCATTCTGACCAAGAAGTGGCAGCTTCCCCTCGGGACGTCGGCCGTGGCGCTGGCCGGATGGCAACTCACCGCGGCAGGATTGCTCCTGTCTGTCCCAGCGCTACTGGTGGAGACCCCGCCATCGGCCATCGACGCTCACGGCTGGATGGGCTACGCCTGGCTTGGCGTGGCCGGTGCACTGATCTCGTACAGCGTGTGGTTCGCCGGAGTGCGACGACTGCCCGTCACCTCAACGGCCCTGCTCGGCCTCCTCTCACCACTGGTGGCCGCTGCCCTCGGCGCGCTGCTCGCCCACGAGCACCTGAGCCTCACGCAATGCCTGGGCTTCGCAGTCGCCCTCGCAGCCATGGTCTGCGGACAACTTCCCCCGCCCAGACGGACCACTCAGACCTAGGACTCCGAGCACACAACCGACATCCCACCAACTGCGGGGGCCGATCATTCGGCCCCGCAATCGTCTTCCAGGAGGCCCATGTCACACGCGCACGCCGCTCTCATACCGCGTCACCGCCTGATTGTCGCTCGCCCCGTCATCGAGGACGGCTGGCCGGTCAGCGAGGTCGCAGCCCGCTTCCAAGTGTCCTGGCCGACCGTGAAACGCTGGGCCGACCGCTACCGGGCCGGGCAGTCCATGCAGGACCGATCGTCCAGGCCACGCCACTCGCCGAACCGAACCAGCCCGCAGCCCGCCCGGCGTTGTATCGACCTGCGGCTGCGCCTACGGGAAGGACCGGTCCAGTTGGTCTGCCGGCTCGGGATCGCCCCGTCGACTGTCCACCGGATTCTGGTCGACGCCCGACTCAACAGGCTGTCGCACGTTGACCGGGCCACCGGGGAGCCGGTGCGCCGCTACGAGCACGACCACCCCGGGGCGATGCTGCACGTCGACGTGAAGAAGCTCGGCAACATCCCCGACGGTTGCGGCTGGCGGTACGTCGGCCGCCAGCAAGGCGAGAAGAACCGAGCAGCCACACCAGACAAGCCCCGCAACAAGTACAGCGACCCGTTGATGGGCAAGGCCTACGTCCACACCGTCATCGACGACCACTCCTGCGTCGCCTACGCCGAGATCCACGACGACGAAACCGCCCAAACAGCCACCGCTATCTTGGTCCGGGCCGACGAGTGGTTCAACCAGCGGGGCGTCACCGTCGAACGAGTCCTGTCCGACAACGGCGGCGCCTACCGCTCACATCTGTGGCGCGACACCTGCGCCGAGCTCCGCATCACGCACAAGCGGACCCGTCCGTATCGGCCGCAGACCAACGGCAAGTTCGAGAGGTTCCACCGGACCCTGGCTGACGGCTGGGCCTACGCCCGCTGTTACACCTCCGAGGCTGAGCGGCGGGGTGAGTTGGACGGCTGGCTGCACTACTACAACCACCACCGACCCCACACGGCCTGCGGGAACCAGCCGCCGTCCTCACGATTGACCAACGTGTCCGGTCAGTACGCCTAGAGCGCCCCGTGCCCTAAGACCACGTCATCGAAGCCGCACCCGGCAAGCGGCGCCGCCACCTCGACGGCGTGCAGAAGGGAAATCGCGTAGTGGCGCGGACAGAACAGCCGCGTCTCGCCGGCGTGCGCGCGGCCGTGTTCGGGGCAGGTGTAGCTGACGTAGTAGGTCGCAGCTTCCCCGCATGGAGCGTTGTCCCAGGCGCATCCCTTGTGGGACCAGCCGCCGTTGTCGTCGATGGGCGGGAGGACATCGACGCGGTCAATGGTGGTCTTATTGGGCATTGGAGCCTCCGATCGCGGTAAGGGCGGAGGTGATTGCGCGGGCGATTTCGTCGTCGGTGTGGGGGATGGAGTCGTCAGCCAGCCCGCCGCAGCGGCGCTGGAAGCGTTCCTGCAGCTGGTGGCGCTTGGCCCAGGTGCCGCGAGGCATGTTCTGGATGGTCACGCTCGCGCCGTTGTCGTCGACCACAACGTAGAGGAGCCCCTCCTCGGGCGAGGCGGGCAGCACGAGGTCGAGCTGTGAAAAGCAAACGGCCCACCACGGGGCGGTCGCGGCCTGGCCGGGCTCGCCGAGGCGGACGTAGCTCGGCAGCTCGGAGAGGCGGAAGACGGTGGAGCCTCCGCTGGCGACGGCGCCGCCACTGAAATTCATGCTTGCGTCAGCGAAGTGCGCGTACGCGTAGCAGTCGTACTGCATGCGTTCCAGCTCGGTGTACCAGGTGCGCGGCTTGGCGTCGGCGGCGAACGGCAGGGCGCAGTACAGGTCGGGCTCGCCCGGGGCGACCACGAGCGGGATCTCGCCGTAGCCGCCGGAGGAGGCGGCCGCGGGCCATGCGAGCACCGGCCGCACCTCCACCTCGAGCGGGCTCGCTGCGAGGATGGGGTCTAGGTGCTCCTGCACCTTCTGGGGCGCACCCGGGCCGCAGAACGCCTCGAGGCGCACCGGTTCCTCGGCGCGCATCACCACGCCGTGCTCCATGCGCTCGAACTCCGTCTCCAGGTCATCGCCGCGCCAGCGGGGATCTTGCCGGTCCATCTCGCGCCCGCACGCATCGAGGTAGACGATGGCGTCGAACCACTCGAGCACCGTCTCGGGGCGCGCGGCCAGCATCGGCAGGTCGCGCACCGGGGTGCCGTCGATGCGGACCTCCTTCACCGTGTCTTTCTGCGGGTCGCTTTCGATCTTCAGCGTGTACTCGACCTCGGCGCCGGCGTAGGTGCGGGCGATGGTGCGCCAGGAGTCGTCGATAAGCGAAAAGCTCTCGGGCGTGATCGCCGACAAATACGACGGCACGTAGTCGGGCGCGTGCGTGAGTGCGCGCGCGAACGGGTTCGGTTGGTCCATGGGCATCCTTCTTCGTCTCGCGGGATCCATGGGGTGCTCGCGAGCCCCCCGAAGGCATACTATCGCGGGCGTGACCACCATCTACCTCATCCGCCACGGCGAGACCCCGACGACGGGCAAAATCCTCCCCGGACGCACGCCGGGGTTGCACCTTTCGGAGCGGGGGCGCGGGCAAGCCGAGGGCGTCGCCAAGCAACTCGCCCGCGTCGACGCGGTGTACGCATCGCCGCTCGAGCGGGCGCGGGAGACCGCTGCGCCCACGTGCGAGCGCTTCCGAAAAGAGCTTTTGCTTGACGACGGCCTCCTTGAAGCCGATTTCGGCACGTGGACCGGTAAGTCCTTGGTCGAGCTGGCGAAGTTGCCCGAGTGGCAGGTGGTGCAGAAGCGCCCCGAAGAGTTCCGGTTCCCCGGCGGGGAGCCTTTCGTGGAGATGCAGGAGCGCGTGGTGGGGTGCGTCCGCGGGATCGCGGCGCGGCACCCGGGCGAGGTGGTGGCCTGCTTCACCCACGCCGACCCGATCAAGGCAGCGCTCGCGCACTTCACGGGCCGGGGCTGGGGCGCGTTCCAGCAGATCCCGGCGGAGCCGTGCTCGATTTCGGAGCTCGAGCTATGAACACGATCGACCTACTGCAGCACGGCGAGGTGGGGTTCGTAGGCCAGATCGCGGAGTCGTCGAACCTCACCGTGCTCGTGGACATCACGCTGGCGCTCCACGGCGGCCAAGAGGACTACTGCTGGGGCATCTTCAAGCCCGAGCTGGGGGAGCGCTACCTCGACGATTTCGAGCCCGGGCTGTGGAAGCGGGAGCGGGCCGCGTACCTGCTCAGCGAGTGGCTGGGCTGGTCCGTTGTGCCGCCCACGGTGGTGCGCGAGATCGAGCCGCTCGGCATCGGGTCGCTGCAGTACTACGTGGACAACGATGGCTCCCACTACTTCCCGCTCTACGAGACCCGCCCCGACCTGCACCCCGAATTCCTCCGCCTGGCCGTGTTCGACCTGCTGGTGAACAACACCGACCGCAAGTCGGGCCACGTGCTGCTCGAGCGGTCTGCCAGCCGTGGCGACCACGTGTGGGGCATCGACCAGGGCTTATGCTTCCACCAGGACCCGAAGCTGCGCACCGTGATCTGGGACTTCGCGCACGAGCCGATCCCAGAAGAATTGGTCGAAGCGGTGGAGCCGCTCGTGGCCGAGGTGCCCGCCGGGGTGGCCGAGCTGCTTTCACCGGAAGAGGTGGCGGCGCTCAAGTCCCGCGCGTCCCGGATCGTGCGCCTGCCGTGGCTGCCGGAGCCGCAATCCGAGTTCCCGTACCCTTGGCCGCTCGTGTGACCCCTATCGCGCCGGGTAGCGCACGAGGAGGTCCTCGCCGACTACCGCGCCGTCGTTGAGCTTTGCCTTGCTTATCGACGCTCCTCCGGCCCCCAACCCCATAATGTGCTCCACGTCGTCCCCGTGTGCGAGGAGGTGGTCGGAGATGATGCGACGGTGGCAGCGCCACCACACCGCCTCGGAACACATGATCGCGGTCGGTGTTTCGGCTGCGTGCTCGCGCAGCTCGGTCAGCGCGGCTGCGAACTCCTCACCGAGCGCGTGGTCGGCGTAGTTGTGGAAGCTGCGGTTTTGCCAGTTGGCATTGACCTCGAACGGTACGGTCTTAGACACGTTGCGCCGCCCCGCCAGCCCCTCGTTCTTCCCGTAGGCGATGCCGCGCTCTGGGAGGTGCTGGGTGAGGTAATCGTCGTTGAACCAGGGGTACTTCCTCGATCCCGTCAACTTGCGTACGTCGACAATCGTCTTGACGCCGGCTGCCTCAAGCATGCGAGCAAACTCGTCGAATTCGAGGTTGGAGTGGCCGACGGTGAAGATACGCATGCGCATTACCGTAGCCGGACGCCTGGGCGACGGCGCGCGCGACCGGTTAGCGTTCGTGGCTGCCAAGATAGGCCACATGATCTTCGCTGGCATCGATCTCGCCGCTGACCCCGCCCGCACAGGCATCGCGACCCTTGAGGCGGCGGGGGAGGAGCTCTTGCTTCTCGACGTCTCCCTCAACGCCTCCGACCCCACCACCGCCTCCCGAATCCGCGCCTCGGAGCGCACTGGAATCGACGTGCCGCTCGGGTGGCCGCGGGCGTTTCGCGAGGTCATCGCCCTGCACGCGGTGCGCACCTTGGAGCCGCAGGAGGGCGGGGCCGAATGGCGCCGCGGCCTGGTGAACCGATTCACGGACCTGGAAGCGCGTCGGATCGCGGGCGTGGTGCCGCTGCCGGTCGCGGCCGAGCGGATCGCGTACCCGGCGTTGCGGTGGGCTGCGATCGAAGCGCGGTTGCGCGCCGACGGCATGGACGCGGCGGAGCTTGACCGGGCGGGGGGCGGATCGCGGAGGTGTATCCGGCGGCGGCGCTGAAGCGGTGGGGGTTGCTGCACCGCGGGTACAAGGGATCGGCGGGTAGGGGTGCGGGCGCCGGCCGGGAGGCGCGCGCCGCCATCATGGATGGCCTGCAGCGGCGGTTCGCCCTCGACTGGAACGGATTCGAGGCGGCGGTACTGGGCAACGCAGACTGCCTTGATGCAGTGGTGGCCGCGCTGGTGGCCCGCGAGGTTGCGGCGGGGCGGTGCGTGCCGCCGCCGGCGGGCAGCGCGGAGCTCGTTGCCGAGGAAGGGGGGATCTGGATTCCCAAAGGGGACACGGGCAGCGAACCCTCCCTCTAGGACTCAACCTCCCGTTATTCCAGCACCGTGTACGTCATCGATTCCCCGAACCCAGGCGTGCCAAGTGGCATTGAGGTATCGGTGGGGAAGTTTACGTCCCCTTCATCAACAACAATGCGCACTCGCTTATCGACGTACTGTGCCCACTCCAACCCGTCCTGGTACGAGTGCCCACGCGCCCCAATTTCATCGTGGCCGAGCCGGAACCGCTTTACCTCCTCCGTCTTGTACCCCGGCGCTGTGCGGCCGCGCACCATGAGGGGGCTATCGAGGTCAAGAACGTAATACACGCTGTTCGGGTCCTCGCCGTTCGGCATTCCGTAGCCGAGCGGCGCCATCAACTCTTCGCCCGTGTATCCACGCACAGTGCCGGTGAACTCCACCTGGCCTGCCTGCAGCTCTCCGGATGCCCCGTCTGAACCGGAAGCAGAGCCCGAGCCAGAACCAACTGGAACTCCCGCCGTTAGCGCCGACTTGTCGCCTGTGGGCGTCCATTCAATGTTCTGGTGGTCAGGCAATCCTTGCGTGATATTGAAGGTCTCCTCCGAGGCCTTCGACAGGGAGGCGCCGTCCAACACGAAGTGCCGCGAAAGGTGCTCTCGCGAGCCCGCGGATCCGCTGATCTGGTAGATCCCGTTCCCACTTGCAGACGCGGCCACCCCCTCGCGTGCGGCACCATTGCCAGGCGTGCCCATGATGAGCACCTCGGGCGACGCATGGGCCTTGCCGTCATCGCCGATGGTGAACACGATCACCGGCTGCGTATGGCCGCTACTCACTGCAAGCAGCAGCTCAGGCGTGCCACCGCCGTTCGCCTCGACCAGCGCATACTCATACGTCCCGTCCGGGGTGTACTGTGCGGCCGAGTTCACCGGGTAGTCGCCCGGGTGGTTCAGCACCCACTCAAACTCCGATTGCCAACTGCTGTCATCTGCGGCCTCAGGCTCGGCGTGCTCTACAACTTCGCCCGTGTCCGGGTCCACCCACTGCGTTGAGGTGACATGCACTGTCTCGCGGCCACCCACCCCAGAGCATCCCTGGAGCGCAAGGGGCAACATAAGGGCAAGAGCTAATCGACGTCTCATGGCTGCCACATTAGTGAGGTTTCAACGCCCGCTCGCCATCTCATTGCTCGCGTGGATCGGTGGTGATGTGGAGCCGACTGAATGGGCCGTAAGCGCAGGCCTGACTCGGGTAGCATGGCGTCACTTCCGAAGAGAAAGGCCGAACGATGAACCAGAACTTCGATCCCACCACTGATCCCGCAGCGACGCCGCAGGTCCCGCCGTACGACCCGGAGCTTGACGGCCCGGTTGAGCAGCCCGCGGTTGATGGGCAACAGCAGGCAGCAGGTCAGCCGGCCCAGCAGAACCAGGAGATGCTTGGCGCAACCGGCGACACCCAGGACGGCAATCTGGAAAAGGATCCTTCTGAGTGGGCGACGGGCGATCAGCCGGCCACCGAATCTCAGAAGTCCTACATCGACGCGATGGCGAAGCAGGCGGGGGAGCAGATCCCAGCCAATTTGACCAAAGCGCAGGCCTCGGAGCAGATCGACCGGCTGAAGAAGATCACCGGGATGTAGCTATCACACCGGGCATACGACGGGAACGCCGGCATCGTCAAGCACACGCGCGCGCACCTCGTAGACCTCCTCTAGCAGGTCCGGGGTGAGCACGGCAACCGGCTCGTCCTGGGCGAGGACGCGGCCATTTTTCATTACCAGCAACTCGTCGCAGAATCGGGCGGCGAGGTTGAGGTCGTGGATGGCCACCAACGCGAGACGGTCCGTCCCGGCGACTTCCTGGCGGATGATCTGGAGGAGCTCGATTTGGTGGCGGAGGTCGAGAGCGGACGTGGGTTCGTCGAGAAGCATGACGCTCGGCTCACGCACCAGCATCTGCGCGACGGCGACGAGCTGGCGCTGGCCACCGGACATGTCGGACACGAGTCGGTCCGCGAGATGCGTGATGCCGAGCCGGTCCAAGATCGCGGCGGTGTGCTCGATCGGGTCCCATGACGCATCGCCGCGGCGGCGGGCGGAGACCATAACCGACTCGAATGCCGTGAGTGTGGCACTGCTGAGGAGATCTTGCGGCACGTAACCCAGCGCCTCCACGCGCTGCTTACCAAGGAGTTCACACCCACCCGCAGTGACTGACACCGTGCCGTCGGAAGGCTTTTTAATACCCGCGATCGTTTTCACTAGCGTCGATTTGCCGGCCGCGTTAGGGCCGATCAACCCGACTACCTTCCCGCTGCCGAGTGGGCCGAAGGATAACGAGTGAAGGATAGTGGTGCTCCCGTAGTTCACGGTGAGGTTTTGCGCGCTGATGGTCATCATGCACCCCTTCGGCGAGACCTAGTGAAGATGAGGAACACGAAGAATGGCACGCCGACGAGCGCGGTGATGATGCCGATCGGAATTGCCAGCCCCGGAATGATCGAGATCGACACCGCGTACGCCAAGCTCAACAGCATCGCACCGGCTGCAGC
Organism: Corynebacterium jeddahense; assembly: GCF_028609865.1. NCBI lineage: Bacteria > Bacillati > Actinomycetota > Actinomycetes > Mycobacteriales > Corynebacteriaceae > Corynebacterium > Corynebacterium jeddahense. The sequence goes on from NZ_CP063194.1 coordinate 961,816, forward strand.
CGCGCCGGGGAGGAAGAACTTTTGGTCCTCGCCCACGAGCATGCGGGCAACGTGGGGGCCGACCAAGCCGATGAAGCCGATGATGCCGGTGAAGGCCACAGACGCGGCGGCAAGGAAGGATGCCACCAGCAGAGTCGTAAGGCGGAGGCGTTTCACGTCGATTCCGAGTGCGGCTGCGCGGTCGTCGCCAAGCCGAAGCGCGGTGAGGCGCCACGCGTTAACGACGCAAAACGGCACCGCGGCGATAAGCACCACCGCAAGAATGATGTTGGCGGTCCAGTTTGCTCGCTGCATTGAGCCCATGGTCCAGAACACGATTTGCTGGAGCGCCTCGATGTTGGCGCCGTACTGCAGAAGAGACAGCAGTGCCTGGAAGAAGAACGACAGCGCGATTCCGAGCAGGATCATGGATTCGGCGGTCGCTCCGCGCCACACGGAAGCTCCAGCGACGATGGCCACGGCAAGAAGCGCCGCAATAGCCGCGGTGAGCGCCAGGTTGAACTGCGGGTTAGGAATGAGGGTCCAACCCATCACGATCGATAGTGCGGCACCGAACGCCGCGGCGGCGGAAATGCCCAGCGTAAATGGCTCGGCGAGGGGGTTATCCAAAATCGTTTGCATCTGCCCGCCGGCAAGCCCTAGCGCGGCCCCGCACAGCACTGCCATTACAGCGGAGGGCAGGCGCAGGGTTTGGATGACCACGCGAGTCTTTTCATCCACCAGTTCCGGGCGGAACACGGCGTTGAACACATCGGAAGGCGCGATGTTGAGTGGGCCGACGATAACGCTGAAGACGAAGCTCGCAAAAGCCGCAATCACAAGCCCCATAATGGCGAGCGTCTTGTTGCGCCCGCGTTTCCGGTAGCTTTCGATCGCGGCCTGGCGAGCATCCACGGTGGGTTCGACCGCCACGGATACCTGGGTGCTCATGCGTTAGCTTTCCTCTGGATTCGCTGGGTCGTAGAAGAATACGCCGCTGTAGTCGAACGGCATCCACTTCTTGTGGAAGTCCACGAAATCCTGGTTCGGTTTGATGTCTGCGAACTCCTGCGGGTGGATCCACTTCGCAAA